>CABXYF010000005.1 GCA_902516435.1 uncultured Pelagibacteraceae bacterium | reverse complement strand
ATTGTGTGAAAAACTAATAAATAAAGAAATAGCAGGTGCAATACTTGATGTTTTTACACATGAACCTCTTGATAAGTCTTCAAAACTTTGGGAAACACCAAATTTAATTTTGACTCCTCATGTTTCATCTGATGATAACGGAGATTATATAAGATTAACTCTCAATATATTTGTAAAAAATTTAAAGTTATTTATAGAAAATAAAAAATTATTAAACCAGATTGATAAAAAACTAGGTTATTAAAAACAATTATTTAGTATCAACTGAACTAAGAACTTTTACCTCTATGGGTCTATTTAATAAATTAATGATTTCAGATCGATAGTTTTTATAATGAGCTGTATTTCTATGAAAGTCTAATGCTTTAGTATCTTTATATATTTCAAAAAGATGAAAAGAATTAATTGTATCTTCAGGATTTTTTTCCTCATAAAAATTATAAACCTCATTACCTTCTTCTAATCTAGTTGGGTTAGTCATTGATAGTAAAATTTCTTTAACCTGATTATATTTATCCTCTTTAGGATAAAAACTTGCGAGGACAGTTACTTTTGACATTAATTATGTTTAATTAATTTTAATTTTTCTCTTGTTTCAGCTGGTGTCATGGTTGAAAAACCAATCTCGTCTGCAATTCTTATTGCTTTTTCGACAAGTTGAGCGTTTGTTGCTAATTTCCCTTTTGATAAATACAAATTATCTTCAAGTCCTACCCTTGGATTTCCTCCCATTAAAATTGTTTGGGCAACAAAAGGCATTTCATTTTTTGAAATTGCAAAACCAGACCAAACACCCTCTTTTGGCATAATATCTTTCATTGCTTGCATTGCCAGTGTAGTTGCCGGTGCTCCCCAAGGAATTCCTAAACACATTTGAAACATTGGAGGGTCACTTAACAAACCTTCTTTATAAAGTTGTGCTCCAAACCACATATTACCTAAATCGAAAGCTTCAATTTCTGGCTTAACATTTATTTCTTTTAATTTTTTTGCCGCTTTTCTTAAATCATTAGGAGTGTTAACTGTAATCACTGAACTGTCTCCAAAATTTAAAGTTCCTGCATCTAAGGTACATATTTCAGGTAAAAATTGTTCAGCATTTGCAATTCTTTCCATAACATTTGCCATATCAGTCATGGGACCAAAATCTAAAGGATTTTTACCTTGACCAATATCTAAATCACCACCCATACCAGTAGTTAAATTCAAAATTACATCAGTACCGCTAGACCTAATTCTATCAACAACTTCTTTATACAATTCTAATCTTCTGCTAGGAGTTCCATCTTCCTCTCTGACATGAATATGAGCAATTGCAGCACCTGCTTTAGCAGCTTCAATAGAAGCATTAGCAATTTGTTCTGGAGTTTTTGGCAAATCTGGATGTTTACTAGCTGTATCGCCAGATCCAGTTACTGCACAAGATATAAAAACCTTATTGTCCATAATTTATATTTAACTTATAGTTTAAAAAAGTGAAAATGGAAATAACAGAATTACAAAAGGATTTAGCTGCAACATTTAGATGGGCCGCAAGACTAAACATGCATGAAGCAGTTGCAAACCACTTTAGTGCCTGCGTTCCTGGATCTGAAGATTTTTATGTAAATAAAGCAGGTATTCATTTCAGTCAAATAAAAGCAAGTGATTTAATATTAATAACAAAAAAAAATATTGATGAGTTGAAAAATAAACCTGAATTAGTTGACTCTACAGCACTAAATATACATGGAACAATTCATGAAAAAGCTCCGCATGCAAAATGTATTTTTCATGTTCATTCTAAATATGCAACTGCACTGTCAACGCTAAAAGACCCAACCTTAAAACCGATAGATCAAAATACAATGATTTTTTATAACAAAATCGCTATCTATAATGACTATGGGGGCCTAGGATTTAAAGATGAGTCAATCAAAATGGCGAATGCCTTAGGAAATAAACAACACATGATTTTAGCAAATCATGGTATTTTAATAACTGGAGAAACGATTGCCGAAGGGTTTAATTCATTATATTATTTTGAAAAAGCTGCCGAAACCTACATTACAGCTCTATCAACAAATAAAGATTTAAACATAGTAAGTCACGAGATTGCTGAAAAAACTTCAGAGGAGGCTGCTAATTATCCTGTTGATACAGCAAAACAATTTTTATCACAAATTAGATTAATTTTAGATAAGCAAGAGCCTGATTATAAAGATTAATATGAGTATTTTCCTAACAAAGAAAAAAATTATTAAAGATTGGACCGATTATAATGGACACATGAACGTAGCATTTTATGTACTTATATTTGATCAATTTGGATCTGAAGTTCTATTAACTAATTTTAATATGGGTGAACATTCGGCCAAGACCACAAAAAGGAGTACTATGGTTGTGGAGTCACATGTTACTTATGATCAAGAAGTTAAAGAAAATGATGAGGTAGATATTAATCTTATGTATTGCGATCATGATAAAAAAAGAATTCAATATAAATTAGAAATGATTCACTCCGAAAAAAAATATTTAGCTGCTACACTAGAAGCATTATCTTTGTATGTTGACTTAGGTGAAAGAAAAGTTGTTGAATTTGAAAATGAAAAAGTAGATTTAATGAAAGACTATATTTTAAAAAATAATAATAATTTCAAATCAGATAATTTGAAGTTTTCTTCAAAACTTAAAAAATAGATTTTTAAGTATCATTCATAGTATTAACTATTACTACACCAACAATTATTAAAATTAAACCTATTGTCGTTGCAAAATTTGGAATTTGTTTATATTTAAAAAACCCTATTAATGATAAGGCAATAATACCGACTCCTGACCATGTAGCATAAGTTATGCCTAAAGGTAAAATTTTCATTACATGAGACATCGTGTACATGCAAATGGTTATGGCTAAAATACAAATTAAAGAAGGTATCCATTTCGTGAAGCCCTCTGTTGCTTTTAAGGTGCCTGTAGAAATTATTTCTCCAGCAATTGCAATTACTAACAACATATAAGCTTGAGTCAAAGTCATAACCTTTTATACATTTTGACAAATAATAATTCTAGAGATAAATTATTTTAAATGGACATTAAATTATTATCTGGTGCATTAGGTGCAGAAATCAAAGGAGTTGATTTAACGGATGTTTCGGATCAAAATTTTAAGAAGATAAATGATTTACTACTTGAACATAAGGTAATTTTTTTTAGAGATCAACCTATAACAAATGATCAACAGATAGCTCTTGCAGAAAAATTTGGCCCATTAGAAACTCATGCTTATGTAAAGGGATTAAAAGACTACCCTGAAATTGTAAGAATTATAAAAGGTAAAGAAGAAAAAAATCAATGGGGTGAAAATTGGCATAGCGATGTAAGCTATAATTCTAAACCTACAAAGGCAGTAATATTAAAATCAATAAAGATTCCTCCAGTAGGTGGTGATACTTGTTTTTCTAACATGGAACTAGCCTGGGAAACACTAGATCCTAATATTCAAAAAAAGATAATAAATAAGAAAGCAATCCATAGCTCACTTGGTGCTGAATTTTTTATTGATGATTATAAATATATGGAAGGAAATAAAGATCGAAATTATGAGTCGTACTCCAATGAACATCCAATAGTAAGAACTCACCCTGAAACAGGTAAAAAAATTTTATATGTTAATTGGACATATACAAAGCAAATTGTTGGATTAGATAAAGATGAAAGTAATGAAATATTAAAAAATATCTTTGAGCATCAAGCGAGACTAGATCTAAGTTGTAGATTTAGTTGGACAGAAAATGCTGTTGCAATTTGGGATAATAGAAGTGTTATTCATTATGCTATAGCTGATTTTTTTCCTGGTAGAGGATTAGGCTATGAAAGAATAATGGACAGAATAGCAATTGAGGGTGACCATCCTCAATAATTTAAACTTTATTTAAAAAAATTAGTATAAATTTTTATATTTTTATGAAATTAGATTATTTGATTATTGGTGCGGGAACTGCTGGTTGTGTCCTTGCAAATAGGCTTTCAGAAAACCCGCAAAATGATGTTGCAATTTTTGAAGCTGGTGGAAATAGTGATATCTGGAAAGTTAACATGCCTCTTGCCTTGCTTTATACGATGCATGATCCAAAATATAATTTTAAGTATTATTCAGAACCTGAGCCACATCTAAATAATAGAAGATTATTTTGTCCTCGAGGAAAAATGATTGGAGGTTGTTCGGCTCATAATGGAATGGTCTATGTAAGAGGAAATAAAGAGGATTACAGAAGATGGGCCTCATTTGGATTAAAAGACTGGGATTATGAAAAAGTTCTACCTTATTTTAAAAAAATTGAAACTTGGTCAGGTGGAGAAAATGAATATCGAGGTGGAGATGGTATACTTCCTATTAATCAATCCCAAAACAATAACCCATTGTTTAAAGCATTTTTAGCTTCAGCTGAAGAAGCTGGTCATAAAATTAATAAAGATATGAATGGAGAGGATCAAGAGGGATTTGGCATGTACGATGTTACTATTCATAAAGGGGAAAGAGCTAGCGCATCAAAATATTATTTAAATCCAGCAAGAAAAAAATCTAACTTAAAAGTATTTACTCACTCATTTGTAGAAAAGATAATATTTGAGGGTACAAAAGCAATAGGTATCGAAGTTAATATAAAAGGTAAAATTAACAAAATATTTGCGAATAAAGAAATAATACTTAGTGGTGGATCAATCAATTCTCCACAATTGCTAATGCTTTCAGGAGTTGGGCCAGCTAGCCATATAAAAGAAAAAGGAATAGAAGTTGTTAAAAATATACCAGGAGTAGGAAGAAACTTACAGGATCATCTTGAAACGTATATTCAGCAAGAATGCAATACTTCAGATACTCTTTATAAATATATAAATAAATTTAATATGATCAAAGCAGGTATTCAATGGTTTTTAAATAAAAGTGGTCCGTGTTCAACCTCTTTTTTAGAGGCTGGTGGTTTTTGTAAATCGTCTCCAGATAAAGAATATCCAAATATACAATTTCATTTTTTTCCGTCATTTGTTATTGATCACGGTAAAGTTGATCCTGATGCACATGGATATCAATTACATGCAAGTTTAAACCAGCCCAAAAGTCGTGGAAACATAGAATTAAATACCTCTAATCCATATGATCATCCAAAAATTCAATTTAATTATTTAGAAGATGAGTATGATCTTAATGAAACTGTAAAATGTATTCATGTTGCAAGAGAAATTTTAAAACAAAATTCGATGAAACCTTATGCTGGAAAAGAAATAGGTCCAGGGGACCATGCGCAAAATGAGGAGGAAATTAAAGAATATATAAGATCAAAAGCAGAAACAGCTTATCACCCCTCTTGTACCTTAAAGATGGGAGTTGACAAAATGGCTGTAGTTAATGAAAAACTAAAAGTTAATGGATTACAAAATTTAAGAGTTGCAGATGCTTCAGTAATGCCAGAAATCACAAGTGGAAATCTAAATGCACCAACGTTAATGATAGCCGAACGAGCAGCAGATTTTATACTCAATTAATGAATAAAGCTCAAAATAATCCAAAGGGTATACTTTTTATACTTATCGGAATGGGTTTTTTCTCAATTCAAGATGCACTGATTAAATTTGTTTACAATGATGCAGCTTTATATGAATTATATTTTGGAAGAACTATAGCTGCATTATTTTTATTAATTAGTTTTTTAAAATTTTCCAATAAAAAAATTAATTTAAAAACATATTACCCTCTTTTAACCTCTATAAGAGTTATATGTTTTTTTTTTGGATTTAGTTTTTTTTATATTTCATTAACTTATATGTCTTTAGCAATGGCAAATGCATTATTTTTTTGTTGTCCTTTCTTTGTATCGATATTGGCAGTTATATTTCTAAAAGAAAAAGTTGGTATAAGAAGATGGTTAGCTATTGCAACAGGCTTTCTTGGTGTATTTATTGTATTGGATCCAGATTTTAGTAATTTCGATTATATGAAACTTGCTCCAATCGCTTGTGCTCTTTGTTATGCTATATCAATGACAATTACCAAAATAACCTCTGATAAAGATAATGTTTATACTCAAATGTTACATTTGTACCTTGGGGCAATAATAATAAGTATTTTATTTTTTATTTTTACAGGCAAGGGTCAATTTAATACTTTTAGTGATCCTACATTTCAATTTATATTTAGAGAATGGTTTTCTAATCCAGGATATTCTTGGCCTTTTATTATAGCCATGGGATTTATTAGTGTTTTGGCATTTTACTTTATTTTAAATGCTTACAGTATTGCTTCTCCATCAGTGGTTTCTTTGTACGAATATTCTTTAATAGTTTGGGCAATACTTACTGGTTATGTGTTGTTTGATAGTGTTCCTACTTTTAAAACTTTGATTGGTGTATCAATTATAATAAGTGCGGGAGTATATATCTATTTAAGAGAAAAAATTAGGGACCAGCTAATTGTAAGCGAAAACCCAATTAGATAGGTAATTTAAAGTATATATTAAAATTTAAGAATCTTGTTCTTCAGAATTTACTTCTGCTTCTTGATTTTCCGTATCTGATACTTCGTCTAATGAAACTTCACCTTGTTCATTTACTGTCTCTGCACTAACTGTTTCATCTATATCTGGTTTCGCTGTTTCAGATAATTCAGCTAAGTCCTCTTTTGTAACTTGAATTTTTTCTGGAGTTTTTCTTGCTCTCTTTGAAGGTAAAATAGGAGTGCCACTTTTTGATATTTCACCTTTGTACATGTTTTCAAAATCATCACCTATGTCTTCATCGTCTTCAGCAGTGTCGTCTACTTGTTCAACATGTTTTCTCAATTTATAGACTGCGCTTTCAGTTAAATCTGAAACCTTTATCTTTTCGTCTGCAATTTCTCTTAAGGAAATAACCGTGTTTTTATCATTATCTCTATCAATTGTTGGTTCAATACCAGCGTTAAGTTGCGTTGCTCTCTCTTTTGCAACTAATACTAATTCATAAGGACTATCTACTTTATCGATACAATCTTCTACTGTAACTCTTGCCATGCGGAGTATCTATACAGTGAGCCCTAAAAAATCAAGGATAATTTATAAATATTCAGGATTAAGCTTATTCTTAACCAGATAAAGAAGAATTAATGAGGTCAAAATATATAGCCCGGAAACAACAGCAATCTGCTCAATAGTAAAACCAAAATCAATCAGAATTCCAAATAGAGCGGTCCCAAAAGCTGTAGCAAAAACCATTAATGCTGTAGTTAAGGCCTTAATTGATCCTATATATTTAACTCCATATATTTCAGCCCAAGTGGAAGATCCTAAAACATTAGCAAGACCATTTGTGATACCCAATAAACCAAAGAAAAAAAATGATGAAATTTGAGCATTAAAAGAAAAAAGTACAATAGTTGAAAATAATAATGGAATGTTCATATAAATTAATAATCTTCTGCTAGAGAATTTGTCTATAATAAATCCTGAAATAAATAGTGTAATGACTGAAAATATTGAATACGCCATAAATGATTGTGCGATTATATAAGGGCCCCATTCTTTTGAAGTAGTTATAAAAGATTGATAAACAAATGAACCTGTTGCTATCCAAGGCATAGCTAGCATGGACATAGATATTATATAAAATCTATAGTCTTTTAAAACTTCAATCCTTTTCCATTGTCTTATTTCTTTAGGATCTTCAATACTATTGGATTTTTCTCTTGTTTCTAACTTCACGTCTTTAACAAGAAAATAAGATACAATGGGTAAAACAATTATTACCAAAATTGATATGGAAAGCCAAATATCTCTCCATTCAATAAAGGTTAATAAAAAAACAATTAAAACTGGTAAAGTAAATTCAGCTAAAGATAAACCTAGCCAGCAAGTACTTAATGCTCTACCCCTATTTTTTTCAAAAAAACGTGAAATAGTTGTTGTGGCTGTATGACTAGATAAGCCTTGGCCTGCTAATCGCATTAAAAAAATTCCAATAAATAAAAATATAACTGAAGAAATTTTAGAAAAAATAAAACATGAGGCTGATAAAAATATTATTACATATGATGCAAATTTTAAAATATTTACATCATCTATTTTTTTACCTATCCAAACTAAAATTAAACTACTAAGCAAAGTTGCTGAAGCATAAATTGAGCCAAATTGTCCATGGGTGATAGATAAAGCATCTCTTATACTGGAATTAAACAGGCCTAAAAAAAAACTCTGTCCAAAACTTGAAAAAAATGTAAAAATAAAGCCAAACAAAAGTACTTTTAAACTTAAACTCTTAAACATATAAAAAATTTATGACTTGTAATGTTGCTTTCATAGGTCTTGGGGTTATGGGCTACCCAATGGCTGGTTATATATCAAAAGCTGGGCACAATGTAACTGTTTTTAATCGAACAAAATCTAAAGCTGAAAAGTGGGTAAGTGAATACAAGGGTAAAATGGCTGGAACTCCAGCTGAAGCAGCAAAAGATGCTGAATATATATTTACCTGTGTTGGAAATGATAATGATTTAAGAGAAGTTACATTTGGTGACAACGGTATTTTTAAAACAATTAAAAAGGGTTCTGTTTATATTGATAACACTACAGCTTCAGCAACAATTGCAAGAGAAATTTATGAGTTTGCAAAGAAAAATGATTTTGGATCCTTAGACGCACCTGTATCAGGAGGTCAAGCTGGAGCAGAAAATGGTGCCTTAACAGTAATGATTGGTGGTGATCGAGAAGATTTTGATAAGGCTAAAGACAAAGTTGAATGTTACAGCAAAAAAATGAAACTACTTGGTGGTCCAGGCAATGGACAGTTAGCTAAAATGGTTAACCAAATTTGTATCGCAGGTCTAGTTCAAGGATTGTCTGAGGGTATAAATTTTGGAATGAAAGCTGGGTTAAACATGGAAGACGTTATTGAGGTAATTTCAAAAGGTGCTGCACAATCATGGCAGATGGAAAATAGATATAAAACAATGATAGACGATAAATTTGATTTTGGTTTCGCTGTAGATTGGATGAGAAAAGATCTTAAAATTGCCATGGAAGAAGCAAAAAATAATGGCTCGCTTTTGCCAATTACTGAACTAGTAGATAAATATTATGGTGATGTTCAAGAAATGGGTGGAAAAAGATGGGATACCTCAAGCTTAATCAAAAGATTTAGAAAGTAGATACGTATGCAGCCAGCATACTACGAAGACTTTAGCGAAATTATTAAAAAGATATGGTCAATGCTAGATGATGCAATAACTAATAGAAGTTCACAATTCAGAACACCTACATTTATATGTGGAGATCAATTAGATTTTGATGGAAGAATTATAGTTCTTCGAAAATCTGATCAAAAAAATAACTTATTACAATTTCATAGTGATATTAGATCTGATAAAATTGAAAAACTAAAAAAAAATTCTAAAGCAGCTATGCTTTTTTACGATAAAGAAGAAAAAATACAAGTAAGGTTAAAAGTTGATTGTACTATTAATCATGAAAATGATGTTGCAAAAGACTCATGGTCCAAAACACAGCATATAAGTAGAAAATGTTATTTAGTTGATAATGGTCCGGGGTCGGAAACTGAAATTCCAACTTCTGGGTTAAAACCTGAACTTGATAATTTTGATTATACTAAGGAGCAAAGTGAAGAAGGTTATAGAAATTTTACAGTTATTCAATGTGAAGTGAAATTTATTGAATGGCTTTATTTGGCTGCTAAAGGCCATCGAAGAGCAAGATTTAATTTAGAAGATAATAAGAATACCTGGCTAATACCTTAATTAAATGTTGCTTTAACGCCACCAAAGGCTGAGGATGTGACTTCTATTATTTTTTTTTCATTTATTGGCACTGGAAATCCATAAGCACCTGTCAAAATTAAATTTCCTTTTCTCAAAATATTATTATTTTTACCCTTTTCTTTTATTAGCCATTGAACTTGAGATAATATATCAGAAGGCCAACTCTTGTCATTCCATGTATCAATAATTTCTTGGTCGTAAATTAGCTTAAGATCAGTCTCTATTTTATTAACAGGAGCTTTATTTTTGGGCCCCAAAATAACACCAGCATGTATTGCGTTATTTGCAAGTAATTCAGCACCATGAGGCTCATCTCCATAAAAAATTAGATTATGAATTTCAATTAGTGGGTAAATACTTTCTATAGATTCTAAAATATATTCAAATGAAGCAAATTCAGGATTAATATCACGGTTTAAAAGAACTCCAAATTCAGCTTCCATTGCTGGATTTGTAAAGTCTTTTTTATCCAATGTTACATCAGTATTATGTAATTCGCTCTTCCAAAGATAGCCAGAAGCAGGTTGGTTAAATCCCATTTTTTTTTGAGTATCTTTTGAAATACATCCAATTTTATAGCCAATAATCTCTTCTCCCCTACTAAGTCTTAATTTTGCAACATTTGATTGAATAAGAAGAGCATCCGCGTTACTAATTCTTTCAGTTTCTTTAAAAATAGATCCTGGATTTTTATTGTCATAATCATCTAAAATTTTATTTGAAAATTTTTCAATTTCTTTCCTAGATAAATTGCTCATAATTTTATTTTCTCTTAAATAATTTTTTAAAAAAACTAAAAGATAGATTTAGAATATTTTTTCCAATTTTCTTGATAGTGCTTAGTATTTTCCAATATATCTTTTTTTTCTTCTTCAGACACTTGTCTAATAATTTTACCTGGTGAGCCAACAACTAAAGAGTTGTCAGGTATATCTTTATTTTCAGTAATTAATGCTTTGGCACCAATTATACAATTGTTTCCTATTTTGGCATTATTAAGAATAACTGCTCCAATTCCAATGAGACTGTTGTTTCCTATGGTGCAACCGTGCAACATAACCATATGTCCTATAGTTACGTTTTTGCCTACTTTTAATGGATAACCTGGGTCAGTATGTAAAACACTTCCATCTTGAACATTGGAGCCTTCTCCAATTAAAATATTTTCAACATCCCCCCTTAAAACTGCATTAAACCAAATACTTGTATTTTTTTCTAATGTAACATCTCCAATTATTGTGGCATTAGGTGCTACCCAATTTTCGCCAGAGTTTTTTGGTTTTTTATCTTTTAAATCATAAAACATAATTTATATATTATAGCATTATGCCAATACAAACTCCAATATGTGATTTTGGGAAAAAAGCTATTCCATTTGAGCTGAAATCAACTGATGATAAAATTCTTAAATTAGAGGATATTGCCGGCAAAAATGGAACTTTAATAATGTTCATTTGTAATCATTGTCCTTACGTTAAAGCAGTCACAAAAGATATTGTTGGGGACTGCAAAAACTTAGAAAATTTTGGAATTAGTTCGATTGCGATTTGTTCAAATGATTCTGTTAACTATCCAGAGGACTCTTTTGAAAATATGGTAAAATTTGCAAAAGGAAATAATTTTGGTTTTCCATATTTAACAGATGAAACACAAGAAGTTGCTAAAGCTTATGACGCTGTGTGTACACCAGATTTTTTTGGATACAATAAAAATTTAGAACTTCAGTATCGAGGTCGGATGAGAGAATTAAAAAAACTTATTCCTGTTAGAAGTGGTGAAAGTGATCTATTTCAAGCAATGAAACAAATAGCTGAAACAGGTAAAGGTCCAATGGAACAAATTCCAAGTGCTGGTTGTGGCATTAAATGGAAACATGATTAATGTATTTAATCGTTACTAGATCTTTTCCACCTGAAGTTGGTGGAATGCAAAGCTTAATGTGGGGTCTTTCTAGAGAATTATCTAAAAATTATATGATTAAAGTCTTTGCGAATTATATTGATGGTCATAAAGATTTTGATGAAAATGCATCCTTTTCAATTGAAAGAGTTGGAGGAATTAAGCTATTGAGAAAATATAGAAAAGCACAATTAATAGATGAATACATTAAAGATAATAAAATAAATGGAATAATAGCTGATCACTGGAAAAGTTTAGAACTTATTAAATCATCAAAAAAAAAATATTGTTTAATTCATAGTAAAGAAATTAATCATCCAAAAGCTTCAAGCCAAAATAAGAGAATTATAAATGTATTAAATAATGTTGAAAAAGTCATAGCTAATTCTGAATATACAAAAAAGTTAGCAATAGAAAATGGAGTAAATGAAACCAAAATTATTGTAATTAATCCAGGTGTAGATCCGGTTAAAGAAATTAATAAAAAAACTTTAGAAAAAGTTGAGAGTTTGCTTAAAGTTAAAACCCCAAGATTAATTACTGTTTCAAGATTTGATAAGAGAAAAAATCATGAAAAAGTAATTATGGCGCTTAGAAATTTAAAACAAATTTATCCTAGTATTGTCTACATTTGCGTTGGCTATGGAGAGGAGGAAGAAAACATAAAAAAACTAGTTAAAGAGTTAGATTTAGAGGCTCAGGTAATGTTTTTTAAAGATATAAGTGATGATTTAAAAAATGCGCTAATTGCTAAATCAGATATTTTTGTAATGCCGTCAATAATTCATAAAAAATCTGTTGAAGGTTTTGGTATTGCCTATGTAGAAGCTGCCCAATACGGAATACCTTCTCTTGGTGGAAAAGATGGGGGCGCATCAGATGCCATTGATCATGAAAAAACTGGCTTAATATGTGATGGTAATAATCTTGATGAAATTTATTCTTCTATTAATTCGATGTTAGAAAATAAAAGATACCTAGATTATGGCAAAAAAGCCAAAGAATTTGTTCATAAATTCCAATGGTCAAAAATTATTGAAGATTATAAAAAAATTCTAAATTAATTTTTTTTCTTAAAAGTTTTATAAATATGCCAAAATACAATTAAAATTGTCGTAGCAAGTATACAAGCTGTTAAAGTTCTGTCCCACAAGAACTCCCACGAACCGTTGCTTAATAATAAAGATCTTCTTAAATTTTCTTCCATTAATCCTCCTAGGACAAAAGCTAAAATAAGAGGTGGCATGGGAAAATCATACAGTCTTAAATAAGTTGCAACCACAGCTATCCCAATCATTAAATAGATATCAAAATTATTAAATGACATTACATAAATACCTGTGACAGAAAAAAATAAGATTAAAGGAATTAAATAATTTTTAGGAACTGCAAGAATTCTAGCGATATATGGAATGAGAGGTAAATTTAATATAAGAAGAATAACCATTCCAATATACATAGACATTATTATTGACCAGAATATTTCTGGGTTCGTCATGTAAAGCCTTGGTCCTGGTTGAACCCCAAACCCAAGGAGTGCTCCAAGCATTACAGCTGTTGTTCCACTTCCCGGTATTCCTAAAGTAAGCATTGGAACAAAAGATCCGGAGCAAGCAGCATTGTTTGCAGTCTCTGGTGCAGATAAACCATTTACACTTCCTTTGCCAAATTTTTCTTTTTCCTCATCACTAACAACGTTTCTCTCCATTCCGTACGCTAAGAAAGATGCTATAGTTGCACCAGCCCCAGGAAGAACACCTATTAAAAAACCAATTATGGATGATCTTGGTATTGTTTTATACATTTTTGTACGTTCTTCTTTGTTAATTCTAATTGAACCAAGTTCTGTTAGTGAAACTTGTTTAGCAGCACTTGTTGGGTCATTTCTTTTTAAAATAATTGTCAAAGCTTCACTCATTGCAAATGTTGCCATGACAACAAGTACAAAACTAATCCCATCTGTTAAATTCATGTTATTAAATGTAAATCTTGTAATATCTGACAAACTATCTTGACCAACAGATGCTAACATTAATCCAAGAACTACCATCATCATTGCTTTTAGAAATTGTCCTTTAGATGAAAAAGCAGCTATAGCTGTTAATCCTAAAATCATCAAAGCAAAATAATCTGGTGAACGAAAAGATAAACTTACTTTTGATAAACTTGGTGCCATAAATAATAAATAAATTGCGGACAGTGTACCACCGGCAAAAGAACTCCACGCTGCAATAGCTAAGGCTTTCCCTGCTTTACCTTGTTGAGCCATTGGATAACCATCAAATGAAGTTGCAACAGTTCCAGGAACACCTGGTGCATTCAATAATATGGAAGAAGTTGATCCACCAAAGACTGCTCCATAGTAAACACCGGCCATTAAAATTAATCCTGTTGCAGGATCAAACCCATAAGTAATGGGTATCATTAAAGCGATAGCAGTCATTGGACCGAGACCGGGTAGCATTCCAATAATTGTTCCAAAGAAACAACCGACAATAACCATTAATATATTTTGAATTGTAAGAGCTGTAGTTAATCCAATTAATATTCCTTCAATCATCCCATAACTCCGATTAATTGTAATAATGGATCTCTTAAATAAATGTTAAGAACTCCATGAAGTAGATACATGAAAGCTGCCACAAAAGGGAAAGATAGTATGAACATTAATATCCATCTTCTTTCCCCTAAGAAATAATAAGAAGCAAATAAAAATAAAGATGTTGTAAGGAAATAACCAACTTTTAAAATTGTAGCTCCATAAATAATTGCAATAAGTATAAGTATACCAGTTTTTTTGTACTCTAAATTTTTGTGATCGACTTTAATAGTATTTGTATCTGGCAAAATAAGTTTTAATCCTGAAAAAAACAAACCAGCATAACCTAAATAAATTGGAAATGTTCTAGCATTAAATGGTGCATTTTCATCAAATGCAAAAACTTGAATTTGGTAAGCGGTATATAAATAAAATGCTGAGAATATAAAAAAGAGCAGTGATATAATTTTTGTAGTGTTTATATTCACTGCTCTAATTTTTAAATAATCCTAAAGATTATATAACTCCTAGTTTTTTCATAAGAGCTGTCATTTCCTCTGTTTGTTTTTCTAAAAAAGAAACAAATTTTCCCTCTGGATTGTAAATGTTTACCCAAGCATTTCTTGCTCTAACAGTTTCCCATTCAGGAGTTTTTTGTACATCACCAAGCATTTTTGCAATAGCTGATTTATCAGCATCACTCATACCTGGAGGACCAAAGAAACCTCTCCAGTTAACAAATTGTACATCGTATCCTTGTTCTTTAAGGGTTGGTGCATCTGGGGCATCAGAAACTCTTGAAGGAGCAGTGATACCAATAATTGTTACTTGATCTCTTGCACCCATAAGTTCACCTAAACCTGTAGAGATAATTTGAGTCTCTCCAGATAAAAGTCCAGCTAATGCTTTTCCACCTGCATCATATGGAATATAAGCTACATCGTTTGGATTAGCACCAGCAGCTTGGAAAGCTAAAGCACCAATTAAATGGTCCATGCTTCCTCTTACTGATCCTCCAGCCATTTTGATTGAGCTTGGATCCTTCTTATAGGCATCAACTACGTCTTTAAAGTTTTTGTAAGGTGAGTTTTTTGCAACTGCAATAGCACCATAATCACCTATAACACCAGCGATCGGCACAACATCTTTATAAGATAAAGTACCACTTCCACTTACATAACCTTTGTGTCTAGTGATTGATCTTAAAACTAATGGTGTAGATTGAACTAAAACTGTATTTGCAGGTTTAGTATTAATCATGAACGCTAATGCTTTACCACCACCACCACCTGACATATTTTCAAATGATGCACTTTTTAACATTCCAGCTTTTGTTAAAGCTTCTCCAGTACCTCTAGCAGTTCCATCCCAACCACCTCCAGCACCACCACCAATTACGAAATGAATTTTATCTATCGCAATTGAACTTGTTGTAGTTGCTGAAAATAATAAGATTGCTGAGAATAATACTGAAACTAATTTTTTTATTTTTGTCATTATTTTCCTCTCTTATTTAAAAACAAATTAGATTACATTGAACTAAATTATGCAACTTATAATATTATCATTCAACTAAAGGTTGATTTTAATTATTAACATAAAAACTACGTATTAATTATAAATAAATTTTAATTGAAAAATTAAAGTTCACTTTTTTTCTTTTATTTCTTTTCTGGTATTTTTTTTTAAAGTGGTGATAGAAGAACTGATTGTGAACGAAACTAAGATTACTTTTTATTATTCAAGTTTTAAAAAACTTTTCTCTAAAAATTTTATTACAGTAATCTTAATTTCAATTCCTAGTGCGATAGTTGCTGACTATTTCAATATTCCTTTGGCTTGGATGCTGGGTCCAATGATTATTACATCTATTGCTGCATTAGCTAGCTTGAAAGTTGAAATTCCTAAAATAGCTCTAAGTTCAATTTTAATTATCCTTGGACTTCATATAGGTAACTACATAGATCAGAACCTATTTAATCAAATGATCAATTGGATCTGGACTTCAGTAATAATGCTTATCTATATAATTGTCTGTATTTTAATTGTATCCAAATATCTTCAAAAATTTTCAGGTTATGGTGAAAAAGCCTCAATATTTTCTTCAGCACCAGGAGCTTTAGGTCCATTAATAATTTTAGCAGAAAATGAAAAAACTGATTTATCTCAAGTAGCTACATCGCATTTAATAAGATTAATTATAATCATTACAGTTATTCCATTTATTATTGTTAATAATACTGGTTCAGAAACATTGATATTAGATAACTTTGATTACATGGATCAAAATCATCTAAATCTAATTTTACTTATCATCGCATCATTATTTTTTATTTTTGTTTTTGATAAAATTAGAGTTCCAGCAGCTTTATTATCAGGAACGCTATTTGCCAGTGGATTATTACAAATTACAGATGTTGCCTCATATAAATTGCCTGATGCATCTATTAACTTTTGTCTTTTAATACTTGGTGCTTCTGTCGGATGTAGATTTGCTGAAAAAACTGTTAAAGAAATTGCCAATAATTCACTACATAGTATAGTTGCTACAACTATATTGGTCTTGCTAGGTTTGCTTGCTGCATATGTTGCAACATTCTTTGTTGATACTAATATTTTAACCTTAATATTATCTTTTAGTCCTGGTGGAATTTATGAAGTAGCAGTTATTGCAATAGCTTTTGATTTAGATCCAGACTTCGTGGCATTTCATCATATTATAAGATTACTTTTTATACTTTTCACTGTTCCTATATTTTTAAGAATATTAGAAAAAATTAAGAAATAATCTCAGACAATCTTTCAAAAACTTTTTCTGGTGAGAGTTTGGATAACTCTGCTACTTGTATTGGTTTGAAGTTTTCTCTTTCAATACTAACTTTAAAAGGAGTTGTGTGAGATCCAAATAAAGCAATTCCTTTTGATCCTAGATGAGCTGTCATATGAGCAGGTCCAGTATCATTGGCAACTACAAATGAGCTATCTTTAATCAATGCCGCTAGCTGAGAAATATCTAATGATTTATCATTATCTAAAACACAAAGCGCATTAATACTTGATACATCTTCAATTTCACCAGGTCCAGGGGCTATAACTACTTTAAATTTATTTTCAAATTTTTCATTAATTATAGAAATTAAATCATTATAGTAAGGCCACTTCTTAGACGTTAAGTGAGGCGAACAAAAAGGAAAAAGAATAATATATTTGTTCAATTGATGATAATTTTTTATTTGAGTTATATCTGTTGAACACCATGAAAAATCAGGGCTTAAAGTATGATTGGTATTAATACCGGAACTTTTTAGTTGATGATCTAATCTAGATAAAACCGAGTCTTTATCAAAATCTTCTTTAGTAGTTCCTTCGGGTAATGTGGTTTCAGTAGATGACCATGTAAATTTTGTTGCTTTAGGGAATAATATTTTTTTGTAAAATGATGTTCTGCTTGAGTTTTGTAAATCATAAACTTTAGAGAATTTGTATTTTTTAATATTTTTCATCAATGAATATAAATAAATAAGATTGAATCTTGGTAGTCTTTTATCCAAAATAACATTGGTAATGTGTGGATTTTTTTTAAATAAATCAAAATATGGTTTGGTTGTTAACAAATGAACTTCATCATCTTTGTGATTTTCAGAAATATCTTGAATTGCTCCACATGCTTGAGCTATATCTCCCAAAGAACCATGCTTAATGATTAAAATATTAGACATATTTATAACAATTTAACATAGTATGAAATTTAATGAATAAAATTATAATAGAAGTATCAGTGGGTGAACTTTTAGACAAAATTTCAATCTTAGAAATTAAACAAGAAAAAATTAAAGATCCTGAAAAACTAAAATTTATATCAAATGAACATTCGATTCTTAAAGATCAGTTAGAAAAAAATGTTAAATCTGACGACAAACTAAATAAACTATTCCAAGATTTAAAAGAAATTAATGCCAAACTTTGGATTATAGAGGACGATAAAAGAGATTGTGAAAAAAATAAGGACTTTGGTGAAAAATTTATAAAATTATCTAGGGATGTTCATTTTTTAAACGATGATCGAGCGAAGATTAAATTAGAAATTAATAATCACACTGGATCAAGTATAAAAGAAATTAAAGAATATACTAGCTACTAAAAACTTTAGGAAACCAATCATCTCTCATTAAGTCTCCAGTTTTTAAATTGATTCCATCAAATGGAGGTGAAGTTGGTCCTCCTCTATCAATATATTTAACATCATCACCTATAAATCTTATTGAAAAAGCTCTTCGAGATTTAGAGGAATTGTTTCCAGTTGAACCATGTACAATTTTAAAATTAAACAAAACAGCATCTCCCAAACATAATTCTGGAATTAAAATATTTTTTTTAAATTCTTTTGATGATGGTAAATCCATAAAAGAACTATCATCATCATACCAAGATTGGTTATTTGACCATTTTGTGGGTCTAATTAACTTTGACCATTTATGAGAGCCTAAAATTAATTTAAGATTATTTTCCTTATCAACTTCATCTAATGGTATCCAAAAACTTCCTGTATCATTACCATCAACACAATAATAAGGCATATCTTGATGCCACGGTGTTTCTTTATTGGTGCCTGGATCCTTAATAAAAATATGTTCATGAAAAATTTGAGCTAATTTAGAATTAGTTGCTTCACTAAAAATCTTTGCTGCAGGTGAATTAAAAATACAATCTTTAAACTCTTTAATTCTTTCCCAGTTACAATAATCTTCGAAAAATCTTCCAGTATTATCATTTACGTTTTCTCTTCCATGTTTGCTTGGGTTATTTAATACTTTTTCAAATCCTTTTCTCAAAGGCTTAATCCAATCTTTAAATATATCTTTAACAATTATCACACCATCTCTTTGATAATCTTTGATTTGTTTGTTAGATAAAAACATATTTATTGTTGAAAACTGTATTTTTTTTCTAAGTATTTAACAACGTTATGAATGATAAAAGTCATGAATAAATAAATTCCGCCAGCAACGATAAATACTTCTATTGGTTTAAATGTTGTTGAAATAATATATTTAGCAACACCTGTTAAGTCCATTAATGTTACCGTACTAGCTAATGACGTTCCCTTCATCATTAATATGATTTCATTTCCATAGGCTGGCAGTGATTGTCTAATAGCTATTGGAATTTGTATTTTATAAAAAATTATTTTATTTGATATTCCTAAGCTTTTACCTGCTTCGATAATTCCAGGTTTAATTGTTTGAAAGGCAGATCTTAATATCTCAGATGTATAAGCGCCTGTATTTAAAGTAAATGCTATAATTGCACACCAATAAGGTTCTTTTAAAATTATCCATAAAAAAGTTGATCTTAAATATTCAATTTGGCCTAATCCAAAATAAATTATGAAAATTTGAACCAATAGTGGTGTTCCTCTAAAAACATAAGAATACCCATAAGCAAATTTATTAATAAATATATTTTTATTTAATCTTAAAATTGCAAATAAAAGACCTAGGAATAATCCAAAAAATAATGATGCAGATAATAATTTTAAAGTAACTACTGTTGCTCCCAAGAGTTTGGGGAAACTAGTTATCATTAAATCAAAATCCATTAATACCCCCTGCTATACTTAACTTCTAACTTGTTAATTAATTTCATACTCACGTAAGTAAGTAACAGATATAAGACTGCTGCAAAAGAATAGAAGAATAAAGGGTCTCTTGTTGAGCCAGCTGCAATATAAGATTGTCTCATAATTTCAACAAGTCCAGTTACAGAAATTAACGATGTATCTTTTAGTGTAATTTGCCAAACATTACTTAAGTTTGGAATAGCTAGTCTTAACATTTGAGGTAAAATTATCTTATAGAACTGAGCAAATTTACTTATTCCTAAAACCTTTGCAGCTTCGAACTGACCTTTATCTATAGATTGAATTGAGCCTCGAAAAACTTCTGTAGAATATGCACCTGAAATTATTCCAATTGCCATTGATCCAGTAACAAAAGCGTTAATTTCAATATACTCATAATAACCAAATATAGAGGCAACGTACATAATTGCTCCACTTCCACCAAAAAAGAAGAGATAAATAACTAATAACTCTGGAACACCACGAATTACTGTTGTGTAAAAGTTACCAATTAAATTTAATGACTTATATTTAGATAATTTTAGTGGGGTAAATATTACTGCAAATATAAAACCAATAAGCATTGCTGTAACTGAGACAGCAATCGTCATCAGAGTAGCGTAAAATAATTCGTCACCCCAACCTGTTTTACCAAATACGAGAAGTTCCATATAGATTGGCGACTATATATTATAGTCGCCATATCTTAAGTAAATTACATAGATGCGTCGAAACCAAAGTGTTTAATAGCTAGTTCGCTAATAATTCCTTTTTTTCTAGCCTTATCTATAGCTTTATTGAAGTCTTTGAGAAGTTTTGCATCTCGTTTTCCGATTGCATCATCTCCACCTTGTCTAATTCCAACCCCAACTCCATTACCAAATGCACCACCTGAGAAGGTTGGTCCAACAAGAGTAACTGCTTCACCTGATTTATCAGCATAGTCTGTAAACGCCACTGCTGCGGCTAAAGCAACATCACATCTACCAGAAGTTAGATCAAGATTGACTTCATCTTGAGTTTTATAAGTTCTAACATTTACACTTCCAACATCACCAGACTCTAAAAAGTTTTGATGAATTGTTCCTGTTTGAGTACAAACAGTTTTTCCAGCAAGTGCACCTGTTAAAGTTTTAAGAGCTTTTTTAACATCCGATCCACCTAAAGTTAAATTAACACCTTCTGGAGTATCCATGCCCTCTAAACTTGAACCTTTCATTACTGCAAGTGATGCTACTTCGTCGGCATAACCTTGAGAAAAAGTAATAGTTTTTTGTCTTTCGGCTGTAATGGACATTCCAGCCATGATCGCATCAAACTTTCTCATTAATAAAGCTGGAATCATTCCATCCCAATCTTGTTCAACTATAGTACACTCATGTTTCATGATTGCACAAAGTTCTTGAGCTAACTCAACCTCAAAACCTATAAGATTTCCTGAGGCATCTTTAGAGTTCCATGGAGGATAAGCTCCTTCAGTCCCTATTTTAATTTTGTCAGCGTAAACATTTCCGATAACAAAAAGAGAAGCAAGAACTGTTAAAATAGTCTTTTTAAATATATTCATTATTTTCTCCTTAATTTAGAGATAATTATTTCATAAATTTAAGTAATTAAAAAGAAAAATTAATGATTTATTGAGGAAGAAAAATTCCAAGAACAATCGAAACTTGGGATATAAACTCTAGATAATTTAGTATTTCCAAAGTGATGGTTAAATACATTAAGCCAATTATCAACTTGTTTGGGTTTCTTATCTTGACTACCAACTTGGGCAGTAATCACGCCTTTTGGTTTTAAAATTCTAATCATAGAGTCCATATTTTTAGCTGCAAGATCTATGCAAAATTGATCATCATTAAGGTCAACAAAAATATGATCATAAGTATCATCATCAACTGATTTAATACTTTCAAAAGCATCTCCCCAAACACATTTTACAGAATTTTTTTCAGTAGCTTTTTTTCCTATATCTCCAAGATGTTTATTACAAACATCTACAACTTCTGAATCCAACTCAAACCAATCTACAAAATTAAAATCTTTAGAGATACATTCTCTTGCAACCCCTCCATCGCCTCCACCAATGATGGCAGCTCTTTCATTGTTTTTGTTTAAACTTAAACCTGCGCCCACAAATGTTGAACTATACAAATGTTCATCTGTGTTTGCTACTTGGATTTCACTATCAATAAATAGAGATTTTCCAAATTGCTCTAACTCTAGAATTTCAATATGTTGACCAACTTTTGATTTAAAGTCTTCCAAAACATCATTTACTACATACGATTTTTGAAGTCCCGGTGAGCTATAAATGTCATGATAAAGAGATTTTGTGTCTCTATTGAACTCTTTTTTAACAATTCTTTTATGTTCAAAATTCTTTTTAATTATATCAATAGCGATAGATGGATTTACTTTTCCACACGTAAAAAAATCAAAGCTAATTATTCCTTTTTCAGGAAATGTATGAAAACTAATATGGCTCTCTGCTAATAAGGCTAAAATTGTAAAACCTTGTGGTTCAAATTTATATTTAGAAATATTAAGTATAGTAACTTCAGCAGCTTTTGCTATGTCGTATATTACTTTTTCAAAAAAAGAGGGTTCATACTCTTCTGTAGTTCCTATAATATCTAGAGTTATATGTTCGCCAACTTTAGTCATTTATCTTCTAAATTTAAATTCCTTGATATAGATATTGCCTTTATTTTCAATTAAAAAATAATTATTCAAATTCTTTTAATTTGTTTTGAAAGAGTTTTGCACCTTTTTTACAATTTTCTATCCAGTCGTTTGTAGCTTTCTCATCTGCATTATCAGATATGTATTTAAAACATCTAAATTTAATATTTTCTAATTTACATACCTTTGCTAAAGCATAAGCTTCCATATCTACGAGATCTATATCCATTTCAATTTTATTTTTTACAAAATTATCACCGCTTCCACAGGAGAAGCCTTTATTAGACATTATTATCTCATTAATGTTGTCAAAGGGTGTTTGGCCTAATTTCAAGTCAAGTAGTCCCCTTGCATCCATATCTCTTTGATAAAAACTTGTACACTCAACTATACCAGACAGGCCTTTTTTAATTGCGCCAGCACTCCCATAATTAATTATTTGATCAGGTTTAAATTTATTGATTAATTTTAAAACATTATATGTGGCATTAATTTTTCCAACACCAATATGATGAAAATAATCTAAACCCGGAGTTTCTTCTTTTAAAGCTGCAACAAATAATTTATTCATGACATATGAATTTAAAAAATTTTATTAGATCCATACCAGATTATCCAAAAAAAGGAATTCTTTTTAGAGATATTACAACTCTTATTAAAGATGAAAATGCTTTTAGGGAAACAATTAATCAAATTTTAGAACGTTCTAAAAAAATTAATTTTAACAAAATAGCAGCTATAGAATCTAGGGGATTTGTGTTTGCATCTGCAGTTTCGTATCTTTTAAAAAAACCCTTAATCATGCTGCGAAAAAAAAATAAACTACCAGCAGAAGTTCATTCAGTTGATTTTGAACTTGAATACGGAAAAGCGACAATAGAAGTACATAAAGATTCTATAGAAAAAAATGATTCTGTTTTAATTGTAGATGATTTGATCGCAACTGGTGGAACGGCAGAGGCTGCAGCTAAACTAATTGAAATTTCGAATGGAGAAGTAGCTGGATTTATATTTGTAATTAATTTATTTGATTTGGGTGGTTCAGAAAACTTAATAAAAAAAAATTATAAAGTAGAAAATTTAATTAATTTTCCAGGTCATTAATTGGTAGCGGGAAGTGGGATCGAACCACTGACCTCAGGCTTATGAGTCCTGCGCTCTAACCAACTGAGCTACCCCGCCATAACTATTGGAGTCTTATAATATAAATCTTTATTGTTTCAATATACTTTTAAATACGGTTTATACTCTATATAATCAAAAAAATGGTTATCGAACAGACTAAACTGACTACCAAAAGAGAAACTAATATATTTTTTTTAAAGGTTTTTTTTTTATCTAATCTAACTCTATTAAGCAAAATATTTACATCAGTAGTTTTAGGTTGATTGCTAGATGTGTCTTTATCTTGAGGAATATCTTTACTTAAATCTGTATAGTTTCGTGACATTTTTAAATTCAAATTTAAGCACTTAACAAAAAATAATACAATTAATATTTTATTAATTTTAAATTATATTTTTTTAAAATTGCTTTGTTTTAATGGTTTTTCTAGTAAGTATGCCTGATATTGTTGTTTCTCAACTTCTATAAAAATATTATTACTTAACAACTCCTCAGTTGAATAATTATTGGTTATGTATCCAAAAGCTAAATTCTTTTTAAAATTAAAAGAGTAGTTACCTGACGTTGTTCTTCCAATAATTTTATCTTTAAAATAAATAGGTTCATCATGAAGTAATAATGGTGATCCTGGTTTATTATCTTTCAGTGTAAGCATAATTAATCTTCTATCAATTGTTTTACTTTTAATTTTTTGAAGGGCTTCTTTACCAATAAAATCTATCTCTTTTTTATTGCTAATGGTAAACGTAAGTCCTGATTGATATTGATTTTCTTCTGGAGAAATATCGTGTCCCCAATGCAAAAAACCACTTTCCATTCTCATAGTATCTAATGCGTGCATTCCACAATTAGAAATATTAAATTTTTTGCCTTTGTCGATGATTATTTCATAAATTTTTTTTGCCTCAGAAATTTTTATATACAATTCATAACCTAACTCTCCAACATAAGACAATCGCTGAGTCCAAATTTTTGTGTTGTCGACTTGAATATGTTTTGCATAACCAAACTTAAAATTTTTATTTGAAAAATCTTCATTACTTATTTCTTCCATTAAAAATCTAGACTTAGGACCAAAAATACCAAAAACACAATATTCATCTGTTACATCTTTAAGGTCAATCTCATCTGATAAATGTTTTTTAATATGAAATTTATCTCTTTCTCTTGTTGCAGCTGAACTAATAATTCTGAAATAATCTTTATTAATACACACAACTGTCAAATCAGTTTCTATTCCACCATCTTCATTCAACATATGAGTATATGTACATTTTCCAATTTCATTTTTAATATTGGCAGTGCAAATTTTCTGTAAATTTTCATGAGCTTTATCTGATTTTATTTCAAATTTCGAAAATGGTGTTAAGTCGTATAAACCAACATTTTTTATTGTATTGTTTGTTTCGTATTCAACAGACGGATACCAATTTTGATAATTATAACTGTATTCATAATCTGCTTTTTCACCATCTAGCGCGAACCACATAGGTCTCTCGTATCCTGAGGAAACACCAAAACATGCACCAAAACCTTTTAATAAATGATGGTGTGGTAAGGTTTTAATATTTCTAGATGTTCTATGTTGTTTGTATGGCCAATGCATTCCATATAAATCTCCTAACGACTCAGTAATTCTAGTTTTTATAAATTCTAAACCTGAGTGGAACTTTTGAAATCTCTTTATGTCATAACAAAAAATATCTTCATTAATATGGCCATTAATCAACCATTCAGCAGTTACTTTTCCAACTCCTCCTCCACTTCCAATACCAATACTGTTTAATCCACAACAAACAAAAAAATTTTTAACCTCTGGCACTTCTCCCAACAATGTATTTGTATCTGGTGTAAAAGACTCAGGTCCTGAAAAAAATTTTCTTATTCCTGCGGTTTCTAAAATTGGAAATCTTTTTAAAGCCGAATTTAAATAAGGTTCAAAATGCTCAAAATTTTCTGTAAATTCTCCAAAAGAAAAGTTTTCTGGAACTTTATTGGTTTTGTTAAAAGCCGGTATCGATTTTCCCTCAAAAATTCCAACTAATATTTTTCCTGCATCCTCTTTTATGTACGTCCTGTTATCAAAATCTCTAATTACTGGTAATGTTTTAGAAAGGTTTTTTATAGGCTCTGTAATTACATAAAAATGTTCTGCAGGATAAAGCGGAATACTTACTCCAGCTTTTTGGCCAATCTGTCTAGACCACATTCCAGATGCTAAAACAATATACTCACATTCAATCTCTTGACCTTTAACTTTAACACCTGAAATTTTTCCATTTTTCGTCAGAATTTCCTCTACTGGGGATTTTTCAAAAATCCTAGCTCCTTCGAATCTTGCTGCCTTTGCTAACATATGTGTAACACCAGATGGATCAGCTGCTCCATCTCCGGGCATCAAAATTCCACCTAAAACCTCATCAGTATTAACAATTGGATACTCGTTTTTAATTTGTTCTTTATTTAAAATTCTTACATCAACGTCATAAAGTTGAGCGGTTGTAGCTTGTCTTAAAAGTTCTTGCCACCTACCTTTGTGTTGGGCAATTGAAAGTGCTCCGTTCAACCTTAGTCCTGCAGAATGATCTACTTTTTTTTCAAGTTCTTTATAAAGATCTAGAGTATACTTTCTTATTTTGGTAATTGCTGCTGATGGTCCTAACTGACTTACAAGACCTGCAGCATGCCATGTTGTACCTGATGTTAATTGATCTCTTTCCAAAAGAATTGTATCTTTCCATCCAAATTTGGCTAGATGATAAGCAACTGAGCAACCAACTACCCCTCCACCAACAACAACTACTTTTGTGCTGGTTGGTAGTTTTTTTTCCATTTATTAATTTTTAATTGCTTCTCCTGGATCAACATATGTGTGTCCAAATATATCTGCAACAGCTTTATAGGTCACATGACCTTTATAAACATTTAAACCTGCTAAAAAGTTTTTATCTTCGCTTAAAGCTTTTTCATAACCTTTATTTGCAAGTTTTGCTAAGAAAGGTAAAGTCGCGTTATTCAATGCAATTGTTGAAGTTCTTGGTACTCCACCAGGCATATTGGCAACACAATAATGTACTACATCATCAACTATATAAGTTGGATCACCATGTGTTGTAGGTTTACTTGTTTCAACACAACCTCCTTGATCTATGGCTACATCAACTATAACTGAGCCTCGCTTCATCTTCTTAATCATCTCTTTAGTTATCAATTTAGGTGCTTCAGCTCCAGGTATTAAAACGCCACCAACTAAGAGATCTGCTTCTGAGACCAATTTAGTTAAATCAATTTTATCACTTTGTTCAGGAATAATTTTATCTCCAAATATTTTTTTAAGTTCTTTTAATCTGAATTCTGATTTATCAACTATGTGTACTTTAGCTTGCATGCCAGTAGCAATAACTGCAGCGTTTTCACCTACAACTCCTCCTCCTAAAATTACAACAGTAGCTCCAGCAACTCCTGGTGCGCCTCCCAATAATAAACCTCTACCATTTTGGTTTTTCTCCAAACAATGTGCTCCAGCTTGTACTGACATTCTTCCTGCTACTGCACTCATTGGTGCAAGCAATGGCAATCTCCCATTATTATCGGTTACAGTTTCATAAGCGATATTTATACTTTTTGATTTAATTAAACCCTCAGTTAATTCTTTAGCTGCTGCAAGGTGTAAGTAAGTATAAACAATTTGATTTTCTCTTATCATTTCTACTTCAACTTTTTGTGGTTCTTTAACCTTAACAATTATTTCAGCATCATCAAAAATATCTGCGGCAGTGTTTGCTATTTTAGCTCCAGCATTTATATATTGGTCATTTTCAAAACCAGCTTCAAAACCTCCATTATTTTCTATAACAACTTCATGACCTTCTAAAACTAAAGTTTTTACACTTTCAGGGGTTAGTCCTATCCTATTTTCTTGAGGTTTTATCTCTTTGGGCACGCCTATCTTCATAAGCTTTCTTTATTAAAGTTAAAATTAACTAATTTTTTTGGTTTTTTTGATAATTAGTTATACCAGTTCTAAGTTTGTCGATAATTTCATCTATATGTTTTTTTTCACATATAAATTGTGGTGCTATAATTAAACAGTCTCCAGTTGCTTTAAAATTTACTCCTGCTTCATAACAAGCTTTAAAAGTTTCATAACCTGCTTTACCTGGCTTAGTGTTTAATTTCATATCAATTCCACCCATCATTCCATATCCTCTAATATTGTCTACAGCCTCTAAATCTTGGAGTGAAAATAATCCTTTTTGAAAATATGGAGCTAAGTTTTTTGCTCTTTCAAATATATCTTCTTTTTCAAAAATATCTTGAACTGCTAAAGCTGCAGCGACTGCAACTGGTATTCCTGAATAAGTATAACCGTGAAATAATTCTACTGAACCCATTGGAGAAGCGTCCATCACTGAATCATAAATTTCATCTTTACATGCAACTACACCCATTGGAACTACGCCATTGGTTGTTGCTTTAGCCATCGTCATTATATCTGGTGTTACCCCAAACTCCTGACTAGCAAACACAGATCCTGTTCTTCCCCATCCTGTAATCACTTCATCAAAAATTAAAAGTATTCCATGTTTATCACATGTGTCTCTTAACTTTTGTAAATAACCTTTTGGTGGCACTAAAGTTCCAGTTGATCCAGCAATTGGTTCAACAATACATGCTGCAATATTCTCAGGGCCAAAGTTAGTTGCTATTCTCTCTAAGTCATCTGCTAGATCTGCTCCAGTTTCTGGTTGACCACTTACAAATTTATGCTCAGGCAAATGTGTATGTCTCATGTGTTGAACACCTGGCATTAAAATACTTGCAAAAGTTTTAACGTTATTAATCATTCCGCCAACAGAAACACAGCCTATATTCATGCCATGATATCCACGCTCACGCCCTACAAATCTAAACCTATGGGCGTTACCTTTTGCTCTGTGATAAGCAACTGCAATCTTAATTGCTGTCTCAACTGCAGTTGATCCACAAATAGTGTAAAACATTTTGTTTAAATTTCCTGGAGTATGCTTTGAGATTCTTGTAGCTAACTCAAATGATCCACCAAATCCTTGTTGAAACGGTTGAGCATAATCTAAAGTTTCTAGTTGTTTAGTTACAGCTTCGGTAATTTCTTTTCTACCATGACCTAATGGATTACAAAACAGTCCAGAGCTTGCATCAATTTGGGTTTTTCCATGATGAGTTTTTAAATAAACTCCTTTTGCTTCGGTAATTAATCTTGGATTTGATTTAAAATCTTTATTGGAAGTAAACGGCATCCAATGTTCATTTAAAGAATTTGGAACTGAAGTTCTGGTTTCTGAGCTCATAATTTTAAATTTTAGTTATAACAAAATATGTAGACTAAAATGTTTTGTTTACTACATTTATTTTGACCTACTTTGGACAATACTAATATACAACTTTAAATTGCACAATTGATTTATTTGCAATCCAGATCTTCATTATAAAGTGTTTTACTTCTATCTAAAATTGAATTTAAATATGGTTAATTTAATTAATTAAACATAGGGGAATAAATGAAAAAAATATTAAGTTTTATTCTAGGATCTATATTTGCGCTTAACCTATCAATTTCAGTTGCTAATTCAGCGGCAAATGAGGTCAGAGTTGCATATTTTCTAGAATGGCCAAGTCCAAATTTAGAGGACATGCAAAAGAAAAATTTTGCAAAAGCTCTTGGTGTTCCAGTTAAATGGACAAACTTCACAAATGGTGGAGCAATGACTGATGCAATGTTAGCAGGAGATATTGATATTTCTTACTCACAAGGTTTGGTACCTTTTATCAATGCTGTAAAATCTAAAGCACCTCTCAAATTAGTAGATATTGCTATGGAATACGGAATGGGAGGAACTACTTGTGTTACTTCAAATGCTTCTGGAATTACAAAAGCAAACGGTTCTGAATTAGAGGGCAAAAAGGTTGCTGTGCCTCTTGGAACAATGGCTGAGTACGTTTTTGATGAAAGTATGAAAGTTGTTGGAGCTGACAGAAGTAAAATGGATATAATTCAAATGGATCCTGAAGAAGGTGCTGCTGCATTAGTTAGTGGTGATGTTGTAATGGCATGTTTATTTGGTGGTAACTCTATCAAAGCTGCAGTTGCTGTTGGTTCAAGATTACTAACAGTTCAAGAAGCTAGAGATGCTGGTATCTTGGGAATAGATATTACTTCTGTAACAGATAAGTTTATGAAAGAAAATCCAGGAATGCTAAGAACTTTTATAGAAGTAACTCACGAGGCAAATGACAGATATAGAGCTGGAAAAAGCGATATGAACTCAATGTCAAAAGCTTCTGAAATGAAAGTTGCTGATATGAAAGAAACTTTAGATGGATTTAAATTCTTAACTCCATCAGAAACTAAGCAATCTATGGAAAGTGGTAATCTTGATGGTTTCCTAAAAGGAATGGGAACACCAGATGGAGCTGTAGATACAAGTTTCCTACCTTTATAATTTTAAAGGTTTAAAATTTAAATAGGCACCAATTATAATGATTGGTGCCTATTTTTTTTATAAAATTTCTAATATAAGGTAGTTAATGAGTGATCTTATTTCTGAAAATCTAAACATGATTTTTAAAACTCCTAAAGGAGAAACAGTTCACGCATTAAAAGATGTAAGTTTTACTCTTAAAAAAGGTGAGCTACTTACTGTTCTTGGGCCTTCTGGTTGTGGAAAGACAACTTTATTAAATATTACTGCTGGGTTTTTAAGACCAACTTCTGGAGTAATCACTCTTAATAATAAAGAGATAGATGGTCCTGGAGTTGAAAGAGGAATGGTATTTCAACAAGGTGCATTATTTGAATGGTTAACGGTTGCTGAAAACGTGAATTTTGGATTACGTATGAAAAAGGAAGATGCAAAATTTACAGAAGAAAAAGTAGAAGAATGGCTAGAAATTGTTGGTCTTAAAGGTTTTGGTAATACACCTACTTACCAATTATCTGGAGGGATGCAGCAAAGAGTAGCGCTTGCAAGATGTCTAATTAATGATCCTGATTTAATTTTAATGGATGAACCATTGGGTGCATTAGATGCCTTAACTAGAGAGAAAATGCAGTCTTTAGTATTAAAAATTTGGAAAGAAACAGGAAAAACTATCATCCTAATTACTCACTCAGTTGAAGAAGCATTGTTACTTGGAGAAAGATTGTATGTAATGGCGCCAAGACCGGGAAGAATACATAAAGAATATAAGCTTCCTTTTGCAGAAATGGGTCTTAAAGAAGATTTAAGAGAGATTAAGAAGAACAAAGAATTTTCATCAAAGAGAGAAGAGATTTTATCAATGATCTGGAATATGGAAGAAGAAATAATGGGTAAAGATAATTAATGTTAATTCAAATAGTAACCTTATTAATATTTGTAGCGATCATTGGCAGTATTCTTTACGGTCGAAGATTAATTAGAACTGAAAAAGTAGACGCAGTATTTGGAAATCCTGAAAGAGCAAAAGGCGGTGCGCACTGGGTTATTGTTGGAAGTGCTGCAATACTATTGGTTTGGCTTTATTACTCTTGGGATATAGCTAAAGGTTTTTATCCAAAATCAGCAAATGAATTATGCCAGGTTGCTAAAGTAAATGACTCTTTGATGGGATTAAAATACCAATTTCCAATTGAAGAAAGAGAATTCAAGAGTACTTCTATAATAAAAATTGAAAATAAAAATCTTCGAAAAATTACAAATGAGATACAAAATTCTTCTGACTTAAATAATCAACAAAAAGCTATCTTGGTAAGCTTCATAAGTAAAACTAATCAGTTAATTCCTTTATTAACCAATGAAGATTTAATTGAGAGAGATACAAAAAAACAAATAAACGAAATGACTGAAGAGATAAAACTCTTAAGCTCAAACTTTAAACAAAAAGATTACCCTTTTGAAACTCAAGAGCAAAAAAACAAAAGACAAAATGCAGTATCAGAACAAGGTGGATGGGGAATTATAAAAGTTCAATCAGGTACAGGATCTATAGAAAATACAATAGAGGTTCCCGTGGTTCCTGAAACAAGTAAAGGTCTTAAATTCCATGCTGCAGCTGGAGAGCTTAAAATTATAAGTGATAAATTTTTTAAATTAAGAAACCACAACCCCCAATTCAAAACTTCAATTAAGCAGTTAAAAGATGAAATTAAAAATTATAGAAAAGGTTTAGATGAAAATCAAGAAATTGCATCAGATTATGCAAAAAATATTGTTAAAATTGCAAGACGTATTGAATTTGCAAGTATCTACCCGCCTAATGCTCTTAATGAAATGCAGAAAGCAATCATTGAGTTTGATAATATACAAAAATCTGAACAAGGTGGTCTGCGATTAATTGATATTCTTTTATTTCCAGCAGGTACAATAGTTGCTAGCGGACCAAGTTGTTCAGAGCAAGGTTCAGGAAGATGGCTACCTAAACCTTCTGATACCTTAAATAAATTCATTCTAATGTCTAAGCCAAGCGTTGGTTACAAAAATATTCCATTACTATGGATAGAAATGATTGATGTATCATCAATTGTTGGTTTCATTTTACCTGATTGGATAGCTGATATTTTGCCAGGTGATTACCCTGTTCACACTAAAGATGGAGTTGTTAAAGAAAACTTTAAGGGTAACGTTTTAAAAGTTGTTACAGGTGACTTTAAATTATTCAAAATTCCTGTGCCCTACGGACATATATGGGACTCTTTTTTAAGAGTATTTTTGGGCCTGGTTTTTGGAATTTTAATTGGTGTGCCTTTAGGTTTATTTATGGGGCTTAACAGATTTGCAAAAGGATTTTTCGATCCTTTAATAGAATTATATAGACCGGTTCCACCTCTGGCTTGGGCACCTTTAATTATCTCTGTTTTAGGAATTGATAACACAGGTAAAGTATTTTTATTATTTATGGTGTCATTATCTATTATGATAATTTCAGCAAGAGCTGGTGCCTCAGGAACTCAGCTCTCGAAAATTCACGCAGCTCACTCTTTAGGTGCTTCAAAGAAACAAATTCTAAGGTATGTAATTTTTCCAAACTCACTTCCGGAAATTTTAACTGGAATTAGAGTTGCGGTTGGAATGTGTTGGGGAACATTAGTCGCTGCAGAATTTTTAGCTGGAACTACAGGTATTGGATTTGTGGAAAATGTAGCTAAAAAATACTTTCAATATGAAGTTATTTGGATCACTATTTTTATCATGGGAATGTTAGGTTTATTATTTGATATTACTTTAAGAAAAATTATCGATAAAACGATCCCATGGCGTGGAAAAGGTTAAAGTGAAAACCTCAATCTTAAAAAAACAAGTTATAAAAATATTTCAAAAATTTGGCTTAAGTAGAGATCATGCAACAATCTCAACAAATGCATTAATTAACGCTGAACTAGTTGGCGCCTATGGGCATGGGTTATCAAGACTTAAGATGTATTGTGATAGAATTTCCAAAAAAGTAATTAATCCTAAGCCAAAATTTAAAGTAAAAAAAATTTCTGAGTCTGTATCTCATATTGATGCAAATAATAGTATTGGTTTTGTTGCTGCTGATCTTGGAATAAAGACTGTCATTAAACATGCGCAAAAAACTGGTATAGGAATGGTTGCCATAAAAGGAAGTGGACACTATGGATTATCAGGTTATTACGCTGAACAAGCCGTTAAAAAAAATTTAATTACTATGATTTATACTAATGCCCCACCTGCAGTTGCGCCACATGGTGCATTAAAAAGTTTGTTTGGAACAAACCCTATATGTTTTGGAACTCCAACTGGAACAAAAATTCCTTTTATATTGGATACCTCAATCTCTATAATTAATAGAGGTAAAATAAGAGTTGCTGCAAGAAATAATCAAAAAATTCCTGAAGGTGTTGCTTTAGATAAGTTTGGTAAACCAACTAATGATGCAAAGAAAGCATTAGAAGGTGTTCAGCTACCAATTGCAGGATTTAGAGGATCAGGTCTTGCATGGATGGTAGATATTTTAAGTGGAGTAATTACAGGTGGAAACCATGCAGGACGAGTAAAAGATCCATTCGATGATTTTTCTGGACCACAAAATATTGGACATTTATTCATCACCTTTAAAGCAAATTTATTTCAAAAAAATTATAAAGAGAGAATAAAAGATAATATTAAAACAATTAAAAAACTTCCAAAAATTAAGGGAGTAAAAGAAATAATGTATCCAGGACAAAATAAGTTTTACAGATATAAAAATAATTTAAAAAAAGAAATTACTATTTCAGATATAATTAAAAAAGACTTAGAAACCTTAATAAGTTAACATAGTCAAAGCACCCAAAGATAATACTACTGAAGACAAAATAATTGTTCTTTTTACTTTATCTTTTCTTTTTTGTTCAATTAATCTTTGCTTAAGAACATCTACGTTCACTCTAAGAGGAGTCTCAGTTTCTTGAGTGGGGTCTTCAACAACGTGAGATGTTCTATTTAAGCCTTCATTATTCATTAACTTATTAAACCACGTGACAATAAAATTAGATATATTCGGAGAGTCCAATTTGGGTTGATATTCATTATGTAATAGTTCAAAATGGGTAAAGAGATAACAATGACAATTATACCTAGCGTTTCAGCTCAAATTGATGAGAAAGTAATTTTCAAAGTTATTAGTAATAATTTTAGCAAATTAGCTCCAGCTTATTATTACTTGATCAGTAATTGGTTAATACGAGCATATAATGTTCATAAAGATATAGATAAATATATAATTATTATTTATCTGATTAACAAAGATTTGATTGTTTTTAGAAGAAACGGGTTGGTAGTTGATTACGATACTTTTTATAAAGATAGATCAATAGAGATTGAGAAAATAAATTTAACCGATATTTCAAAAGACCTAGAAATACCAAAAGAAAGCGTAAGAAGGAAAATTTTAGAATTAGAAAAAGAAGGGGTGATTAAAAAATCTGGAAAAAAAATGTTTGTTAATAGGGGTACACTTGTTGCTACCCAAGCTATAGACACCCTGAAAGATATGAGTAATTTATTATTCGAATTTAATAAATTATTAAAAAATGAAAAAACTTTTACTGTTGATGAGATTTCATCTTCTATGAAAGAAAATTTTTCTTTTTGCTGGTACCAGTTTTATAAATTTATATTTATTTATACCAATAGGTGGCGAGAAGAAGTAAAGGATCTGGAAACTATGTGTATTGGAATTTTGGTAATGCTTAATGCATCTCACAATAAGAGCTTCAAAGTTAAAGACTTAAATTTAAAAACATATCAAAAAAAAGTTATGGGTTCTGATGAAAGAGGTATGAATGCGATGTCTTTATCCGATATCACCGGAATTCCAAGGCCAACTGTTGTTAGAAAATTAAAATATTTAATTAAAAATAATTACATAACAATTAACGAAAAAAAACTGCTTTTTATAAATATTCAAGGTACAAATTTAAAACGAAGTAGTGAATTACAAGATGCAAATATTAAAACCTTAAGTGATTTTATTTACAAAGTATTTAATCAAATTAAAATTATAGACTCGAGTAAAAATAAAGACGACGACTTTATTCCTAGTTACTTGAGATAATTAATTATTTTTTCTTAAAATATAAATAAATATAAATCCTGTTATATACATCAGTAATGCATAGGCACCAGTTGGCACTATATAAGCTACATCATCAAATATTAATGTTGCAACAAACACAGCTAAAGTACCATTCTGCAGACCGCACTCTAATGCAATACATTTTTGTTGTGCTGCTCCTGATACAAACTTTTTAGCAATAAAGTATGCTAAGGCCATCATCACAACATTTAAAATTAAAACTGCTAAACCTGCCTGAGCAAGGTAAGTAAAAATATTATCTTTTTCTTCAATCCATATTGCAATAAATACTATTACAAATAACCACCCTGTTAATTTATTAATTAAATTGATTTTAGATAAAATAAAATTTTCAGCAAAACCTCTTATAATCATTCCAATAATTACAGGAACCGTAACCACTAATGCCATTTTCAAAGCAATACCAATTACTGAAATTTCTTTTGCAATGGTGACCCCTAAGATGTCTGCAGAGCTAATTACAATTATTGGGATGCTAATTATACAAATTAAACTAGTTACCGCAGTTAAAGAAATGGATAAAGCTACGTCTCCATTAGCAAATTTGGTTAAAACATTTGAAGTGACACCACCAGGTGCAGCGGCAATTATCATTAGACCTACTGCTATAGCAGAGGGAAGATCGAGACTTAGTGCAATGATTAAAGCTACAACTGGTAACAAAATTAATTGAGATAAAAAACCTACAATAAAATCTCTCGGTGTTTTTAATATTCTTGTGAAATCTTTAATTGAAAGACCAAGACCCAATCCTAACATGATTAGAGCTAAAACTATCGGTGCAATTTTAGTTACTATTTCCATTTTTATTCAACATACAAGATTGTACCTTAAAGATATTAAAATATTTTTCTATGTACATGGAGATTATTTTCACATATTTGTACCAAATGCTCTCAAATAAAGAAATTATTTGTCCCAATAATCTGCTTGATGTTGCACATAAGAAAAAAGGTGTTAAAGCAGCAGTTGTAAATGCAGGAATGCCCTTGCCAATGCTATCTGTTCAAGATGCAGTTAAAGAAAATTTAATTGAGCCAATTTTTATTGGAGACAAAAAAGAAATTCAAAAATGTGCTGAAGATTTAAAATGGGATATTTCTCAATATGAAATTATTGATGAAGCTGTAGAAAACAATACAGCCCCTATAGCAGCTAAGCTAGCAAGTGAAGATAAAGTAAAGATTATTATTAAAGGTCATATTCATACTGACATTTTAATGAAAGAAGTGCTAAAGCGTGAATATAATTTAATGGGTAAAACTCGATTAAGTCATATATGGCATATGACTATTGATAAAGAGGATAAGCCATTAATTATTACTGATGGCGCCTTAAATGTATTGCCTAATATTAAAACAAAAATGCACATTCTTAAGAATGTCGTAGACTTCTCACACAGAATTGGCATTTCTCGACCTAAAGTATCTATATTATCAGCAACAGAAGAAGTAATTGAGAGTGTACCTACTTCATTAGAGGCAGCAGAACTCACAAAATTGTCAGAAAAAGAAAATTTAAATGCTGATATATTTGGTCCATTAGCTTTTGATAACAGTATTTCAAAAAAATCTGCAGGTATTAAGGGAATAAAAAATGCAGTAGCAGGTGAAGCAGATGTATTATTAGTTCCTAATGTTGAAGCTGGAAATGCTTTAGTAAAAATGATGATTTACTTTATGGGTGCATGTGCAGCTGGTGTTGTAATTGGGGGTAAAGTTCCAGTTGTGATCACAAGTAGATCGGACGAAGCTCAAGCAAGATTAGCTTCAATTGCTGCTGCTATTGTAGCATTAGATTAATTGATTGAATTAAAGGATCTTATAAATTAAAAGCTATTTAAAAAAAGGGGAAAAAAATGGCAATTCAATATCTGAAGAAATCTCCAAAAACCTCCTCAACAGATGATACCAAAACTACTGGTATTGTTCAGGATCTTTTAAAAGATTTAGATAATACTAAAGAACAAGGATGTATTGATCTAACCAAAAAATTTGACAAATATGATGGAGAAATAATTGTTTCAAAAGAAAGAATTGAAGAAATTAAAAAATCATTGGATCAAAAAACTAAAGATGATATTCAATTTTCATTCGATCGAGTTCGAAAATTTGCTGAAGCTCAATTAAAAAATTATGGTCAGAATTTTGAAGTTGAATTATCAGATGGTTTGTTTGCTGGACAAAAACTAGTGCCTGTAAATACTGCCGGTTGTTACATTCCAGGTGGAAGATATGCTCATATAGCCTCTGCTGTGATGAGTGTTACCACAGCTAAAGTTGCTGGAGTAAAAAATATTGTTGCATGCAGCCCACCAAAAGAGAACGTGGGTGCTCATCCAACTATTGTTTATACTGCTGATTTATGTGGAGCAGATGTAATTTTGAACCTTGGTGGAGTGCCGGCTATTGCAGCAATGACAAATGGATTATTCAATAACCCACCTGCTGATATTATTGTTGGACCAGGAAATCAATTTGTTGCTGAGGCAAAAAGAATTTTATTTGGAAAAGTGGGTATTGATTTGTTTGCAGGACCAACAGAAATTGGAATTATTGCTGATCAAAAAGCAGATCCAGAAATTGTTGCTGTGGATTTAGTTGGTCAAGCTGAGCATGGTTATAATTCACCATGTTGGTTGTATACAACAAGTAAAGAACTAGCAGAAAAAGTAATGAAAAGAGTTCCAGAATTAATTTCAGAACTTCCTGAAGTTCCAAGGCAAAGTGCAGAAGCTGCTTGGAGAGATTATGGTGAAGTAATTTTATGTGATACTGATGAAGAAATGGTGAAAATTAGTGATGAATATGCACCAGAGCACCTAGAAGTTCAAACAGAAAATTTAAAATGGTTTCATGAAAGACTAACAAATTATGGATCATTATTTGTTGGTGAGGAAACTACTGTTGCTTACGGAGACAAATGCTCAGGTACAAATCATATTTTACCTACCAAAGGTGCGGGCAGATATACGGGTGGTTTATTTGTTGGAAAATTTATTAAGACTTTAAGTTTTCAAAGAATGACAAAAGAGTCTACTGAATTAGTTGGGGCAGCTGCTGCAAGAATTTCTAGATATGAAGGTATGGAAGCTCATGCTAGAACTGGAGATGTAAGGCTTAAAAAATACGGTTATTCTAATTAATAATTTGTAAAAAAACTAAAAAAGTTAAAAAACTCATAAACGTTATTATAAATAAATTAATTATTTTCCAAACTTTCCTATTTTGAGCATAATTAGAACAAAAATTTGATAGATACCCTATTAAGAAAAAAAATAAAAACGATGCTATCGATGCTCCAATTCCAAATATTATTTTTTCTTTTAATAAATAGTTTTTTGAAAAATTTCCTAAAATAAAAACTGTATCTGAATAGACGTGAGGATTAAGAAAAGTAAATCCTAATGTTTTTAATAAAATACCATATTTAGTTTCATTTTTTCTAGTTTTTAAATTTATTTCTTTATTAAAATTTTTAAATTTTGAATAAATAAAATTAATTAAAAAAAGAATAAGAGCAGTATTTAAGATAAATTCTATTGTTGAATTAAAAAATTGATTAAAATAATTAAAAAGAAATATTCCAAGAAATATAAGAAAACAATCAGAGGAAGAGCATATAATACATACTAAGAAAACGTGTTGTTTTTTTAAACCTTGCTCAATAACAAATATATTTTGAGGACCAATAGCTAAAATCAAACTTAAACCAGTAAAAAAACCTAAGAAAATGACCTCCATTGAAATTTCCGTTTTTATAAACTCAACAATTGGTCTAGAATTTTATGTTTCTTTAATGACTGTAAAAAAGTTGCAAGTGTTTTTAATTCTTTTGAGGCAAAAGGTTTCATGATTTCTTCAATTTTTTCTGTAGGCAATAAACCATTTTTAGATGAATGAGTAATTAATTTTTTTTTTTTTAAAAGTTCAATTTTTCTACGAACGGTTTCTTTAGGTATATCTAGTAAGTTAGAAACTGCAAAAATAGTTAGTTTTTTTTTATTGTAAATATCTCCAACTTTTTTTGACCTTGTCTGCTCCCACACGCTGTCCCAATCGCTTCCATTTTTTGTATTATGAGTTAAAAAATGCGCACCTATCGTCGAAATAATTATAAAAGAGTCATAATCAATTCCAATCATGGATCTTGAGTCTTTGTATTGATTGTTTCTAAAATTTATTAAATGAAATAAAGTTTCACTATATGAGTCCAAATTTTTTTTCATAAAAAGACTTATTCTGGAATTACTAAGTTAAAATAATTAGTATTTTAATGCATAAATTATTCTTTAATTACAGAATAAAATCACTATATAAGCTGTACTTTTATTATCAAACGCTATTAAATTATGAATGACTTTTTACAATCAATAATCGACAGGGATCCTGCTGCAAAATCAAAATTAAGTTTAATTTTAACATATCCAGGTGTAAAGGCAGTTTTTTTCCATAGATTGGCAAATTTTTTTAGTACCGCAAAGTTTGATTTAATTGCAAGAATTATTTCACAGTTTTCAAGGTTTTTAACGGGTATTGAAATTCATCCTAAAGCAAAAATAGGAAAAAATTTATTTATCGATCATGGCATGGGTGTTGTAATAGGCGAAACTTCTAAAATTGGTAATAATGTTACCATCTATCATATGGTTACTTTAGGAGGAATAGCACCTAGTATTAATTCAAATGATCAGAGAAACGTTAAACGTCATCCAACAATTGAAGATGAGGTTGTTATTGGTTCTGGTGCACAAGTTTTAGGTCCAGTTACAGTAGGATGTTGTGCAAAAATAGGAGCTAACGCTGTAATAACAAAAGATGTTCCAGAAAAAGCAGTAATGGTTGGAATTCCAGCAAAAAATGTTGGAATGGCAGACAGTGAATTTAAACCTTATGGAATTACCCCTGATAGTGATAAAAAATCAGAATAATGAATGATTTACAAAATGATTTTATTTCAGGTATTGGAAATACTCCTTTAATAAAATTAAGAGCTGCATCAGAAATTACTGGTTGCAATATTTATGGTAAAGCCGAATTTTTAAATCCTGGTGGTTCTGTTAAAGACAGGGCAGCACTTGCATTAATTAAAGATGCACAAGATAAAAAATTAATCACAAAAGGTGGAACAATCGTTGAAGGTACAGCTGGTAATACAGGAATTGGTTTGGGTTTTATAGGAAATTCCTTAGGATATAAAACAATCATAGTTATGAATGATAATCAAACTCAAGAAAAAAAAGATATTTTAAGAAATCTTGGAGCTGAATTAAAACTAGTTCCAGCTAAACCTTATACGGATGATAACAACTTTGTTAAAGTTGCTGCCCGATTAGCTGATGAACTCAGACCTTCAAATAACAATGGAGTAATTTGGGCTAACCAATTTGATAATACAGCAAATGCAAAGGGTCACTACGAAGGAACTGGTAAAGAAATATGGGATCAAACTAACGGAAAAGTTGATGGATTTGTCTGTTCCTCAGGAACCGGTGGGACAATTTCAGGAATTAGTAATGCTCTTAAAGAAAAAAATAAAGATATAAAAATTTTTCTCTCTGATCCTAAAGGTTCAAGTCTTTATAATTTTATTAAAACTGGCGAATTAAAATCTGAAGGAGGTTCAATAACTGAGGGAATTGGATCTAGTAGAATTACTGCAAATTTTAAAGAGGCTAAAATCGATGATGCCTATTCAATAGATGATCATGAAGCATTACCAATTCTCTATGATCTAATTCAAAACGAAGGATTAAGTTTAGGTACTAGCTGTGGAATTAATATTGCAGGAGCTATAAGAATGGGTAAAGAATTAGGCCCTGGAAAAACAATTGTAACAATTCTTTGTGATAGAAGTGATAAATATTCTACTAAAATGTTTAATAAAAAATTCCTTGAAGAAAAAGGTTTACCCTATCCCAGTTGGCTTTAGATATAAATTTTATCTGATAATCCATAGATAAGAACTGCACTTAATATTGTAAATACTAATGGCGCAATTACACCTTCATTAGAATCATTCATTATACCAGTTTTATCTATTTTTATTGAGTAAGTATTAATTATAAAAATGCAAAGATTTTGAACAAACACCAAATTAAAGAATGCCCATGTTCCTTCAACACCATTAGGTCTTACAAACATTATATAAATAGCCATTAAAAATGATCCAAGGAATAAAGCTCCAGTCATTCTCATGATCGTAGCTGCAGTTTTGTCTATTTCAAATTTTTCTCTAAATTTTTGATTTCCAATTATCATTTGATATGAATATGCGCCAATACCAATGAAGTGGATTAAAAAAATGATTAAATAAAAAATTCCATTAAACTTATCAATCATAAAATACTTTTAGCAAAAATTTAGATATAAATAAAAAAAAATTTAAAGTTTTCCCCAAATAGTTGAAAATAATATTACAAGCGTCAAATACATATATTTTTAAAACAATATAGAGATGTAATTTTCAAATATAATAGTAACAATTTAATAGTTCCCTTTTGACGCATATCAAAGTTGCAATCATAACATTACTTTAACAATTCTTAGTTAGTTTAAAATTAACCTTAATAAACATAGGAGGAAACATGGACATAAAAGAACAAATGAAAAAAGCATATGAACTTTTTAACACGGGAGATATGGAAACATTTTTTAATGATATGATTGATGACAATATAGTTTGGACATTTCCAGGTAAGGAAGGTGTTCATCCTTTATCAGGAGTTCATAAAGGAAAACAAGCTATGATAGCAACAATGTCTAAAATTCCAGGAACATGGCCAAATTTTAATTTAAAAATTATGGATATGATCAGTGAAGGAAATAAGATTTTTGTAAGAGTTCATGCCAAAGCTGATAACATGGATACTATGTTTGGACATTATTTTGAAATGAATGATCAAGGAAAAACTGTAACCATGATGACATTTGATGACACCCTTAGCATGTTCAATGCAATGAAAAATTAAGGAACAATATGTCAATTCTGGATAAACTAAATAATTATTAACTAACAGAGGGGGTTAATATGAGTAGTATTGAAGTTAAATCTTTTGATGAAGCAGATGAAATAGTTGATAAATTTAATAATGCTAAAATTGAAGCAGTTAAAGTAGGCGGTCAAAGAGTAGTAAGGTTACATTTAAAACCAGGATGGAAATGGTCTGCAGATGTCAAACCTCATGTTGGAACTGATAGTTGTCAGGCTAACCATATTGGCATCATCACAAAAGGTACTGTTTGTGCAAAACACGATGATGGAACAGAAGTTACATATAAAGCAGGAGACTCTTACTCTGTAACACCGGGGCATGATGCTTGGGTAGTTGGTAGTGAACCTGTTGAAGCATATGAGTTTGCTGGGGTATGGGGAGAATAAAATGGTAAAAATAGTTGGGAGCTTTGAAGTAAATGATTGGGCTCATTGGAAAAAAATGTTTGACGAGCATTCTGAGCCTAGAGAAGCAGCTGGCATTAAAACAATATATTTAGGGAATGAGGTAGAAAACCCTAACAAGGTACATTTTGTGATGGAAACTCCTGCAGCAGATACAATGCAGAAATTTATGCAGAGTCCTGAAAATGCTAAAATAATTGAACAATCTGGACATAAACAAGAAACAACAGTAATGAGCGTTTGCTCAGATTAAACAGAAAAAAAGGTGATAAAAATGAAAAAAATAATATTAGCATTAATTTTTACATTAATGTCAATGTCTTCAGTATCATTTGCAGATGGTCATAGTGGAAAAATTAGTCTTGCTGGTTTTTTTGTTGGCGATGCTAAAGCTATCGTAGATGAAAAAGGAAACGTCATGACTTTTACATACGAAGGTCAAAGTGGATTTAATGCAATCGAAGGTACTTCATTTGGTGATAATTCATCACATTATTGTATAGGTGCAGGGTCAATTCCAGGTAAAGGTTTTGAAATGGGTCACTGCAAAGTAATGTTTATAAATGGTGATACAGCAATAATTTATTATGAAATAAAATTAGGTTACTCAATGGATGGTACTTTTAAATGTATCAGTGGTACAGGTAGATATGAAGGTATCGAATGCAGTGGAACTACAGGTTACACACAAATTAAGTCTGCTCAGGAAGGTAGAATTCATGCAACGAATTATTACAGGGGAACTTATACATTAAAAAAATAGGAGAATAATATGAAAAAAATAATTATATTAATAAGCGCTTTATTTCTTTCTACCTCAGCATACGCAGGTATGTCAGACAACAATAAGGCTAAAGCTTGGGATTGTAGTGGTATATATATGGCTAATTACTTTTTGCCATCAGGAGAAACTTTTGAATATAGTATGAAGGAAAAGTCTATGGCTACAGTAAAAGTTCTTAAATCTTATGCTTTAGAAGTTGGTATTCCGGAGAGTGAATGGGATGAAGGAGTAAATAAAGCAGTAGATAAACATTATGGTTCAAAATACGACAAAGAAAAAACGGAAGCATGTCATAATTTCGTTAATTCAACTATCCCAGATGGAGAGGAAAGAGTAAAAAAAGTTGTCCAAACGTTATATTAACACCAGAAATTTAGTAATATCTATTTTATTACTAGTTAGTCCAACTCTTACTTTTGCAGGTGGACACATCACAAATGAGGATAAAAAAGAGGCTATAAAATGTTTGGGCCACTATACAGCAATAACTTTTATTCCTGCTAATGAAGTTGAAGCTATCCAAAATGAATACGCCTTGGCCTCATTTAAAATAGTTAAAGCTTATCTTTTGAGTGAAAAAGTGAAAGAGGACGAAATTAATAAAGGGACTATTGAGGAATTAGATAAATTAATTGGTCAACCTTTTAATACAGCAAGAAATGATGAGTGTAACTCATTTATCTACAAACTTATTCCTGGATCTGAAGAGGATATTGAAAAATTACGGGGTACACTTCAATAAAAAGAAATAGACAAGTTAATAAAATCAGGGATATATTAATTAAAAAAGGAGAAAAAATGGAAAAAGAAATGTTAGTAATCGCAGACTTAAAAGAAGGTAAATTAGAAAAATTTATGGGATGGATGCAATCAGATGAAGGAATGAGTGTAAGAAAATCAGCAGCTTATCCAGAAAAAACTATTGGAGCAGTAAAACCTGATAAAAGTGGTGTCATGTTTAAAGTGTTTGTTCATAATGAGGAAAAAATGAAAGAATTAGTTTCTGGTACACATCCAGTTGGTAAGGAGATTTATGATGATTGTGTAAATAAAATGACTGCTTGGGAATTAAAAAAGGTGGATATGTAATATGGCAAAATATTATGTAATTGGAAAAGTAAGTAAAGAACTTTTACATAGAATGCAAAAAGATCCCTCGGCTGATAGATTTGCATCAACACAAAAAGTTATTGAAGCAATTGGTGGTAAAATGATTAGTTATGAGTGGGTCCGTGGTAGATTTGATGTTATTTGCTGTATTGAAGGAGATGCTGAAACTGTTGTTGGAATGAAAGTAGCATTTATAAATTCAGGTTTGATGGATGATTTAATGATACATGAAGTTATAGATTATAACAAAGCATTTAGAAAAGCTGCTGAAGCATCAGGAAGCGTTGTTAAACCTGCAGAATAATTATGCCAGGATACGCAATCTTTAACATCAATGTAAATAATCCTGAAAACTATAAAGAATACGTCGAAAAAGTTAAGCCAACTGCTGAAAGATTTGGTGGAGAATATCTTGTGAGAGGTGGTAAAAATGTAATTGTAGAGGGATCATGGCAACATCCAAGAACAGTTGTGATAAAATTTCCCTCTTATGATAAGGCCATGGAGTGGTATAACTCTGAGGAATACAAACCAATAAAAAACATTCGATTAGATAACGCAGATTCTAATGGGATGATAATTGAAGGAATATAAAGGAGAAAAAATGTCGATATTAGAAAAATATGAAGCTGCATTAAAAAATAAAGATGAAGCTACAATGAATGAACTGTTACATGATGATTTTAAATTCACCATGCATAAATCTGGTAATACATTAGGTAAATCCGATGTAATGAAATGGGCGATGAGCGGTGACATTAACCAAAGAGACACGAGAATCGTTTATGAAAATGATGAAGTAGGTATTCACCATGCTTTTGTAACATTTGATGATGGGAATGTTGAAGCAGTGATGGCAGTTTATAAATATAAGGATGGAAAAATAGCAAGTCTAGAAACTGGTGCAACACCAATGCCAAAGTAAGTGAGTAATATTGATTTTTATTTTTCGATAGGAAGTACTTACACCTATCTATCTGTCACAAGAATACTTGATGTTGAAAAACAACATCAAGTAAAATTTAATTGGAAACCATTTTCAGTTAGAGCAATTATGAAGGAAATGAATAATATTCCATTTCCAAAAGAAAAAATTAATAAAGTCAATTACATGTGGAGAGATATTGAAAGAAGAGCAGAAAGTTATAGTTTTTTTGCTAAAACACCAGTCCCCTATCCATTATCAGAGTTTGATTTAGCTAATCAAATAGCAATTCTTGGATTTGAAAAAGGTTGGGGAGAAAAATTTGTTATTCTTACTTATAAAAAATGGTTTCAAGAGGGCAAAGAACCTGCAATTGAACCTAGTATTTCTGAAGTTTGTACAGAATTAAATTTAAAAAAAGATGAAATTATCTCTGAAGCAAACTCGGCAATAATAAAAGAAAAATATATTGAAAATACAAATTCAGCTCGAGCAAATAAAATTTTTGGTAGTCCATCTTTTATCGTTAAAAATGAACTCTTTTGGGGTGATGATAGAATGGAAGATGCTATTAGTTGGTCACTTAAATAATTATATAAATTCAATTTAAATTGATTTAAGATATTTTTAAATGAGTCTTGCTACTTCTTATTTATTTTTAGGAATTGCAGTTTTTTTAGGAGTCACCTCAAACAGTTTCGCGAAAACTGCTGAGGGATTTACACTTTTAGTTCCTAGCATAATTACAGCTATTACAATTGTGCTTTGTATGTATGCTCTCTCATTAGTGATGAAGAATATTCCTATGGGAATTACCTATGCCTCATTTGCGGGACTAACAATTATTGCGACCGTTATAGTTGGAATCATCAAATATAATCAAGTTCCGAATTTATATTCAATGATAGGTTTGGCTTTTATAATTATAGGTGTTTTATTGGTTAATTTACTAGGAAAACAATAATCATGAAACCATTATTGGGGTATTTATTTTTAGCTATTGGAATTTCTTTTGGAATTGCATCTAATAGTTTAGCAAAAATTTCTGAGGGATTTACTAAACTAACTCCTTCAATTTTATGTATTTTGTTTATGTGTATTACAATGTTCTCAATTGCTAAAGCTATGCATACTCTGCCAGTTGGTTTTGCTTATGCAACATATAGCGGTTTAACAGTTACCGGTGTTGTGCTTTTTGCTGTATTAAAATTTAATCAGGTACCTAATATTTATGGAATAGTAGGGATCATCTTAATTATTATTGGAGTGATAATGGTTAACTATTTAGGTCGGCTAAATTAAATATTGATAATTAATTTATGAAATATCTGGTAATTGATGAATACCATTCTCATCTAATATTAATTCAAATTCATCTATAACCTTTTTAACATCAAGTGTTGAGTATAAATGAGGATACATATCTCCATTAGAAGCTTGCTCCCAAAGCAAATGTTCTAACTTTAATGTATGAACTTTTAGCAAAACTAAATTTTCTTGATTTGGATAAAACAACTTTAATGTCTCCTGTATTTGCTGTTGTTCCGAAAAATGAATATAGCCATCTTCTATATCTTTAGAAGTACCAGAATAAACACCATTTTTTTTTGCTTCCTTCCATTCTTTTTCATCAAGAATTTTATAAACAAACTCTAAATTCATTAATTATTTACTTACTGGCTTTAATAATTTTAAAAATTTTGAATGAATAGATTTATTTGATGAAACTAAAATATTTCCAGCTTCAATTGCATCTTTATTATCCCATGTACTAAGATAGCCTCCCGCAGCTTTAATAATTGGAATTAATGGATGGATATCCCAAATTTTATTTGAACATTGAATAACTACATCAACTCTTCCCTCAGCTAAATGAGCGTAACTCAATGCATCACTACATGGAAATTGCATTAATTTTAAAATTTGAGGGATTTTTTTTTGTTTATTCAAAGATAACCAGCCGTGAAAAGCTGCGCAAACTTTGACATTTTTAAAAGTTATACTCTGATTTACAGTTATTTTTCTTTTTTTACCATTTTCGACTACGAAAGCTGCTTTATCAGAATAATTTAAATAATATTTTTTTAAAACAGGAAAATTTGCTAACCCTAAAACTGGAGAGCCTTTATAATTTAATGAAATTAAATTACTCCAAGTTGGATTGCCTATAACAAAAGATCTTGTGCCATCTATTGGGTCAATAATCCATGCAAAATCACTGTTTGATTTCTTATGACCGAACTCTTCTCCTACTATTTGGTGTTTCGGAAATTTATTCTTAATCTTAGCTCTTATAAATTTTTCGAAGGCTCTGTCAGATGTTGTTACTGGATCGTACCCCTTACCCTTAAGTTTATTTGATACTTTGAAAGTCTTATTTAATTTTAAATAGTAAAAATTAGTAAGATCTTTCGCTAGTTGGTTTAAAAACTTAGCATATATTGGATATTTTTTTGTGTTAAAACTATTCACAAAGAACTCTTACTATTTAATTTATGTTGATTAAAGCAAATTTTTTAATAATTCTTATAGCTTAAATTATGAAATTAGAACTCAATCAAAATAAAGTTTTTTTCAATAATGGCGAGGAAAGAAAAGAAATTCATCCTTTTTGGTTAAGAGAAAGAGTAGTTGGTGAAAAATTTTTAGATAAAGGAACTCAACAAAGACTATTCGATCCAACTTTTTTAAATGATGAAATCAGCATAGATAAAGCAATAATAAACAATAATTATTTAGAGTTAGATTTTAATGATGGTGTATCTACAAAATTAGATATCAAAAATCTTGCCTTAGAATTCTATAATGATGACAAAGTCATAAAATCAATTAACAAAATTAAATGGGATAACTCTTTAACAAAATTAAAGAATTTCAAATATCATAATAATATTTTTGGCAGTAAAGAAATGTATGATTTACTTATTTCTTTTTATGAATATGGATTTGTCATTATAAAAGAAGTTCCAAATACAGAGGATTTTATTATAAAATTTGCTAATTCAATCGGTAGTGTTAGAAGGACTAATTTTGGTGAATGTTTTAATGTTAAATCAAAACCAAACCCAAACGATCTAGCCTATACTTCCCTTGCTCTATCACCTCATACTGACAATCCTTATAGAAACCCTGTTCCCTGTATTCAACTTTTACATTGTATCGAAAGTAATGTCAGTGGTGGTTTATCAACTTTAGTTGACGGGTATACAGTTACAGAAGATTTAAAAAAAGAAAGACCAGAATTTTATGAAATATTAACAAAAGTAAATGTTAAATTTAAATTTATAGATAAAGATGTAGTTTTAGAAAACTGGTCTCCATTAATAGAACTGAACCCTGATAAAAGTTTTAAACAAGTCAGATTTAGTCCTCGATTAGATTATGTACCTATAATAGATAAAAATAAATTAGATTTATATTACAAAGCCCGTAAAAAATTATCAGAAATGTATAACTCTGAAAAATATAGAATTGAGTTTAAACTAAACAATCAGGATTTAATAATGATGGATAACTATAGACTACTTCATGGAAGAACTGCTTATGAGGTAAATGAGGGAGAAAGATTTTTACAAGGTTGTTATATTGATTACGATAGTACAGAAGGTAAACTTAGACATTTAAAAAGAAAATTTAATCTTTAAATAAATTTTCGATTTGTGCTTCGGCATCTTTAATAGATTTCTCATAATCTAGAGCCATTTGATCGGCACTAATAACATCTACTTTTTCTATGCCAAAAAAGTTTAATATAAATTTCAACCAAGGTGTCAAAAAATCCTCAGAACTATTTAGTTTAGTACCTCCTGATGTAATAACTAAATAGGCTTGTTTGTTTTTTAATAAACCCTCTCTTCTTCCGTTAGGTTTAAATTTAAAAGTCTCTCCAATTCTGGCAGCCAAATCTGACCAAGCTTTTAAAGTTGCTGGTGGACCATAATTATAAATTGGAGCTGAAATAATAATAATATCACTATCTTTAAGTTCTTTGACTAGTTGATCAGACAGCTGAAACATTTTTTTATGGTGTTCTGTTTGATCTTTCTCCTCAATTTTCATTCCTGACTCTGTAAGTCCACTTACAAAAAGCATTTCTTTATCTAAATCTCTGTAAATAACCTCGTCTCCAGGCTTTTTAATTTTATCTAAAAGTTTTTTTGCTAACGCCCTTGAAGTTGATCCCTTTTTTCGAGCGCTTGAGTCTATCTGGTAGATTTTCATCTAACCTTTTTAACCGAAATTTTGCATAAAAGGAAAAACTTTAATTATATAAAAGCCAATCGCTTGTAATTGATTAGTTAAAATTAAAATACCAGTAACTAAAAGAGTTATTCCGCCAATTTTTGAGATTAAATTAATGTTTTTTCTAAAATTTTTAGAAAATAATAGAAACTTCTGAATTAAATAACCAGATAAAACAAAAGGAATAGCAAGACCTAATGAATAAAATATTAATAATATTATTGCTCTTGTCAAAGTTTCCTCAATTGAAGCTATTGCTAGTATAGAGCCTAAAATAGGTCCAATACAAGGTGTCCAGCCAAAACCAAAAGCAAGGCCAATTATATAAGGAAATAAAATATTTCTAGACTCTTTAGCATCAAATCTTTTTTCAAAATTTAAATATGAAATGTTTATTATTCCAAGTAATTGAAATGAAAATATTATAATTATTATTCCAGCAATAATTCTTAAAATTTCAGAATTTTGTAAAAGTGCTTGGCCCAAAAAGGAAGCAGATGCACCCAATATCACAAAGACAGTTGAAAACCCCAAACAAAATAAAACTAAAGGAAAAAAATTTGTTTTTTTTGACTCTAATATTTCTTGCAGTGATTGTCCTGATATATAAGAGACATATCCTGGTATCAAAGGTAGTACACATGGGGATAAGAAACTTATAAGACCTGCGCCAAAAGCAATCAAATACTCAAACATTTAACCTGTATTTTTCATTGCAGCTGATATACCAGCTATTGAAGTTAAAAGAGCATCATTTAAATATTTTTTTTCATCTAACTTTTTATTCTTTCTAAGTTTATATATTACAATTGGTTGAATAATATTTAATACTTCTGAATAAATACTTCTAACAACTACTAATGTTCTAAATTGCTTACGTGATAAAATTATTTCTTTTGAGGTAATTTTTTTATTAAGTTTTTTTATTGCATCAAATTGAAACCTTAACTTTTTACCAACTCTTTTTAATTTTTCATCAGCTAAATATTCTTCATAAATTTTTGAAATTTCAGGGTCAGCTTTAGCTATGACCATGTCTAATATATCTAGCATTGAATTAAAAAAGGGCCAATTTTTTTCCATGTCAAAAAGTGTTTTTCTAAATTTTTTTATATAAGAATATCTTAATGCTTCAGCACTACCTAGCCAAGCCGGTAACATCAATCGAATTTGTGTCCATGCAAATACCCAGGGTATAGCTCTTAAACTATTAATATTATCAACATTTTTTCTTTTTGACGGCCTAGAACCAATAGATAATTTTCCAAGTGCTTTATGGGGAGTAACAGTTTTAAAGTACTTAATAAATTCTGAACTTTGATTAATATTTTTTCTATAAGAGCTTTTTGAAATATCAGACATTTTTTCGATTAATGATCTCCAGTCACTTTTTGGTATTGGAGGTGGGTTAAGAGTTGCTTCAGTTACGGCACCTATGTAACTACAAAGATTATATTCCGCTATTGGCTCATATCCATATTTTTGTTGTATAACTTCACCTTGGTCCGTAATTCTAATTTTTCCATTTACTGAATTTGGAGGTTGAGATCTCAATGTAGCTTGGATTGGACCTCCTCCTCTTCCTGGTGAGCCTCCTCTGCCATGAAAGAAAGTAACGTTTACTCCAAATTTTCTACCTAACTTAACTATTTCTTCTTGTGCCTTATATTGATGCCAACTAGCACAAATTTTTCCAGCATCTTTGCTTGAATCTGAATAACCTATCATTACCTCCTGGTTGTTTTGAATTAATTTTCTATACCATTTTTGCGAAAATAAATTTAGCATTATTGGTTTTGCATTAATCAAATCATCCAATGTTTCAAATAAAGGAACAACTCTCAATTTATCTTTTATCCTTGCCTCTTTTTGTAAAAATGAAACTGTCAAAATATCAGATGCAGAAGTTGTCATTGAAATCACATATGCGCCTAAACACTCTGGAGGTTCGTCGGCTAATATTTTAAAAGTTGACCAAACTTCATTATTTTCTTTATTAGAAAACTTGAATTTATTTATAATATTTTTATTTGAGACTAATTTAGATTTTAGAAAATCTATTTTTTGATTTTCTGTAAATCTGTAATAATCTTTCCTGTATTTCTTTTTAATAAGTTCAGCTATTACTTGTTTGTGTCTGGAAGACTCTTGTCTAATATCTAACCTTGCTAAATTCACTCCAAAACATTTTGCTCTTCTCATTAAATCCAGAAGTTCACCACTAGCAATATTTTCATTTTCATTTTGTTCTAATGATTCTCTTACAACCCTTAAAGGTTTTAAAATTTCTTCTTTTGAACTTAAAAGGTTATTTTTATTTAAATGTTTTTTATTAATCAAATACTGTTCTATAGATCTATGAGTTAATCTCATTTTATCTCTTAAGGGTCTTAAAAAAACTCTATAGGGCTCAAAAGAATTTCCTACTTTGTAACGTATTTTTTTTGAACATTTTTTCATTGAATAAGATCTTATAATTTTTGTTAAAGATTTTTCGTAAAGTTTTGCAGCTTCCCATCTTGATAGTAAAATTACTTCTTTAGTGACTTTTGATGTTACATTTGGATTTCCATCTCTATCTCCACCCATCCATGATCCAAATTGAATTGGATTAAAATTTTTTGGTAATGCTTTATTCATATTTTTTAAAAATATAGAATTTAGTCTTCTGTAAACTTTGGGAATAGTATCCCATAAACTATCTTCTATAATTGCTAACCCCCACCTCGCCTCATCGTAAGGGGAAGGCTTTGTTCTTTTTAGATCATCTGTGTTCCAAATAATTGTAAATTCATCACTTAGTTGTTTGTTAAGTCTCAATAACTTTGATGGATGTGATTTGAAAAGATCTCTTTGTTCTAAAATTTCAATTATTTTATGATATTTTTGTATCAAAGTTCGTCTTTTTACTTCTGTTGGATGAGCAGTTAAAACAATTCCAATATCTAAACTTTTTGCTAGGTTATATATTTTATTATTTGAAATTTTTTTATTTTTAAAAAGTTGTTCAAAAATCTCTTCGATGAATATGTTGTGTTTTATGTTTTTTTTCGTTGTTTCATACTCGTCTAGATTTCTAGAAGTATCAATCGACTCTGCTAAATTAATGAAATTTATAAAATGAGTGAATGCTCTTGTTAACCTTAAAGTATCTTCTGGATTAGTGTTTTCTACTGTTTTTATTAATTTATTGAATGAATTTTTGTTTTTGAGATTTATTTTATTAGCTTTTGAGAGTTTTCTTACTTTTTCAACTAAATTAAAAAACTTTATTCCTTCTTGCTCTTTAATTACGTTGCCAAGAATATTTCCAAGATGACTAACATCTTCTCTGAGTAATTTTGTAGGAATTCTATCATAATAAAGATCTCTTTTTTTCATTTATAAAATTAAATTTTTTTTGTAAAAACCCTTTACAATTAGTTTTTACACTAAATAAAGATCCTGAGTATCTAAATTTTCGCATTTCTGCACTGTTAATACCTTTGGTAGCACTTGTTACAAAAAGTTCGTTGTTATTTAGTCCACCAAATGTGCAGTTTGTAATATTTTTAGCAGGAAATTTTATCTTGTGAATTAGCTTTGCTTTATTATTAAATACCGAGATACAAGCTCCGTGATAATGGGCTACCCACAGATTTTTGTTTCTATCTAAGGTCATGCCATCTGGCACACCTTCTTTGTTAGAAAATGATTTAAAAATTTTTTTTGTTTTTATTTTATTATTTTTATTTATTGCAATTTTATAAATTTTTTTTTTGGAACTATCTGTGTGATAAAAATTATATTGATCTATAAAAGCTGGTCCATTTGTAATTTGGTAATTTGTATCAATTTTGGTTAATAACAATTTTTTATCTAATTTATATAAAGAGCCTTTTTCAATCTTTCTCTCTAAGTTGTCCATTGTGCCAAACCATAAATTTCCAGCCGGATCTGTTTTGCCATCATTAATTCTATTCAGTTTTATATTTGATTCAATTGAAATTGATTTTATAATTTTTTTTGTTTTAAGACTTTGAATTCTAATTTCTCCTTGTAATCCCAAAATAAATATATCTTTTTTAACATGTGCTACAAAACCAATTTCTTTATTAACTTTAATTATTTTTTTTTTTTTCGTTTTAATATTTAAAGAAAAAATTTTTTTTTTTTTAATGTCGACAAAATAGATTGTATTTTGTTCTTTTACCCACAGAGTCCCCTCACCTAAAGTACATTGTAAATCCCAAAGAACTATTGGTTTAGAGGTTTTTATTTTCACAAAAAATTATAGTGCAACAACTTTTGAATTTTGTTCTCCCAAACTTTCTATTGATAACCTAAGAGTGTCACCAGCTTTTAAAAACTGTTGTGGCTTCATACCCATACCGACTCCAGGAGGAGTTCCTGTGGTAATTATATCCCCTGGCTGTAATGACATAAACTTACTTAGATAAGAAACAATTACATTTACGTTAAAAATCATTGTATTTGTATTTCCAGTTTGCATCCTTTTACCGTTAACATCTAAACTCATTTTTAAATTATTAACATCTTGTATTTCATCTGCAGTTACTAAATAAGGTCCTATTGGCCCGTAAGTATCGTGTGATTTACCCTTAACCCATTGGCCCATTTTTTCAATTTGCCATTCTCTTTCACTAATATCATTCACTAAACAATATCCTAATATATGATCTTGAGACTGATCTTCTGATATATGCTTAGCTTCTTTTCCTATTACTAAACCAAGCTCCACTTCCCAGTCTAATTTTTTTGATCCTGATACTATTTGAATATCGTCATTTGGACCATTTATTGAACTTGTTGCTTTCATAAAAGTTATTGGTTCCGATGGTGGTTTGGCGCCTGTTTCTGCTGCATGATCTGAGAAATTAAGACCTATGGCTATAAATTTACCCGGTTTACTTATGCAAGAACCAATTCTTTCTTTGGAATTTATTTCTGGTAGTGAGGTCAAATTAATATCTTTAAGTTTTGAAATTATCTCAAAGTTTAAATGTTCTGGATTTAAATCCTTGATATGTGTGCTTAAATCTCTAATTTTACCCTCAGCATCTAATGCTGCTGGTTTTTCATTTCCTCTTTGTCCTACTCTTAATAATTTCATAATCCTCCTTAAATATTAAATTGAAATTCCACCATCAACAGAAAACGTTGTACCCGTTGTAAAAGTTGACTCATCACTTGCTAAATAAATAGCAATTGCAGCTATTTCTTCTGCAGTACCTAATCTTCCCATTGGTTGTCTTGCTATAAAATCTTTCTTAGCTTGAATGGGGTCTGGGCTTTGATTAACTCTTTCTTGCCAAGAAGGTGAAAAAACTGTGCCAGGCGCAATCGAGTTACATCTAATATTATTTTTAACAAAATCAGATGCGATTGACTTTGTTAAACCAATCACTGCTCCTTTTGTTGTTCCATAAACAAATCTATTTGGAAAGCCTTTTAAGCTTGACGCACATGATGAAACATTAACTATACTTCCTTTATTTTGTTTAATCATAATAGGTAAAATCGCTTTAGACATAAAATACATAGATTTTACATTAACAATATTAGAAAAATCCCAATCTTTTTCTTCACACTCAAGTATTGTACCATGATGAACAAAACCAACTGCATTAAATAATACATCGACTTGATCTAAATTTTTTACAAATTCTAAAATTGAATTGTTGTCAGTTGAATCTAATTTCTTAACTTCAATATCTGGATACTCTTTGTTTAAATCAGCTAAAGTTTTATCATTTATATCTGTCGCTATGACATTTGCACCTTCATTATGAAATGCAATTGCTGTTGCTTTTCCAATTCCTTGTCCCGCGGCTGTTACAATAATATTTTTATTTGCCAATCTTCCACTCATTTTTCGTTCATCCTTTCAATTTCTTTATACAACGAACTATGGTCATCATTTCCACTACCATTTTCAACTAAGTTTTTATACATTTCTTTAACTAAATTTGAAATAGGTAAATGAGTATTAAAATTATTTGCACATTCTAGAATATTATTCATATCTTTTAAGTGTGTAGAAGTTTTTCCTTTAGGAGTGAAATCTTTATTTATCATTCTTTTTCCATGTGTTTGTAAAACTTTACTATCTGCCCAACCCCCTGATAAAGCACTGATCATTTTGATAGGGTCAGCTCCAGCTTTTTCGCATAATGTAACCGCTTCAGCTACAGCACCTATTGTTAAACCAACTATAATTTGATTTGCTAGCTTGGAAACCTGTCCACTTCCAACAGGTCCGACTAAAGTCGGATTTCCCATAGTTTTAAGAAGATCTTTGACTTCATTAAATACATTTTGATCTCCTCCTATCATAATTGCAAGAGTGGCTTCTTCAGCACCAATTGTTCCTCCTGATACAGGTGCATCCAAATAATTAATATCTTTCAACTTGAGACTATTTGCATGCTTTTTTGCTGTTATTGGTTTTACTGAACTCATATCTATTAAAATTTTTCCAGATTTTAAATTTTCAACAAAATTTTGATTATTCATCACCTCGTCCACAGCTTTATCATCAGTCAACATCGTTATAATTACATCACTATTATTAACAAGTTCGCCCAATGATTTTGCAATTTCAGCCCCAAATTCT
>CABXYF010000004.1 GCA_902516435.1 uncultured Pelagibacteraceae bacterium | reverse complement strand
TTATCTAAATTTGACTGACTATTATTTACAGATCCATTGATCAGAAAAATATCTTTTTGCTTTTTTATCTTCAGCTTTTCTGAGTTGAATTTTATATTATCAAATCTAAAGTTGATCTCATTTAAAATATAATCATCTTTTTTAAGATTAAAATTAAAGTTTATTTTTTCTAATCTGCCCCGACTCAAAAGGTCAACATTTCCATTTTCAACTAAACCATTAATTTTATAATCATTTTTAACGTTTCCATCCTGGTCTATATTTAAATTTAGATTTAAGATAATATGACCTTGTTTTACTATTTTTTCTAATAAGAATAACTCTGCTTTATTGCTTGTTAGTCTAACAAAACTAATAAGATCCTTTAGCAATACTGAACTTGTATTAACCTCTATATTGGAAATGCTTATCTCATTTTTTAATAATGAACTAATTGAAAATTCTGATTTTACATATTCTAATGGCAATGACTTCTTAGATAAAAGTAATTTTGGACCTACTGTTTTTGTATAAATTTTGAAATTTATTAGATCAATTTTTATTTTAATTTTTTTTAAATCCACATCTAAATTATTATTAACCTGACTTATTCTTTTTTTGATTTTATTATTAAATCTATCTGTTTCAATTCCTATAGTACTTAAATAAATTATAATTAATAAAATAAGAGATAAGATTATATAAAAAGATTTTAAAATTTGATTTTTCATTTAATTTTATAAAGTGATTGCTCCAAAAATTCATCTAAATCACCATCTAAAATTTTATCTGGACTAGTGCTTTCAAAATTTGTTCTATTGTCTTTAACCAGTCTGTATGGTTGTAATACATATGACCTTATTTGGTGTCCCCAGCCAATCTCAGATTTAGAGTTTTCTGTATTTTGGTTTTCTTGTTCTCTTTTTTTTATTTCGTAATCATATAATCTAGCTCTAAGCATATTCATACATGTTTCTTTATTTTTATGTTGTGACCTCTCATTTTGACACTGTACGACGATCTTTGATGGTAAATGTGTTATTCTTACTGCACTATCAGTGGTATTTACATGTTGTCCCCCTGCTCCACTAGAACGATAAGTATCTATCCTTAAATCTTTATCATTGATTTCTATATTAATATTTTCATTAACAACTGGATAAATCCAAATACTTGCAAAACTTGTATGCCTTCTTGCACCTGAATCAAATGGAGATATTCTTACTAATCGATGAATGCCTGATTCTTTCTTAAGCCAACCAAAAACATAATCACCTTCTATCTTAATTGTTGCTGATTTTATGCCGGCCTCATCTCCCTTGTGTTCGCTAATTAATTTAGATTTAAAATTTTTTTTATCTGACCATTTTAAATACATTCTTCTTAACATATCGGCCCAATCTTGACTCTCGGTACCTCCTGCACCAGCATGGATCTCTATATAACAATCTAATGGATCAGCTTCACTTGATAAAAAGCATTTAATTTCATTTTTTTTAATTTCTGACTTAAGTTGTTTAATATTTTGAATAATTTCACTTTGAATGGCTAAATTATTTTCCTCTAAAGCTAATTCATTTAGCTCTTCAAAATCATTTAACCTTTCAACTGATAAGTTTAAAGAGTTTATTAAATCCTCATAAAATTTTTTTTCTTTTACTACTTTTTGAGAGTTATTTTTATCTTGCCAAAAATTGGCTTCTAGCATTTTTGAATTTAAAGACTGGAGTTTTGAAAAAATACTATTTTTTTCAAAGATACTCCTTAATTCTTTGATTGATTTTATCTATTTCTTTTTTGTAATTTTGAAAATTGTCATTCATTAATAAAACTTTAATATATTATTAGCATCTAATCTATCTGTATTTGAATAAAGGACTTTGCCATTTACAACATTTTTTTTTTTAAAAACCTCTATTATAGTATTTTTTGAAGTAAATTTAGCTTTTTGACCTGTATTTGGGTCTACTACCATCATAATCGTATCTTCAGCTGCTTTAAACGGCCTGGCGTCTGATTTTTTAACAGCTTGTTTAATAAAATCTTTAAAAATTGGTAATGCTGTTTTTGAACCAGTTTCATATTTTCCAAGAGGAGCAGGATTGTCTGAGCCTACATAAACGCCTACTAATAAATTTGATGTAAAGCCAATAAACCAAGTGTCAGTGTTTTTGTTTGTTGTGCCAGTCTTGCCTGCAATATTTAATTTTAAGTCTTTAAGTTTTTTTCCTGTACCTCTTTGAACTACTCCTTCTAGTATTGAAGTCATTTGATATGCGGTAGCTGGTGAAAAAATTTGCTTATAATTATTTTTAATTTTTGGATAATCGTTACTTAAGTAAGAAATTTCATCACAATCTATACATTGTCTCATATTATTATTATATATAGTATTACCCTCACTATCTTGAATTCTATCAATTAATATTGGCTCAACCAGTTTGCCACCATTTACAAAAGCTGAATAAGCTGATGTTAAATTTAATAGTGTAGTCTCAGCTGAGCCTAATGATACAGACAATAATTCTTCAGGATTTTCATAAATTTTGAGATCTTTAGAAAAATTTATAATCTTATCTATACCAAGATTCTGAGCAATCCGGACAGTCATTAAATTTCTCGATTTTTCTAACCCAGTTCGAATTGTAGATGGGCCGTAAAATTTTTTTCCATAATTTTCAGGTTTCCACATTTTTAAGTCGTCACCTTGATCTAAAACTAAAGGTGCGTCTAATACTAAAGATGTTGGGGTATAATTGTTTTCTAATGCTAATGCATAAACAAATGGTTTAAATGCAGAACCTGGCTGTCTATTTGCTTGAGAAGCTCTATTAAATTCACTTTTTTTAAAACTAAATCCACCACTAAGTGCCAAAATCCTTCCAGTGTAAGGATCCATGACAACAATTCCTCCATTAATTTTGGGTAATTGTTGTAAGCTAAATTGTTTATCTTTTATTTTTTTTACATATATAATATCGCCTACTTGCAAAAGATTTTTGAATTCTTTTTTAGTCCAAGAAATATCTTTATATTCAATAACACCGCTAATTTTTTCATCAGTCTCAATTTCAACTGAAAATTTATTTATTTTTTTTACTATTGCTAATGACCATTCAATTGATTTTTCCAAATCAAATTTTTTTAAATCATTATTCCATTTACTATTATAAATTTTATTAGTTAATGGTCCTCTCCAACCTTTTCTTTGATCATATAAAATTAGTCCATTTCTCAAAGAGTTTGTAGCAATTTTTTGAAATTCTAAATTGATAGGTGTATTTATATTAAAACCTTGCTTATAAACTTTATCGTAATTAAAATTTTCAATTACATTTTTTCTTACGTCTTCAATAAAATATTGAGCATCTTCTAAATAGATTTTTTGATTTTTATTTAATATGATATCTTGTTTTTTAAATTTCTCATGCTGAGAAGAGGTTAAGTAATTATTATCAAATAAATTTTTTAAAACCAGATTTCGTCTAAACTTTGCAAGCTCAATATCTCTGTATGGATTATACCTACTTGGAGCTTTGGGTAGCGCTGCTAATATCGCAGCCTCTGAATAATTTAAATCCCTAATTGATTTATCAAAATATTCTAAACTAGCTGCTGCTACTCCATAGGCTCCACTTCCTAAGTATATTTGATTTAGATATAATTCTAAAATTCTTTCTTTAGAAAGTGCTCTTTCTATCCTAAATGCTAAAATTGCTTCTTTAATTTTTCTATTAATACTTACTTCATTTGTTAGTAAAAAATTTTTAGCAACTTGTTGGGTTATTGTTGAGGCACCCTCTAAACGCTTAGAAGAAATAATGTTAGATATATTGTTCACGAATGCCCTGAGTACTCCTTTAGCGTCTACACCTGGATGTGAAAAAAAATTCTTATCTTCTGCAGATAAAAATGCATTTATTACATTTTTAGGGATCGAGCCGTAAGGAACAAATACTCTTTTTTCTTTAGAAAAGTCTGCAACTAGTTCACCTTCTCCAGAATAAACCTTACTTGAAACTGGTGGTTTATAATTTTTTAAAAATTTATAGTCTGGAATATCATTTGAGTATGTCCACAACACGCCAACTAATAAAACACCAGTTAAAAGAACTACAGATACAGAAATAATAAGAATATTCTTTAAAAAATTATGCATTTTAATTCCATTATATCTTGGAATTTGTTAAAGATAAGGCAGAAGGATTAAACAAAATTTATTTTTAAACTAGAAAACTTAATGAAACCAACAATTACAATATTATGGAAAAAAATTTATATATCGATGCTTCGCATCCAAATGAAACTAGGGTTGTTCTTAAATCTGGCGAAAACATTGAAGATTACGAATACGAAGGTTTAAAAAATAACCTTATAAAAAATAATATTTATTTAGGTAAAGTAAGTAGAATCGAGCCATCTCTTCAGGCAGCTTTTATTGATTTTGGACGAGATAGACATGGCTTTCTATCTTTTAATGACATTCAGTCAGATTATTATCAAATACCAAAAGCAGATTTAGATAAAATTAAAGAAGAAGAAGAGAAAGCTAGAGAAGAACTCTCTAAACAAGTTGAAGCTAAAGAAGAAGAAAATATTGCTGAAGGAAAATTAGAAATAGATGATCCCATTGAAAAAGAAAAAGAAATTGTAGACGAAAAAAATAATACAGAAGAGGAAAAAGAAAAAAAGAAAGAAAATATTTTTAAGTTTAAAAGATATAAAATTCAAGAAGTTATTAAACCAAATCAAGTCATACTTGTTCAGGTTATAAAAGATGAAAGAGGTCAAAAAGGAGCAGCTTTGAGTACTTTCATTTCAATTGCAGGAAAATATATAGTTCTTATGCCAAATACACCAAAAGGTGGAGGGATCTCGAGAAAAATTTTTAATCCTGCAGACAGAAAGAAAATAAGAATGATTTTAAATGAAATTGAAATTCCTAAAGAGATGGGATTAATAGTTAGAACAGCAGGAAGTAACAAAACTAAAAATGAAATCAATAATGATTTAACAACTCTTATAAAAACTTGGAGTCAAATAAAAGATATCGCAATTAATTCCATTGCTCCATCACTTATTCATCAAGAAAGTGAAATTATTAAAAGAACCCTAAGAGATATGTTCGATGACAATACTCAAAATATAATTATAGAAGGTGTCGAAGGTTATAAAAAAGCCCAGTCATTTATGAAAACAATGATGCCATCTAGTGTTAAAAAAGTAAAAAAATACAGAGGTAAAGTACCTTTATTCATTGAAGAAAATATTGAGCAAAAATTAAATCAAATTTTTGACTCTCAAATTAAACTTAAATCAGGAGGTTATTTAGTTATTAACCCTACAGAAGCATTAGTATCTATAGATATAAACTCAGGGAGCTCAATAAAAGGTAAAAATGTTGAAAGCACAGCATTAGACACAAATATCGAAGCAGCAGAAGAAATTGCAAGACAAATTAAAATAAGAGATTTGTCTGGTTTAATTATAATAGATTTTATAGATATGCTTAATTACGGAAATAGAAGATTAGTTGAGAGAAAACTAAAAGAAAAATGTAGATCAGATAGAGCTAGAATACAAATAGGAAGAATAAGTAACTTTGGTCTTTTGGAAATGTCTAGACAAAGATTAAGAGAAAGTGCAATTAAGTGGAAAGTTACTTTAACAGACGAGTCATTCGCACAGAAACTGCTTAAAATTGTTGAATTAAAAGCAGTTTTAAACAAAGCAAAGTTTGTAGAATTAAAAGTTTGTAAAAAAATTTCTGACTTTTTAAAAGAAAACTTTGTTAATGATTTAACTTATTTTGAAAAAAAGAATAAGATGACGCTAGATATAATTAGTGACAATTCATTAATTATTCCTGAATATATAATAAATGTTCAAAACAAATCTAAAAAAACAATAGAATTAGTTGAGTATTATGAAAAACTTAAAAATTTAGAGCTTCAAAATAAAGAAGATAAAATAATTCAAAATGAGGGAAGTAAAACTTATAAAAAAACTTATAAAAAAACTTATAAAAAGACTTATAAAAAAACTTACAAAAAAAAAGGATTTTATAAAAAACCTAAATAATTCCTTCAGTTGGAGACGATGGATTTCCCATGAGAGTTTTACCTATTCTTCCTGAATTATAAGATTGCCTTCCAGCCACAACTGCATTTTTAAAAGCTAAAGCCATTTCAAATGGTTTTTTTGCTTTTGCTATTGCTGTATTTACTAAGACACCATCACAACCAAGCTCCATTGCAATAGTTGCATCTGATGCTTGACCTAAACCTGCATCAATAATAACAGGAAGTTTAGTTTGCTTTCGAATGATTTGAATATTAATTTTATTTAATATCCCTAAGCCAGAACCAATTGGAGCCGCCAAAGGCATAATTGCATCTGCACCTGAATTTTCTAAATGTTTTGCCATTAAAGGATCATCATTGCAATAAACCATAACCTTAAATCCTTCTTTAGCAAGAACCTCTGTTGTTTTAAGCGTCTCAATCATATCTGGAAATAGATTTGTTTTATCTCCTAAAACTTCTAGCTTGACTAGCTTCCATCCTCCAATTTCTCTTGCTAGTCTTAGAGTTCTTAAAGCATCTTTTGAATTAAAACAACCTGCTGTATTCGGGAGATAAGTAATTTTTTTTGGATCAATATAATCCATCAAAAGAGGTTTATTTTTATTTGAAATATTCACACGTCTTACAGCAACTGTCACTATTTCTGCGCCAGAAAATTTTATTGCCTTTGCACATTCTGACATGCTTTTGTATTTTCCCGTACCGACTATTAATCTTGAGACAAATTTTTTTTTCGCAATTATTAACTTATCTTTTTTCAAGTTATCCTCCTCCAATAAAATGAACTATTTCAATTTTATCATTTCTTTTTAATTTTATATTATTGGTTTTTTTTTTATCAATTATTTCTTGATTTAATTCAATTGCTACTTTTTTTATTGGAATATTAAGATTATTTAAAAGAATAGACAATTTAGAGTTATTCAAAACTGTTTTAACTTTACCATTTACTTTAATTTTTATTTTTTTCATCGTATATAAGTGCTGAATGACTAATAAAATAATTATTATTAATGGTCCAAATCTTAATCTATTAGGTGAAAGAGAACAATCACAATATGGGTCGGATACATTTGAGCAAATAAAAGAAAAATGCATAAAAAAATCAAAAGAAATTGGTCTAGAAGCAAACTTTACTCAATCAAATTTAGAGGGTGAGATCGTAAATATCATCCAAGAAGCCAGAAAAAAATACAAAGGAATGATAATCAATGCTGCAGGGTTTACACATACGTCTGTTGCAATTAGAGATGCTCTCAGCATGTTCAAAAAACCAATAATTGAATTACATATATCTAATATTTATAAAAGAGAGGAGTTTAGACACAAATCTTTAATAAGTGACATAGCAACTGGTGGCATTTTTGGTTTGGGCACTGAGGGTTATATTTTAGCCATAATTTCTATACAAAAGATCTTTGAGAATGAAAATTGATAAAAAAATTATAAAAGAATTAAACGAATATTTAGAAGAATTCAATCTCACTGAAATAGAAATCACTGAGAAGGATATGAAAATTAAGGTTTCAAAAAATATTGGAACTAATATTAATCAACCTTCAATGGTTGCATATAATTCAACAATTGAAAAAAATATTTCAGAAAATAACCAAGACATTATAAATGGTATTGAAGTTACATCTCCAATAATTGGTACTGCTTATCATGCACCTGAACCAGGAGCAAAAAAATTTGTCGAAGTAGGTAAAAAAATTAATAAAGGTGATACGATAATGATTGTTGAAGCGATGAAAACAATGAATCATGTGCCCTCTTCATCCGATGGTGTTGTTAAAGAGATATGTATTAATGATGGTCAACCAGTTGAATTTGGTCAGACTCTTATAATATTAGAATAATTAATGTTTAAAAAAATTTTAATTGCTAACCGTGGGGAAATAGCAGTTAGAATTATTAGAGCTTGTAAGGAATGGGGAATTTCAACTGTTGCTGTTCATTCGGATGTTGATCGAGATAGTATGCATGTTAGACTTGCTGATGAAAGTGTTTGTATAGGCTCTCATCAACCACAAAACAGTTACCTAAATATTCCTGCATTAATGTCAGCTATAGAACTAACTAATGCTGAAGCAGTTCATCCTGGTTATGGTTTTCTTTCGGAAAATGCAAATTTTGCAAAAATATTAGAAGAAAATAAGATTAAATTTATCGGAGCTTCTTCTGAATTAATTGCGATGATGGGAGATAAAATTGAAGCAAAAAAAATCGCAAAAGAAAATGGATTGCCAGTTATTGAGGGTTCTGAGGGTGGTGTAAAAGATATATTTCAAGGTAAGGAGCTCTGTAAAAAAATTGGTTTTCCTGTTTTAGTTAAAGCCTCAGGTGGCGGTGGTGGAAAAGGTATGAAGATAGTTTATAAAGAAGAGGAATTTGAAACATTGTTCTCTACTGCCAAATCAGAGGCAAAAAAATATTTCGGAAATGATGAAGTTTACATTGAAAAATTTTTTCAAAATCCTAGGCATATTGAAGTGCAAATTTTAGCTGGCAAAAACAGAGTTGTGCATCTTCACGAAAGAGATTGTTCGGTACAGAGAAGACATCAAAAACTTATTGAAGAGACACCTAGTCCAGTTTTAAACAACGAAATTAGAAAAGATCTTTTTGAAAAAACAGTAAAAATGGTTGAAAAAATAGGTTATATGGGTGCTGGAACAGTCGAATTTATATATGAAGATGGAAAATTTTATTTTCTTGAAATGAATACCAGAGTTCAAGTAGAGCATCCAGTAACAGAAATGGTTACAGGTATTGATATTATTAAAGAACAAATTTGGATTGCATTCTCAGACGAAACTGCATTAAAGCAAAATGATATTAATCCAAGAGGTCATGCAATTGAGTGTAGAATTAACGCAGAAGATGCAAGTAAAAACTTTCAACCTTCCCCTGGTACGATTGGTATGTGTCATCAACCCTCTGGTTTTAGAACAAGAGTAGATGGAGCTATATATCAAGGATATAAAGTTACACCTTATTACGATAGTATGATTTGTAAGTTAATTTGTCATGGTCGAAATAGATCAGAAGCAATTCAAAGAATGAATAGATCTTTAGATGAATTTGTAATTGAGGGAATTACAACAACTATTCCATTGCATAAAAAACTATTAAATCACAAAAAATTTATAGAGTCTGACTTTAATGTAAGCTGGATAGATAAAGAAAAAATTATTTAATAACAGCTTACAAGCCAAATATCATAAACTGGGTGATCAAAAGGAGTTATTGATGGACTAGATGAAAACATCCAACCATTAAAAGCAAAAACTTCATCATTATTAATATTATTTAAATCAGTTACTTGCAAATATGCAGTTATTTCTGGGTTATCATCAAACTCTGAATTTTTACATTTCAAACTTTTTATAGATAAATCTTTAAATTTTATTAGATCTCCATTTTTTAATTTTAAGAGTGTATTTTTAGAACTTATTTTGTCCAATATTTTGATATCAGTATAGGCACCTTCTAAATTACTTTGTGAAAATGCAACTGAACACAAAAAAAAATTAAAAAAAATTAATAAATTATATTTAAGATTATTTTTTCCAGGTGGTATATTTTTTTTTAACTCCATCTTTATTTCTATTTGGATAGTATGCTTTATCGGTACCAGTCAGATTAGATTGATGTGGCTTTTGCCATTCATACTTTTCTAAAACATGCTTTCTTTCTATTCTATTGGGAGTAAAATGTATCCATGAATACCACTCAACAGGAATTTTTGAAGCATCAATTGTATCAGCATATATAACCCATCTCTTTCCCTTTTTACTTTGATAATATTTGTTGCCTAACTCGTCTGTGCCAACAAGTTTTCCAAAAAATATAGTTTTTAATCTAGTTCCAAATGTGTCTTGATTCCACCAAATGAAAATTTTTTTAAAAAGTGTCAACATTTTTATTTATTATTTTTTCAATTAAAAATTGTAAAATTTAAATTAGACTAAAATTTGAATAAGTATATAAATTAAATGATTCATTATTCAAATTAATTTTAAATTGAGGTCAAATGTCAAAATATCTAGTTGAAACTTATTACACGTGTACTTTTAAAGTAAATCATTACTTAGATGATATAAATGAGACAGAGTTAAAGAATCTAGAAAAAAGAGATGATGGTAAATTCGAAGTTTTAGATGTTAAATTAGACAATAGAAAGACTAAAAGTCTTGATCCAAAAAATAATAAGGTTATAGAAAATAAAAATGTTGAAATATTAGACAAAAATGAGAGTGTCAATACTATTAGTAAAGAAAATATAGTTACAAATCTCAATAAGGCTTCTGAAATAGGTGGAAAGAGATTTAGTATGCCAGATAGAAGAAAAGGATATATCCAAAAGGCAACTATTGGAGATCATAAAGTTTATCTGCATACCGGCGAATATGAAGACGGAAAAATTGGAGAAATATTCATTGATACAAGTAAAGAAGGTGAATTAGTAAAAGCATTAATGAACAATTTTGCAATTGCAGTTTCTTTAGGACTTCAATATGGAGTGCCTTTAGATGAATTTATAAGTGCATTTGTTGGTACAAAATTTGAACCCTCAGGTAAAGTTTTAGGGAATGACAGAATATTAAGTGCTACATCTATTTTAGACTATATTTTTAGAGAGCTAGCAATCTCTTATCAAAATAGAGAAGACCTTGCTCACACACCTTCTATTGGTGGAAACGATACAAGTGTTTCTGAAGAACAGAATTCAGAGGATCAAAAACAGCTATTAAAAATTGTTAAAGATATCACAAGTAAAGGTTTTGTAAGAAATAATTATAAAAAAAATCTAGTAGATTTATCTGATGTTAAAATTAACTTAAAAGGAAAAAAATAGTTTTTAATTTTTTGTCTTTAATGAAAGATTTAATTCTTTTAATTGTTCTTGTTTAATCTCTGATGGTGCATTCATCATCAAATCCTGAGCATTTTGATTCATTGGGAACATAGTTACTTCTCTTATATTTTTTTCATTTGCTAAGAGCATTACAATTCTATCTATTCCAGGAGCAATACCACCATGTGGTGGTGCACCATAACTTAATGCATTTATCATCCCACTAAACTTTTCATTTACCTCTGCTTTATTGTAACCAGCAATTGAAAAAAGTTTATACATAAGATCAGGTTTATGATTTCTTATTGCACCAGAGGACAACTCTATACCATTACAAACTATATCATATTGGTAAGCAAGAATATCAAGGGGATTTTCAAAATCTTTTTCTTTTAGGACTCCCTGTGGCATAGAAAATGGGTTATGACTAAATTTAATCTTATTTGTGAAATCATCTTTTTCAAACATAGGGTAGTCAACGATCCAACAGAAAGCAAAAGTATTGTCGTCAATTAGATCTAAATCTTTAGCAATTTTATCTCTAGCCAGTGCTGTTATTTTTTCTAGTTCATTTTGCTTTCCACATGCCAGAAAAATACTATCTCCCACCTGAGATTTAGTAATTTTCATTATTTCTAATAGCGCCTCTTCAGAAAAAAATTTTCCTATTGGTCCTTTAGCTGAGATTTTATTATCTTTTTCAAAAGTAAAGTAAGCTAATCCTGAAGCACCCTGATCTTTGGCCCATTTATCAATGTTATCAAAAAAGCTTCTAGGTCTATCTTTTGTATTTTTGGTCGAAATAGATCTTACTTTAGAACCAGATTTTACTAATTTTTTGAAAATATCAAATGAAACATCCTCTCGATTAAAAATTTCTGTAATATCTTTTATAATAAGTGGATTTCTTAAATCTGGTTTATCACTTCCATACTTAAGCATCGCCTGAGAATATGGTATCCTTGGAAATACATCGTACAAAAGTTTTTTATCAGAAAAATTTTTAAAAGTATTAACAATTAGTTTTTCAACAATTTTAAATACATCTTCTTGCTCTACAAAAGACATTTCTAAATCTAGTTGATAAAATTCACCTGGACTTCTATCGGCTCTAGCATCTTCATCTCTAAAACAGGGAGCTATTTGAAAATATTTATCAAAACCAGATACCATTATTAATTGTTTAAATTGTTGTGGAGCTTGAGGTAATGCATAAAACTTTCCTGGATTAAGACGACTAGGTACAAGAAAATCTCTAGCTCCTTCAGGACTAGAAGAAGTTAAAATTGGAGTCTGAAATTCTAAAAAACCTAAGTTTATCATTTCACTTCTGATGAAGGAAATAACTTTAGATCTTAAGATGATATTATCATGAATTTTTTTTCTTCTTAAATCTAAAAATCTGTATTTTAATCTTATTTCCTCTGCGTATTCCTGATCACTAAAAATAGGCATTGGTAATTCTTTGCACGTTCCTAATATTTCATAATCAGATATTGCAATCTCAATTTCTCCAGTCTCAATATCTTTGTTTTTAGTTTCATCAGAACGATTTACAACTTTGCCACTTACTTTAATTACAGTCTCTAGCTGTATTTTTTCCAATTCTGAGAAATTTTTATTTTCTTTATCAATTATACATTGTGTGATTCCATAATTATCTCTCAGGTCAATAAACAGTAAATTTCCATGGTCTCTTTTTTTATTTATCCATCCAGAAATAGAGACGTTTTTATCAACATCACTTTTTCTTAATTCGTTACATTTATGTGTTCTGTACTTACTCAATTACTCTCCTAAAGCCTCTTTTATAATTTTAAAGTCAATTGGTTTCTTTCTTTTTAAACTAATTTCGTCGATTTTATATATGAAATCAGATATTTTACCATAAGATCTACTAATCCTTTTAATAATAAAATCTATTAATTTTTTATTAATTGAGATCTGACGATCAGATAAATTTTTTAATATTAAAGCATACATCAGATCATCTTCAGGTTGCTCTATTTGTGATAAAAGAAAATTTTTAGATCTTGAATTAAGATCATCCAATTTAAATTTTAAGTCCACAATTGGTTTTACCGAAGTTGCAATAAGATATTTATTATCCTGATCTATAGTATTAATTATCGTAAATAATAAATTTTCATCAATACTATTTGATAAATCTTCAATGATAATATTTTCATGTACTTTAATTTTTTTCAAGAAACTATTATCAATTAAATCTGCTGAGATTTTAGTACCTTTAAAATTTTTTAGAAAAATATTTATCAGGTGTGATTTTCCAGAAAAATTTTCACCAATTAAATTTACAAAATTTTTTTCCCATCGGGGCCAACTATTTAAAAGTTTAAATGAATATTCATTACTTTTTGAAACATAAAAATCTTGGTCCTTAAAATTCTGCTCATAGTCAAAATTAAGAATTTGTTGGTTTAGATTTTTCATTTCATCACCCATATTTTATTTGTGGTTTCAAATTTATAATTATTATCCTTCATAACTTCGATAAATTTAGAGGGAGTTCCATTAAAAATTATTTTATAAATGTTATTATTGTTATCAAATTTATAGATATAAAAATTATAAATTAAATCTATATTAGATAATTTTTCCTCTAATTGATAAATTTTTATATTATTACTATTTTTAACTGAAATCGTTAAAGGTAGTTTGACAGATGTATTTATTTCATTTTGAGATTTCCAATAATCTTCAAAAGTAATTTTTAAACTTTCTATAAATTTCTTTGCTTCATCATATCCTTTTAAATCAATACTTTGTATTTCTTTATTTTTAATAGTTGTTTTGTTGTTTAAACTAATTTTGCTTAACAAAATAGTTTGATTAGCGCGTACAAAAAAAATTGAAATAATATAATTTTCAAGATTATATTTTTTTATAATTTCACTAAATTCAAATTTCTCTAAATTTTTAATATTTTTTTTTATTATATTTAAATCTTCAAGATCCTCAGTTGGTAAAATATAATTTAAAAGATCATATTTTTTAATATTTAAATTCCATAGATTATGAATGATATTATCTGAAAACATTTTTATTTGATTTTTATTTTGATCAACAATTATTGGCAGAAAAATAATATTTTTTTTAATCGGTAAAGATGGAAAAATATTTTTTTTTTCTAATAAATCAAAAATTACTTTTTTATTAAAAGTTACGTTAAGCTTTATATGATAAATTTCATCTACAAATTTTTCCTCTTTAATAGAAAATGTCTCAATCATACCTTTGATTTGATTTAGTGTAATTTGCTCAAGCTTTTGTTGATCCTTAGACTGAACAATTGATATGATTAGCTGATTAAAAGCTTGTGTAAATCCTTCATCTATTATTTTATTTTTATTAAAATTTTTCTTGAAAGGGGCAGATAATTCAACATCGCTTATAGAAAAAGTCTTAGAGTGACTTATTCCTGTGGAAAAAAAAATATTTAATACAGCAAGAAATAAAAAAAATATATATAACTTTCTTAATTTAATATTTTGAAAAATATATTTCATAAACTATTTTAATGAATAATAAAAAATTTACCTATAAAAAAAGTGGTGTTGATATAAACGCTGCGGATAACTTTATTAAGTTCATTTCCAATGTTTCATCAAAGAAAAAAGGCAAAAAAAAGTTTTCTAATATTGGTGGATTTGGGTCTATAACTAATATTCCTTATGGAATAAACCAACCTAAAATTGTAGCTTGTACAGATGGAGTTGGTACTAAAATTGAGATAGCCAACACACTTAATAAGTATGACACTATTGGCATAGATTTAGTTGCGATGAGTGTTAATGATTTAATTGTGCAAGGTGCCAGACCATTATTATTTTTAGACTATATTTCAATTAATAAAATTAATTTAAAAAAACTTAAATCAATAATTAAAGGAATTCTCAAAGGTTGTAGATTATCAGGGTGTGAACTTGTTGGGGGTGAAACAGCGGAAATGCCTGGAACTTATGAAAAAAATAAATTCGATATCGCAGGTTTTGCTGTAGGTGTTGTAGATAAAAAAAAGGTTTTAAAGAAAAATCTGATTAATCATAATGATCTTATCTTAGCTATTCCATCAAGCGGATTACATTCTAATGGATTTTCTTTAGTGAGGCATCTTATAAATGAAAAAAAAGTTAATATTAAAAAAAATAAATATTTGAGTTCTGAACTTTTAAAGCCTACAAAAATATATGTTAACGAAGTGTTAAAATTGATCGATAAAAATTTAATTAATGGATGTGCAAACATAACCGGTGGAGGCTTATCAGATAACATTAAAAGGGTAATTCCAGATAAATTAGTTGCGGATATCGACTTAAACAAAATTAAAACATTAAGTATTTTTAAATGGCTTAATAAACAAGGAATATCAGAAAAAGAAATGCTAAAAACTTTTAATTGTGGAGTTGGATTTTGCTTAATAATTAATACTAAAAATTTAAAAAAGGTCTCAAAACATTTTTCCAGGAACTTCAAACCCTATGTGATAGGTAAAATTTCTAAAGGTAATAACAAAGTTAAATTAAATGGTTCAATTAACTGGTCCTAAAAAGATAAAGTGTGCAGTATTCATTTCTGGAACTGGGAGTAATCTGAAATCATTAATTCAATTTTCTAAAAAAAATAATTCACCAATTTCGATAGAATTAATTATATCAGATAACTCTAAAGCTAAAGGTTTAAAATTTGGAAAAATTTTTAAAATATCAAAAAAAGTTTTTAATTTTAAAAATAAAATAATTGCTGAAAAGAAAATAATTTCTGATTTAGAAAATAAAAATATTAAATTAATTTGTCTTGCAGGATTTATGAAAATTTTATCTAAAAATTTTATAAAAAATTTTAAAGGTAAAATATTAAATATTCATCCTTCTTTGCTTCCAAAGTATAAAGGTTTGAATACCCATAAACGAGTACTGTTAAATAATGAAAAATATTCTGGTTGTACTGTGCATTTTGTTAATTATAGATTAGACTCGGGAAAAATAATTCTTCAAAAAAAAGTGAAGATTAGAAAAAGTGAAACAGCTAAATCTTTAGCAAAAAAAATATTGATTCAAGAACACAGGCTGTATCCGAAAGCAATTAAAGAAGTGTTTAATCTTTAAAAAAGAAATCTATTTCAATTTTTGCATTCTCAACACTATCAGAACCATGCACTGAATTTTTATCTATTGATATTCCATATTTTTTTCTAATAGTGCCTTCTTTAGCATCTTGTGGATTTGTAGCTCCCATCAACTGTCTGTTTCCAAGTACTGCGTCATCTTTTTCAAGAACCATTACAACAATGGGTCCCGATGAGAGATATTCGCATAAATCATTATAAAAAGGTTTAGTTTCATGAACTTTATAAAACTTTTCAGCTTCAGATTTTTCTATTTGTATTTTTTTTTCTTTTAAAATTGAAAAACCCTTATTTTTAAAAATATTCTTAATCTCATTTTCTAGACTTCTTTCAACCGCATCTGGTTTTATGATTGACAGTGTCTGTTCTAGATTACTCATAATAATCCTCTATTAGTTTATTTAATAATCTTACTCCATAGCTAGTTGCCCCACCTGAATTTAAAGCTCCACCATATTTTGAAAAAGCCATGCCTGCTATATCTAAATGAGCCCAAGGTGTTTTGTTTAATATAAATCTTTGTAAAAACTGTGCTGCAGTTGTGGATCCTGCACCACCAACGTAATTAATATTTTGCATATCAGCATTTTTCGAATTTATAAGTTTGTCAAAGTTTTTATGTAAAGGCATTCTCCATAATTTTTCTTCTACCTTGTCACCTGAATCTAATAATTGTTTCGATAATTTATCATCATTTGAAAATAACCCTGCATATTCGGAACCTAATGAAACTATAATAGCACCAGTTAAAGTTGCAAGATCAATTATAAATCTAGGTTTATATTTTTTTTCTGTATAGGTAAGTGCATCTGCTAAAACTAATCTACCTTCTGCATCTGTATTTAATATTTCTATTGTCTGACCACTGTAAGATTTTACGATATCACCAGGTCTTTGTGCATTTCCACTAACCATATTTTCTACAAGACCCACAACACCAACTGCATTAACCTTTGCTTTTCTTAAAGCTAAATTTTTCATCAAACCAACTACAGTTGCCGAGCCTGCCATATCATAAGTCATATCTTCCATAAACTTTGCAGGTTTTAATGAATAACCTCCAGTATCAAAACAAACCCCTTTTCCAACAAATGCTAAAGGCTTAGAATTATTTTTTGCTCCATTCCACTCCATTGTTACCAGGTAAGATCCACGAATACTACCTTGACCTACGCCAAGCAAAGCATTCATTCCAAGTTTTTTACATTTCTTTTCATCATATACATTTATTTTTAACCCTAATTTTTTAAGCGTATTTATTCTTTTTGCATATTCATCAGGATGTAGAACATTTCCTGGTTCAGATACCAGATCTCTTGCAAAAAAGGCCCCTTCTTCAATTGCTTTGAATTTTATTTTATCCTTATTTGTAGGCATGTTTTTACCTACTACAGATATTAATATTTTTTTTTTATCTTTTTTAGATTTATACTTTTCAAAAGTATAAGATTTTAATTTTATCCCATGTAAAAAATGTCCTAGTAAATCTCTGTATTTAAGAGGCATTGAGTCAGTATCAATTAAATAGTCAGATTTAATTTTTTCTTTTATGTGAGAATATAATTTAGCTCCTAGTTTTTCAGCACCAGATTTAGATAAATCTTTTTTAAAGGATACTAGAATAATAGTTTTATTTGAATTAATTTCAAAATTTAATAATTCTTTCTTTATATCGCTTGTCTTTAATAAATCAGATAAAAAAGAATACTCTGAATTGTTAGTATATTTTTCTAAACTTTGAATATTAAATTTCTCATTAACCAAGTAAATAGCATTGGTAATTTTTTTTTTGAAACCACATTCTTATAATTTAGCAATAGTGTCATAAATTTTAATTACACTCTAGAAGAGATGGATGGTATATATGAATAAAAATACCATATTTCAATGAAAAAAATAATATATCAAAAAATTTTATCAGATTGTCTAATTTTTTTTCTTATAGCGATATTTGGTATCAGCTCAATTATATGGGTTTTTCAGGCTGTAAACTTTTTAGATATAATGATTGAGGATGGTAGAAACTATAATGTGTACATTTTGTTCACACTTCTTAATTTTCCTAAAATAATAAGTAAAGTTCTTCCGTTTTGTTTATTTTTTAGTTTTTCTTATATTTTTATTAAATATGAAATGAATAATGAACTGGTAATTTTTTGGAACCATGGAATTGAAAAAATTAAAGTAATTAATTTTTTTTTAATTTTGTCATTTTTTGTTCTTCTTTTTCAAGCAATATTGTTAACAATTATAGTACCAAAATCTCAAGAAATCGCTAAAAATCAAATAAGAACTTCAAGTGTTGATTATTTTGAAGGTTTAATAAAGCCTCAGAAGTTTAATGATACCGTTAAAGGTTTGACTATTTATGCTGAGAAAAAAAATTCAGAAAATGAATTCGAAAATATTTATATTAAAAAATCATCGTCAAATGCTTTTCAAATAACTTTTGCAAAAAAGGGTGTATTTGAATTAAAGGGAGATAGAAAAATTTTAGCTCTATACGATGGACAAACATTAAATAATAATGACGGGAAAACTACAAACTTTAAATTTTCTAAATCAGATTTTGGTCTAGAAAATATGGTTTCTCATGTAGTGGTACACAGAAAATTACAAGAACAATCAACTATTGAATTAATTAGATGTGTAAAAAGTGTTTATGAAAATATAGAAAAGGAAATATTAAATTGTCCAATAAGTAACCCTAGAAATGTTTATAAAGAATTATTTAAAAGATTAATTACTCCATTTTATTTACCTTTATTAATTTTAATTGCATCGATTAATTTATTGATCTCCAAAGAAAAAGTTGGATATTTGAAGTATAGATTTTTAGTTTTTCTATTTGGTCTTCTTGCTATCATCATATCGGAAAGTTCTCTTGGTTTAATAGATAAGAATTCTATAAATAATATTTTTTTGATATTGCTCCCTCCAATTTTAATGATTGTTACTTATGCAATTATAATTTTTAAATTGAAATTTAATTTAGTGAAAGGTTGAAATGAAAACATATATTTATTTTTTATGTCTAACTTTTTTAAAATCATTTTTAAATATATTTTTGATAATGTTAAGCCTAGTTTTTATTTTAAATATTCTAAAAGAAATCGAATTTTTTAATAATACAGATGTAAGTGTTCTTTATCCAATTTATTTATCTTTAATGAATACTCCCTCCCTAATTTTTGAAATGTTTCCTTTTATTTTTTTAATTTCAACTCAATTTTTTTTTATAAAACTTCTTAATAACAATGAGATTAATATTTTTAAGTATTCAGGACTTAATAATTTAAGAATAATTAGTATTTTAGGTATTTTAAGTTTTTTTATAGGAATTTTAATAATAACCCTGTTTTATAATTTGTCATCTAATTTACAGAAATATTATTTGGAAATCAAAAATCAATATTCTACCGATAAATCTTATCTCGCTGTTATAAACAAAAATGGTTTATGGATAAAAGATATAGTTAACAAAAATATTAATATTATTAATTCAGGTGGTATTCAGAATAATTTTCTTACTGATACATTTATAACAACGTTTAATGAAAACTATGAACCAATTAGAAATATTAAAAGTAATAAAATTAATATTACAAGTAATAATTGGTTGATATACGATGCATCTGTTTTTGAAGAAAATGAAAAGAAAAATATCAAGTTATTTGAATTTCAGAGTAATTTTAATTTAAAAAGAATAAAATCTCTTTTCTCAAATTTATCATCTTTATCAATTTTGCAATTAATAGATTTAAGGGATAATTATAAATCACTAAATTACTCCATTGTTGAAGTAGATATACAGCTAAATAAAATATTCACTTATCCAATTTACTTAATGTTGATGACAATTATTTCTTCTATAATTATGTTTAATACGAAAAGGTTTAAAAGTAGTACATTTAAGATTGTAATTGGGTTATTTTTTTCAGTGATAATTTATTATATAAGTAATTTTTTCAATGTTATGGGAAATACAGAAAGAATTCCTTTATTTTTCGCTATATGGTCTCCACTATTGTTTCTAATTATTACAAATTCTTTAATGCTTATCAGAATCAATGAAAAATAATTTTTTTAAATTAATAACATATATTTTAATAAACATATTTATTTTTAATTACTTATATGCCGAAGATGAATTTGAGTTTAATATTACAGAAATTGATATAACAGAAAATGGCAATATAATTCTTGGTTCAAAAGGTGGCAAAGCGGTAACTCAAGATGGATTTGAAATTATTGGAGAAAATTTTCTTTACAATAAATTGACTAATATTTTAGATGTTTATGGTGATGTTAAGCTTACTAGTAAAACAGATGATATAGTTATCTTTTCAGAAAAAGCAACGTACTTAAAAAATGACGAGATTATTTTTACTGAAGGAAATTCGAAAGCAATAAATGACATTTATGAAATCACAGCAAAAAATTTTAAATTTGAAAAAAAAATTAATACTTTGGAAGCAAAACAAAATGTTAAATTTATTGATAAAAAAGAAAATACTTTTATTTTTTCAGATAGAGCAACATACTTAATAAACGATGAAATAATTTTTACAGATGGTAATACTAAAGCTTTGGTAGATAAAAAGTTTAATTTCGAGTCAAAAAATGTAAATTATTCAAAAAAAATTCAGCGATTGTCCTCAAAAAATAAGTCGACAATTAAAGATGATAATGGAAATATATATAAAGCTGACAACTTTAATTATCATATTGATAAAAAACTTTTAAAAGCACAAAATGTAAATGTTGTTTCTACAGTTGGAGAAAATAAACAGGATAATTATTTCTTTTCAGAAGGTTTTTTCGATTTTTCAAAAGATGCATTTGTTTCCAAAGAAACTAAAATTAAAATTTATAAAGGGGTATTTGATAATGAAAAACAAGATCCAAGAATATACGGAAGTTCTTCACATGGCGATACAAATCTAACCGTTATAAATAAGGGAGTTTTTACATCTTGTAGCCTTAATAATAACTGTCCTCCATGGAGTATAAAAGCAAAAAAAATCACTCATGACAAAGTTAAGAGAGATATGATTTATGATAATGCAATTTTAAAAATTTATGATATTCCAATCTTATATTTTCCTAAATTTTTTCACCCCGACTCAACAGTAAAAAGAAGATCGGGTTTTTTACAACCACAATTCAATGATCATAGAATATTGGGTTCTTCAATTTATATTCCTTATTTTAGAACGATTGATAATGATAAAGATTACACTTTCAAACCTACTTTATTTAAAGATAAAGCAATACTACAAAATGAATTTCGAAGAGTTACAAAAAATTCATCACTAATAACAGACTTTAGTTTAACAAAAGGTTATAAATCATCAGTAAATAATAAAAAAAAAGACATCAACCATCTTTTTTTAAAGTACGAAAATGACTTAAATTTTCCTGGTTATTTATCAAGTAAATTGGATGCAAAAATTGAGAGAGTTAACAATGATACTTATCTAAAAGTGTTCCAGAATAATCTTTTTACAAGCCCTGTAATGCCCTCAAGTAAAAGTGTTATGGTCTCACAATTAAATTTAGATTTTGATCATAATAATTATGATTTGACCACAGGAATTAAAGTTTTTGAAAACTTAGGTGTAGCACATAGTGACCGATATCAGTATGTTTTGCCTTCTTATAATTTTTCAAGAAATATAAATATAAAAAATTTAGATGGATCATTATATTTTGATTCATCTGGAAGCAATAGTTTAAAAGATACAAATAATTTAAGAACTTCTGTTGTAAATGATTTTGAATTTAGTTCGATAAATTATCTTACTGATAGTGGTTTTGTTAATAATTTTAAATTATATTTTAAAAATTTAAATTCTATGGGAAAAAATGATTCTGTTTATAAATCTAGTCCCAGCGTTGACGCAATGAGTATTGCTGAAGTTAGGACAGCTTTGCCAATGATCAAAAAAAACACTTTAAGTCAAGAGACACTTACACCTAAAATTTCTTTTAGAGCAAACCCTGGAAATAATATGAAAAATCATAAATCATTACGTAGAGTCTTGAACGCAAATAATATATTTGAGATTAACAGGCTTGGAATAAGTAACTCTTTTGAGGCAGGAAAATCATTAACTTTAGGTATCGACTATAAATTAGACAAGTTTCAAAATAATTTAACTAATAACTATGATGTAAATGATAAAAATATTTTAGATGATAAGTTTCTTGAATTCAAGCTTGCTACCGTGTTTAGGGATACAGAAGAAACTGAAATACCGATTAGTTCAACAATCGATAAAAAAAACTCTGCTATATTTGGTTCGGTAAATAATAATTTACTTGATAATTTAAAATTAAGTTATGATTTTGTATTAAACAATAATGTAAATAGTATTGACTCACATTCAGTGAATACTATTTTTTCTGTGAATAATTTTGTTACAGAATTTGATTATGTTGAAGTAAGAAATGATCTTGGTACAGATCATGTGATTTCAAACAAAACATCTTACGAAGTTAATGAAAATAATATTTTTTCATTTTCTACTAGAAGAAATAAAGAGATTAACCTAACAGAATACTATGATCTAAGCTACATATATAAAAATGATTGTTTAACTGCAGGTATAAAATATAATAAGACATTTTATCAGGACAATGATTTAAAACCTTCTGAAAACTTATTTTTTACTATTACGCTTATTCCTTTAACTACATATGAAAGAAGGATTTATGAAAATTAAGTTAAAAATATTTTTTTCTATTTATGTATTTTTATTTTTATTTATAAATAGTGCACTGGGGACAGAAAATAAAATAATTTTAAGAGTTAATGATCAAATCATAACAAGTATTGATATTAATAATGAAATAAAATACCTAACTGCACTTAATCCAGGTCTCAATAAACTTACAGATATTGAAGTTTATGAGATCTCAAAAAAATCTCTCGTAAATGAGAAAATAAAAGAAAATGAAATTAAGAAAAATCTAATTAATGAAAACATTCCTGAGGACTTTTTGGAAAAACTACTATTTAGAGTTTATTCTAAAATAGGAATTGGATCATTAGATGAATTCAAAATATATCTTAAGAATAACACAATAGAATATGAAAAAGTACTCGAAAAAATCCGAGCAGAGGCACTATGGAATGAGTTAATTGTAGCAAGATTTTCAAAAAATTTAAAAATTAATGAAAATCAATTAAAGAAAGAAATAAAAAAAAATCAAATTATTAAAAAGTTTTTAATGTCAGAAATTTTGTTTGAAGTTAAAAATACAAAAGATTTTAAGGATAAGTACAAGGAAATAAAAAAAGCTATAATTGAAACAGGATTTGAAAATACAGCTTTAAGATACAGTTCATCTCAAACATCAAGCATGGGAGGAAAACTAGATTGGATTAATGAGAGTTCTATGAATAGAAATATAAGAGAAATTGTTAACAAAACTAAAATTAATGAAGCAACTAAACCAATGCCAGTACCTGGGGGTTATTTAATATTAAAAATAAATGATATTCAAACAGTCAAAGTAGAATTAAATTTTGATGAAGAATTAAAAAAAATGATAAGATCGTCTAAAAATTATCAATTAAATCAATTCTCAAAGATATATTTTAATAAAATTAAAAAAGATATTCAAATATATGAATCCTAAAAATTATATATTAATTGTAGCAGGTGAGCCAAATAGTATATTTTTTGAAATTTTCTTTAAGACAATCGATAATGTGAGGGTTAAAAAACCGTTAATTATAATTGCATCTCTTAAGGTTATTCAGCTTCAAATGAAAAAGTTTGGTTATAAAAAAAAAATCAAATTAATTAATTTTAATCTACCATTAAATAATAAGCTTGATAATAAAAGTATTAATTTAATCAATGTTAATTACGATTCTAGAAAAGCTTTTGATAGTATTTCATCAAAATCTAATAAATATATTGAAAGTTGTTTCCAGCTTGCATTTAAAATTATTAAAAAAAATAAAATTAAAAGATTTATAAGTGGTCCGATAAATAAAAATACTTTCTTAAATAAGAAATATCTAGGCATGACCGAGTATATTTCAAAAAATTTTAAAATAAAAAAAAATGCAATGCTTATATATAACAAACAATTGTCTGTCTGTCCTTTAACAACTCACCTACCACTCAAGTTGGTCTCTAGAAAAATAAGTAAAAAATTAATTTTCGAAAAAGTTGAACTAATAAATCAATTCTATAAAAAACTAAATATAAAACCAAAAATAGCTGTACTTGGTTTAAATCCACATTGTGAATCTGTATCGAAATTTAATGAAGATCTGAAAATTATAAAACCTGCAATTCAAATACTTAAAAAGAAAAGATATAATATTTATGGCCCATTCCCTGCAGATACAATTTTTTTAAAAAATAATAGAGATCAGTTTGACGTTATATTGGGAATGTATCATGATCAGGTATTAACACCCGTGAAAACAATTTTTGAATATGATGCAATTAATATAACTCTTGGATTACCATTTGTGCGCATATCACCAGATCATGGACCTAATGAAAAAATGATGGGAAAAAATATTTCTAATCCGTTAAGTTTAATGAAAGCAATTTCATTTCTGGATAAATATTGATTAAAGCTAAAAAAAGCCTAGGTCAGAATTTTCTGAATGATGTAAAAATCTTAGCTAAAATTGTAGATTTAGTTAATATACATAATAAACCAGTACTAGAAATTGGACCTGGTACAGGAAACCTTACTTATTATATTTTAAAAAAAAAACCAAAAAAACTTTTAGTAATAGAAAAAGACGACGTTTTAGCAAATAATTTAAAAAATAAATTTAATAAGCAAATAAATATACTTAACGAAGATGTACTAAATGTAGATGAATGTTTGCTTTGTGATGAAAGGTTAATTGTTTTTGGAAATTTACCTTACAATATTTCTACAGAAATATTAAGTAAGTGGGTAACGGGTATTAATAATAAATTTTGGTTTAATAGTCTAATTTTAATGTTTCAAAAAGAGGTGGCTGATAGAATAATTGCTAAATTCAATACGAAAAATTATGGTAGATTATCAATTTTATCAAATTGGAAATTAAATATCAAAAAAATTATGGATGTTGGTCCTGAGTCATTTTCACCAAAGCCTAAGATTAAAAGTACAATTTTACTATTTACTCCAAGAAATGATTTCCACAAAATTAAAGACCCTAAAAATTTAGAAAAAGTCACTAGAATTTTTTTTAGCCACAGACGAAAAATGTTAAAAAAACCATTTAATCAAGTTTTTAATGGTAATCAAAAAATTTTAGAAAAATTTAAAATAAATTTAAATTTGAGACCACAAAATTTGGAATACGATACTTATTATAAATTAACACAAGAATATGAAAAATTAATTGGTTAAAGTTTCAACATGATTTCTGATATAATCTAAATCATAATCTTTTGAACCGTCTTCAATTTCGGCAAAAATTAATTTTTTAATTTTAGAAAAACAGCTATCAAGGTTTTCGTTGATTATAACATAATCATAGTTTATCCAATGTAATACATCTCTCTCAAATTGCTTCATTCTTTCTTCTGCAATTAATTTATCTTTCATGTCTCTATTTGATAATCTATCAAATAATATTTTTTTACTAGGTGGTAAAATAAAAAATGTTATTAACTTATAATCTAATTTTTTATTTTTTATCTGGTCGGCTCCTTGCCAATCAATATCAAACAAAACATTTTTTCCTTTGTTCAACTTATCAATTACAGGTGTTCTTGTAGTTCCGTAAAAGTTATCGAATACTTTTGCATATTCTAAAAATTCCTGATTATTTATTAATCTTTTAAACTCAGTTTCATCAATAAAAAAATAATCTTCATTTGAAGTTTCGTTATGTCTTGGTTGACGCGTAGTATGTGAAATTGAAACCTCAAAGTTATCTAATCTAGATAACATTTTTACCATAGTTGTTTTACCAGCTCCTGATGGAGAAGATAAAATTATCATTGTCCCTTCTTTTTTGGAGGGCATTTGATTTTTTAGTTTGCTTTTCCCTCGATAAATTTAACTGCATCACCTACAGTTAGAATTTTCTCGGCTTCACTATCTGATATTTCAGATCCAAATTCTTCCTCAAAAGCCATCACCAATTCTACCGTATCCAAACTATCTGCACCTAAATCGTCTATAAAACTTGACTCTTCAGTTACTTTCGCTTCGTCAATCCCTAAGTGATCAGCTACAATTTTTTTTACTTTGCTTGAAACGTCTTCTGACATATTGATCCTTTTTGTTATAAATTCTTATTAGTTTAAAAACTTCTTTTGTCAAGCCATATACAATCCACCATTAATATGCAAAGTCTCTCCGTTTATGTAATCAGATTGATTTGAGCACAAAAATAGTACTGCATTAGCTATATCATGTGGGTCTCCAAGACGAGCTGATGGGATTTTTGATATTATAGCTTCTTTAAATTTATCATCTAATTTGTCAGTCATTGCAGTTTTAATGAAACCTGGTGAAATACAGTTTATATTTATATTTTTTTTTGCATACTCTATCGCCAGACTCTTTGACATTGCTATTATACCAGCTTTGGATGCAGTATAATTAGCCTGACCTAAATTTCCAGTGTGACCAACAACAGATGTAATATTTACAATTTTTCCAAATTTATTCTTAAGCATTTTTTTAATTGCAGATTTACACATTAAAAATGTTGATGTTAAATTAATATTAATTACTTTTTGCCATTCCTCTAAACTCATTCTTATTGCAAGGTTATCCTGGGTAACACCTGCATTATTAACAATACAATCTAAATTTCCGCCAAGTTCTTTTGATGCATTTTCTACAAATTCGTCAATTTTATCACTTTGGGAAATATCAAATTTTAATGTTTTAATATTTTCAAATTTGTCTTTTAACTCATTAAGCTTATCTAGTCTGGTGCCAGAGGCTAAAATATTAGCTTCATTTTGATATAACTTTTTAATTATCGAATTTCCAATACCACCAGAAGCACCTGTAACAATAACATTTTTACCTTTTAAATTACTCATACATTTAAACTCTCAATATCACTAATACTGTTTAAAGTGTCAATTTTAACATTCTTATTAATTCTTTTTACTAAGCCTGATAATACTTTCCCAGGTCCAATTTCTATAAAATGGTTTACATTATTTTGTATCATATTAATAATGCTTTCTCTCCATCTAACTCTATTCTCAATTTGTTTAATTAAGAGAGTTTTTAACTCTTCTGGATCTTTAATCTCATGGGCAGTCACATTAGAAATTAATTTATTTTGTCCATTTTTAAAATTAAGTTTATTTAACTCGTCTGCCATGATTTTAGTAGCATTTCTCATCAAATCACAGTGAAAAGGTGCACTAACTGGAAGTTTAATATTTTTAATCGAATTTTCTTTTAAAATTTGAATTAACTGTTCTAAGTCTTTTGTTTTTCCACTCAAAACCATCTGACCCTCTGAATTATCATTCGCAATTTGAACATTAAATATTTTTTTATTATCTGTTAAAATTTTTTCAATTACATCAATTTTTGAACCAAGTACCACAACCATACCTCCTTGCCCTTTAGGGACTGAATTTTGCATAGCCTCTCCCCTTATTCTCAATATTTTTAAAGTTTCTAAAAAGTCTAAATATCCAGCACATGATAAAGCTGAATATTCACCTAATGAGTGTCCTGCAAAATATTTGGCTTTATTTAAATCTAAGTTGAATTCTTTTTTAACTATACTGAATATTGAATAGCTAATTAAGAATATTGCTGGTTGAGTATTAATTGTTAAATCTAGTTTTTCTTTTGGGCCTTCTAAAATTAATTTGGACATAGAAAAATTTAATGCATCATCTGCCTGTTTAAATAAGTTTTTAACTATATCAAATTTTTCATATACATCCTTTCCCATTCCCACCATTTGTGAACCTTGACCAGGGAAAATTACTGAAAACATATAAAAAAAACTAATTAATTTGCCTTTTTAACTATTGTAATTGAACTTTTATAATAGTATATCCTCATTTTTTATTAAAGAACTTAAATGAATTTATACGAACATACAATTATAGCTAGACAAGATGCTTCTCCAAGTGAATTAAAGCAATTAACTGAAAAATATTCTAAAATCATTGAAAAAAATGATGGAGAGGTGATAAAAACTGAAAACTGGGGATTGTTAAATCTATCGTACTTAATAAAAAAAAATAGAAAAGGTAGTTATATCCATTTTAAAATTAAAGGTGGTGGAAAAGTAATTGATGATTTAGAAAAGAATGAGTCTTTAGATAAAAAATTGTTGAGATATTTAACTGTAAAAGTTAAAAAGTTTGATTTAGATACAGTCTATTTTGGTAAGAAAGATGATAGTGAAAAAAAAGAAAGTATTAAAAACTAATGCCTAAAAGACAAAGTGGTAATAAAAAAGGGAAACAAAGCAATTTTGCTAAATTAAGTATTTTTCAACCTAATAAGTATAAGTTTAAAAAATCTTGTCCACTGTCTGCAAAAGGTGCACCACAAGTTGACTATAAAAATATTAAATTACTAAGAAAATATATGTCTGAAAATGGAAAGATTTTGCCTTCCAGAATAACAAACATTTCTCAAAAGAAACAAAGAGAATTATCATTGTCAATTAAAAGAGCTAGAAACTTAGCATTAGTATAAATGAAAGTAATATTATTAGAAAACCTTAAGAGAATTGGATCTATTGGTGAGGTCATTGATGTGAAGAGAGGTTTTGCAAGGAACTATCTTATTGCTAATAAAAAGGCGCTTTACGCCTCAAAAGAAAATATTAAAGAAGTGGAAAAAATTAAGTCTGATTTATCTCAAAAAGATAATGAAAAGAAAAAAGTAGCTTCCCAAATAGCTAATCAAATTAATGGAAAAGAATATTTAATAAAAAAATTAAGTACGGAAAATAAAGAATTGTATGGTTCTGTTAAACCAACTGAAATTGCAAAACTAGTTAAAGAAGAAAATAAGATAGAAATCAAGCCTTCAATGATACAGCCTATTGAAGAGATAAAGGCTTTAGGAAAATTTAAGGTTAAAATTTCTTTACACTCAGAAGTTGATGCGGAAATCTCAATAAATGTTTCCTCCGCAGAAACAATTCAATAATTATACATTTTTTTCCCCAGCGATAATTAATAATTTTAAAAATATTTTTTTTATATAAGTTCTTAGTTATGGAAAATAACTTAAGCTTAGTTAAAAATCAATTTAAGGAACTTCCAAACAATATCGAAGCTGAACAAGCTGTAATAGGATCTATTCTTGTTAGCAATGATATATTTGATGAGATAAGCACAATTATTTCCAGTAATAATTTTTATGACCCCATGCATCAAAAGATTTATGAAGCAATCGAAAGTCTAATTTATAAAGGAATGCTAGCAAACCCAATTACTTTAAAAAATTATTTTGAAGATGAAAAAGACGATTTAAATGTTCCAGAATACTTAGTCAAGATTACTAAATTTTCTACATCCGTTAGACAAGCTGTGGAGTATTCTAAAATTATTTATGATATGTTTGTTAGAAGAGAATTAATAAAGATCTCTGAGCAAACCATAGATAGTGCCAAATTAAATGAACTAGATACTAATGGACAAACAATTATAGAAAATTCGGAAAGACTATTATTTGATTTGGCCGAAAAAGGTTCGTTTAATTCCTCTTTAGTAAAATTTGATGAAGCAATGAAACAGACTATTGAAATGGCCTCCGCTGCTTATAAAAATGAAGAAGGAATTGTTGGAGTTCCAACTGGTCTTAGAGATTTAGATGATAAATTGGGAGGTTTGCATCAATCAGATCTAATTATAATAGCTGGACGACCATCAATGGGTAAAACTTCTCTTGCAACTAATATAGCGTTTAATGCAGCACAAAAATTACAAGATAGTGGAAAAAAATCATCTATTGCATTCTTTTCACTAGAGATGTCGTCAGAACAACTTTCAACCAGAATAATTTCAGAACAAGCAAGAATAAGTTCAAATGATATTAGAAGAGGAAGAATTTCTGACGATCAATTTGATAAATTTTTAGAAACTTCAAAAAATATTTCTGAACTTCCGCTTTATATTGATGAAACACCGGCAATTACAATTGCTGCCTTAAGTAATAGAGCAAGGCGTATCAAAAGACTATTCGGTCTTGATATGATTGTAGTTGATTATATTCAGCTAATGAGAGGTACTACGTTTAACAAAGATGGAAGAGTTCAGGAAATTTCTCAAATTACTCAAGGCTTAAAAGCAATTGCTAAAGAACTTTCTGTTCCAGTAGTAGCTCTATCTCAATTATCTAGACAAGTTGAGCAAAGAGACGACAACAAACCACTTTTATCAGATTTAAGAGAATCAGGTTCAATTGAGCAAGATGCTGATGTTGTTATGTTTGTTTATAGAGAAGCATATTATTTACAAAGAAAAGAGCCAAGGGCAGCCACAGTTGAACATGCTGAATGGCAAGCAAAAATGAATGAAGTTGCACATCTTGCTCAACTTATTATTGGGAAACAAAGACACGGTCCAATAGGTAACGTAACTCTTGAATTTGAAGAAAGATTTACAAAATTTAAAGATACTCAAACTAATTAATTTCCAATATAAAAGAGCTAATGTTGGCTCATATGTATCAAAACTTAGTTCTTAAGAATCCTAAAGCAATACTTGTATTACTAATAATCACCATCTTAAGTTTTGGTTATTATGCAAAAGATTTTAGATTAGATGCATCCTCAGAGACATTATTGATCGATGGTGATCCAGATTTAGCCTATCTAAAAGAAGTTTCTGAAAGATACGGATCTAGAGAGTTTTTAATTCTTACCTATACACCTAATGAAGGGATGGTCACTGATACATCAATTAATAATTTACTGAGTTTAAAATATAAAATTCAAAGTTTGAATTGGGTTCATAGTGTTGTAACTCTCTTAGATATACCATTGTTAAGTAATTCTGATGCCCCACTTCAAGAAAGATTAGAAAGTTTTAAAACTTTAAAAGATGAAGATGTTGACAAAGATAGAGGATTTAAAGAAATTCTTAATAGTCCTGTATTTAGAAACTTTGTTATTAGCGAAGATGGTAAAACAAGTGGCATAATTGTTTATATTAAACAATCTCAAAAACTTGAAAACATTGAAAGTAAATCAAAAGAGGAAATAGAAAATTATAAAGATCAAATCAAAAAACAAAATCATCAAAATATATTAGAGATCAGACAAGTCATCCAGAGCTATGACGATACAGGTAAGATTTATTTAGGAGGCATACCAATGATTGCAGATGACATGATGACATTTATTAAAAGTGACATTGTGGTTTTTGGTATAGGTGTTTTGTTATTTATTATTGCAACTTTATGGTTTGTCTTTAGAAAACTTATTTGGATTATAGTTCCAATTAGCAGTTGTATATTTTCAGTAGTAATAATGACTGGATTACTTGGGTTGTTAGGATGGAAAGTCACTGTTATTTCATCAAACTTTATTGCTTTGATGTTGATTTTAACAATGGCAATGAACATTCATATGAGTACAAGATTTTTACAACTTAAAAAAAATTCACCTAATAAAAATAATTTTGAAATCATTTCTTTAACGACAAAAAAAATGTTTTGGCCGATTTTTTACACTGCTCTTACTACTATTTTAGCTTTTTTATCTTTAATCTTTAGTGAAATCAGACCAATTATTGACTTTGGATGGATGATGACTTTTGGTTTAATTACTTCATTTATAATTACATTTACTTTACTTCCTACCTTCTTAAATTTTGCTCCATCCGAAAATATTTCACTTAAAAAAGAACAAAATTCTAAATTTACTGTTTTGCTAGGATCGCTATCGATAAATAGTAAAAATACAATTTTTTTGGTAACAGGAATTGTAATTATTTTAAGCATTTTTGGTATTAGCAAGTTAGAAGTTGAAAACAGCTTTATTAATTATTTTAATAAAAATACTGAAATTTATAAGGGTATGAAACTTATAGATGAAGAGCTTGGAGGTACAACGCCATTAGAAGTGATCTTAAAGTTTCCTAAAAAAGAAAAAAAGAAAGAAAAGAAATTACCTGAAGACGATGAGTTTGAAGACTGGGGTGATGAAAATGATGAGAATAATGATAAATATTGGTTCACTAAAGATAAAATTGACAAAATTGCATCTGTTCATAATTACCTAGATAGTCTTCCTGAAATTGGAAAAGTTTTGTCTTTTTCATCAATTATTGATGTGGCAACGCAACTAAATAACAATAAACCTTTAGGTACTCTAGAAATGGGTGTTCTTTATTCTAAAATACCTGAAAGTATTAAGACAGAAATTATTGATCCCTATCTTTCAATAGAAAATGATGAGGCAAGGATTAGCTTAAGAATAATAGACTCTCAAGAAAATTTAAGAAGAAACGATTTAATTAATAAAATAAATTTTGATCTTAAAGATAAGATCGGTCTAAATAAAAGTGAGTATCAACTTGCTGGAGTATTAATTTTATTTAATAATTTATTACAGAGCCTATTTAAATCACAAATACTTACTTTAGGATTGGTAATGATTGGGATTTTTGTAATGTTTTTAATTCTATTTAAAAATATAAAATTATCTTTAATAGGAGTTGTACCAAATTTCATTGCTGCATTTTTCATACTTGGAATTATAGGTTTGCTAGAAATTCCATTAGATATGATGACTATTACCATTGCTGCAATTACAATTGGGATAGCAGTAGATAATAGTATTCATTATATTTATCGATTCAAAGAGGAGTTCAATAAGATTAAAGATTATAACAAAACATTAAAATTATGTCATTCAACAGTAGGAGTTGCAATTTTAAATACTTCAATCACAATTGTTTTTGGATTTTCAATTTTAGTTTTGTCTAAGTTTATCCCCACAATTTATTTTGGTATGTTTACTGGTTTAGCTATGTTGTTAGCTATGATCTCAGTATTAACTTTATTGCCTGCATTGATCTTAGTCATTAAACCCTTTGGTAAATCAACTTAATGTTAGAAACTTTGGCAGATTTTTACAAAGCAACCTCCATTGTAGATTTGATTTATTTGGTCATCACTATTTGGTCTTTAATTAGCTGTTATAAAAAAGGTTTTATATTAAGTGTCCTATCCATGGCAAAATGGCTCTTGGCTTATGTGATAACTCTAATTCTATTTCCTAGATTTAAGCCATATGTAAAAGATATTATTGATAATGAGTATGTATTGGATGTTGGTCTTGGTATGGCAATTTTTATTGTAGTTATTTTTTTAGTATTGTTAGTCAATAAAGGTATAAGTAAAGCTGTTAGATATACTGGTATTGGTGGTTTAGATACAACGTTTGGATTCTTTTTTGGCTTTATAAAAGCTTATATAATTTCTATTTGTATTTTTTCAGCTATTCATATCGTTTATAATTATGATAAATGGCCAGTAAATGTAGACAAATCATACGCCTTTCCATATTTAGAAAAAGGTAGTAATTATCTAATTAAAGAATTTCCTAATGAAAAAACATATCAAGAGTCTAAAGAAAAAATTGAAGAAATTTGATCCTAAATTGAAAGAGGAATGTGGAGTTTTTGGTATAAGTAATGCAAAAGACGCGTCAGCATTAACTGCTCTTGGTTTGCACGCCCTACAGCATAGAGGTCAAGAAGGTTGTGGAATTGTTTCATTTGATGGAGAGAAATATTATTCGGAAAAAAGATTTGGGTTAGTTGGAGATAACTTTAATAAAGAAAAAGTTTTAAATAATCTTAAGGGAAATTATGCCATAGGTCACAATCGATATAGTACAACTGGTAATAATACTTTACGAAATATCCAACCTTTTTTTGCTGATACTAATGCAGGGGGAATTGGGGTTTCTCATAATGGGAATTTAACCAATTCAATTTCTTTAAGAAAGAAACTAGTAGAGGAAGGAGCTATTTTTTACACCACTTCAGATACAGAAACTATCGTACAATTGATTGCAAAATCTAAGAGATCAAAAACTATTGATAAAGTAATTGATGCAATTTTTCAAATTCAAGGTGGATACGCTTTAGTAATGCTTACTCAAAACTCATTAATTGGGGTTAGAGATCCTTATGGTATTAGACCATTAATTATTGGTAAGCTTGGTGGTAGTTATGTCTTAGCATCTGAAACCTGTGCATTAGATATTATTGGAGCAAAATTTTTAAGAGAAGTTGAGAATGGAGAAATTGTTTTAATTGAAAATAATGAATTAAAAAGTATTAAGCCCTTCCCTCTTAAAAAAGTTAGACCGTGTGTATTTGAATATATTTATTTCTCAAGACCCGATAGTCTTTTGGATAACAAAACAGCATACGAACATCGTAAGAATTTAGGAAAAGAACTTGCAAAAGAAAATGATTTTAATGCAGATATTGTGGTTCCTGTCCCAGATTCTGGCAATGCAGCTGCACTTGGATTTGCTCAACATTTGAATGTAAATTATGAGCACGGATTAATTAGAAATCATTATGTAGGCAGAACGTTTATAGAGCCTAGTCAAAAAATTAGAAGTTTAGGTGTTAAGTTAAAGCTAAACGCAAATCAAACAACTATTAAAGATAAAAAGATTATACTAGTAGATGATTCACTTGTTAGAGGTACAACATCTCATAAGATTGTTAAAATGTTGTATGATGCTGGTGCTAAGGAAGTACATGTTAGAATTGCCTGTCCAGAAATAAAATATCCAGATTTTTATGGAGTAGACACTCCTACTAAAAAAGAACTATTAGCAGCAAATAAAAATAATGATGAGATCTGTGAATATATTGGAGCTAAGTCTTTAAAATTTTTATCAATAGACGGTATGTATAAAGCAATTGGTTTCGATAAAAGAAACGATACTTATCCACAATTAACAGATCACTATTTTACAGGAGATTATCCAGTAAAACCTGTTGATGAACTCGGGGACAGTAAGATAACTCAATTATCACTATTGAGCACTGCTTCTAACAATTAATTTATGAAAACTGTAAATTTCACAGAAATGAAAAACGGTAACAAAGATGATTATCAACTTTTAGAAAAATACGAAAAGAATTTTGAGAGACAAACAGCTATTCGAATACTTAAATATCTATCTATGCAAACCTCAACGTTAGAGGGTTACAAAATTAGTAGGCTTGAACATGCTCTGCAAGCAGCAACAAGAGCTTATAAAAATAAAGAAAGTGAAGAGATGGTCGTTGCAACTCTATTGCATGACATAGGTGACGATTTGGCCCCAATGAATCACTCGCAATATGCAGCCTCAATATTGAGACCTTATGTTTCTGAAAAAACCTACTGGATAATACTTCATCACGGACTTTTTCAAACTTATTACAGTGCTCATCATCTGGATGGCGACCGAAATGCTAGAGACAAATATAAAGACCACAAATATTATAAAGCAACAATAGATTTCTGTGAAAACTATGACCAATGCTCATTTGATCCAAGTTTTAAAAGTATGTCATTAAAGGACTTTGAACCATTGGTTAAAAAGATATTTGCTAGAGATCCTTATTATTATCTTTAATTTTATAAATAAATCACTACTTAATAAGTTATGATAAAGACGAAAAACCAAATTATTGAATACTTTAAGTTTGGTATTAAAGACTCCAAAAATTTCAAAATTGGAATCGAACATGAAAAATTTTTATTCGATAATGAAAATAATAGAAGAGTAGATTATCCAAAAATAAAGGAAATGTTTACAGCCTTACTAGAATTTGGCTGGAACCCAGTTTTTGAAAAAGAAAATATTATTGCCCTTAATAAAGGCGGAAAAAATATTACACTCGAGCCTGGAAACCAAATAGAATTATCAGGTGATAAACTAAATCATATGCATGAGGCATGCTCCGAGTCTCAAGATTATTTGTTTGAACTGAAACAAGTAACAAAAAAATTAGATATAAAAATTGTGAGTGCTGGCTTTGATCCTATATCTAAATTAAGTGAGATACCAAATAATCCAAAGCAAAGATATAAAGTGATGACTAAAGATATGCCACTGGGAGGTGAACTAAGTTTAGACATGATGTACAGAACATGTGGTACACAGCTTAATATTGATTTTGAGTCTGAAGAAGATTTTATTAAAAAATTCAAAGTTTCAAATGCAATTGTTCCAATTTCGATAGCATTATTTGCAAACTCATCAATAGTTGAAAAAAAAAATAGTAATTACTTATCCTATCGCTCAAAAGTTTGGCAAAATACTTCTAGGGGAGGACTGCCAAAGTTATTTTTAGAAAACATAAATTTCGAAAAATACGCAGACTTTGTTATAAATTTTCCAATATTATTTATCCAAGACAAAGATCAATATATTTCTGGAAAAAAATATATATTTAAGGATTTTATGGATGGTAAAATTAAAGAAATTAATAATCGGTTGCCTGAAGAAGCTGATCTAACAACTCATTTAAGTACAATTTTCACAGAAAATAGACTTAAAAAATATATCGAACTGCGGTCAATGGATACATGTGGATGGGAATGTCTATGCGCAGGACCTGCTTTTAATACGGGTATGCTATATGGAAATTTAGATGAAGTTCATGATTTGGTATCAAAATGGGAAGTAGATAAGATCATTAATGCTTATTTAGAGGCTCCTCAAAAAGGATTTAATACTCAACTAATGGGCAAAGATCTTTTATACTGGTCATCTGTGTTGCTAGACTTATCTAGAAAGGGTTTAGAGACAAGAGATATTATGAGTAAAAAAGGTAACAACGAAACAATATTTTTAAATCACTTACAAAATATAATTGATAATAAGACAACAAATGCAGATCATATGATTAATAAATTTTCTAAAAATGAAGATTTAAATGAATTATATGATAAATAATATAGTTGCTATTCAAGGAAACCACCCTTCCACTTTAAATCCTGTCACTGATACAAGTGTTTTTTTAGCTAATGAAATTCAAAATAAAAAATATAAAATATTTTATTACGACCCAAAAGATCTATCGATATTTCATTCAAAAGTAATTGCGAAAGGATTTTTTATAAAATTTGATTATTCTAAAAAAAAATTCTTTAAAATATTAAAAAAACAAACCCTCAATCTTATAAAATGTAAGTTTATTTTAATTCGTCAAGACCCTCCATTTGATCTTGAGTATGTATCAACTACTTATATTTTAGATCAAATTAAAAATAAAGTTAAGATAATCAATAATCCTACTTCTATAAGAAATGTTTCTGAAAAATTGTATTCTGCTAAATATTATAAATTTATGCCTAATACGATTTTTACAAAAGATTTAAAAGAAATTAAAAAATTTATAATGAATAATAAAAAAATTATTCTAAAACCGATTCACAGTTATAGTGGCAATGATATTCATTTAATAAATAGTTTTGATATAAAGTTAATAAATAAATTTATTAAAAAACACGGTCATGTAATGTGTCAAAAATTTTTACCAAATATAAGAAAAGGAGATAAGAGAGTTTTTATTATTAACGGAAAAGTTTATGGCGCAATATCAAGAGTCCCTAAGAAAGGATCATTTTTAAGTAATATGAGCAAGGGAGCAAAACCCATAACAACCAAATTAACAAATAATGAAGTTAAAATATCAAATATAATTGCAAAAGATTTAAAATTAAAAAATATTTATTTTGCTGGAATTGACTTTATCGATGGAAAACTTAATGGAGATATAAATGTAACCTCACCAACAGGCTTAAAAACTTTATATGATTTATCAGGTATAAATCTTGCTAAAATTTTTTGGAAAAATTTAATTTAATGAAAAATTTAGATAATATTAATACATTACTTAAATTAAAAATATTTATAGTTAAAATTGTATTAATACTAGGTCAAAATACATTTATTGGTAGAGGTAAATTAAGAAAAAAATTAATTAATTTTATAAATTATCTTATAGGACAAGGTTCAATAAAAAATCCTCGTTTTATATGCAAAATAAACAATGTTCCTTTTTACTTCTATAATGACAAACTTACTTTTATTAAAGTTTATTTTGGAAGAAATGATAATTATGAAATAAATTTTGTTAAGAAAAACTCACCAAACAAAAGCGTATTTATCGATATTGGTTCAAATATGGGATTGTATACTCTAAACGTTGCAAATTTAATTAATAAAAAAAGAGAAATAAAAATTATTGCAATTGATGCACATCCTGTAAATAACATTAGATTAAAAGAAAACCTTAAATTACTTAAAACTAAAATTCCAAATATTTTTTCATATGTGAAAGTTAAAAACTGCGCTGTTGGAGATAGAAACACTAATTTAAATCTAGATTTCTCAAATGGTTTAGCTAACGGATTTATTTCTAAAAATAAAAAAAATATATCAGTAAAATGTAAAACATTAATCAATATAATTAATAACGAAAAAATTAAGTATATAACGAATTTAAAAATTGATATTGAAGGATTTGAAGAGAAAGTTCTATTTACTTTCTTAAAAAAATGTAAAAAAACTTTAATACCTAAAAATATAATCCTAGAACATTCAATGAATAAAGAATTGAAAATAGATTTGATTAAATTTCTTTTAAAATTTGGTTATAAGGAAATATTTAAAAATAAATCAAATATTATATTTAATTTTCAAAAATAAATTAAAAATGAGCAAATTTTCAGATCAGCAAAAAGGATCATTGCTTGCATTTGTTGCGGTAATGTTTATTACACCTGATACTTTGTTTATTAGACTAGCTAATATCGACACGTGGAGTCTAGTTTTTTACAGAGGAATAATTCCCTTTCTTACAGTCTTTATTGGAATGTTAATAATTTATAAATATGAGTTCTTTAAAATGCTATTTACAAGCGGTCATCATGGATTAATTTATATAGTTACATTTTCTATTACTAATATTGCGTTTGTAGTCTCTATTCAAAATACAAATGTTGCTAATACATTGGTTATGATCGCGATGGCTCCTATGCTATCAGCAATTCTTGGTGCTTTTTTTTTAAAAGAAATACCTGATAGCAAAACTTGGGTTGCAATTGGAATTACCTTCATTGCTGCTGTGTATATATTTTATGACTCGTTACAATTAGGTAGTATTTTTGGCGATTTACTTGGACTTCTTTGTGCTCTGGGTTTAGCAGTTGGAGCCGTTACAATTAGATCTGCAAAAAATAAGAACCTAGTTCCTGCAGCTGTAGTTGGAAAACTAGTGGTGGCTATATTTGCTATGTTTTTTATAGAAACCTATGCTTTGTTAGATAAGGATTTATTAATTGTGCCTTTAATGTGTGTAATGTGTGTTGCAATACCATTTGTTATGGTCACCATTGCTCCAAGATTTATACCCGCCGAGGAGGTTAATTTATTCTTTCTTTTAGAGACAATCATTGGACCTTTATGGGTATGGATGGTCATAAAAGAGCAGCCGAGTTTAGAAACTATTCAAGGTGGGGTAATAATAATTTTAACAATAGCGACCCACTCATTTCTTAAGCTTAAAAAATCTTAAAGCCTAGTTACTATTAACTTGATTTGGCCACAAATCAGAAATAGATAGCGATTTATATGGACAAAGTATTAAAAAATTCCTGGGCTTTATTTTTAGGTATGGGAGCAATAATGCTCGCCTACGGTTTTCAGGGATCTTTGCTTGGTGTAAGAGCTGTTGAAGAAGAGTTTAGTATAACTGCAACTGGATTTATGATGTCTGGTTATTTTGTAGGATATTTTTTAGGAGCAATTACTATTCCAAGATTAATTTCTCAAGTAGGACATATAAGAATTTACGCTGCTTTTGCATCCATTGCATCTTTAGTAATTCTTTTACACGCTATATTTGTAAATCCAGTTATATGGTTTTTGCTCCGAGTGCTTACAGGAATAAGTATGGTTTCTATTTATACAGTTGCTGAAAGCTGGTTGAACGATAGAGCTAGTAATAAAAATAGAGGAAGTGTTTTATCTATTTATATGGTGATTTTATATGGAGCAATGGGGTGTGGAATGCTTTTACTAAACTTTAGTGATCCCATTAATTTCGAACCTTTTATGTTAATTTCTATTATCACTTCTGGTGCACTTGTTCCAATTTTGCTCACTAAAAGAAAACCACCAACTTTTAAAAAAATTGAGTCAATGTCGATCCAAGAAGTTTACATTTCATCTCCTTTCGGAATGGTAAGTTCTTTATTTTATGGAGCTGCACAATCAGCCTTATTTACTTTATTGGCAGTTTATGCTGCAGGTATGAATTTTACTATCTTTCAAATTTCATTAGTTACATTTATGCTTGCTATATCAGGTGCAATCTCACAGTGGCCAATTGGAAAATTGTCTGACATGTACGACCGTAGAAAAGTTATAATTATTGTAAGTTTTGCAGCAGCATTTTTTGCTTTATGCGCAATTTTTGCATCTGGTCAAATGTATTTGCCTGATGGTCTAGCTACAAGTAAATTTTGGTTTTACGTTTTTTTAATTTTATTTTCTTTTTGTAGTTTGCCAATGTTTTCCTTAATTTTAGCTCACACTAATGACTTTATTCCAAAAGAAAAATTTGTTGCTGCCGGCGCTTGTTTACAATTTATTTTTGGACTAGGTGCGATGGGTGGGCCTTTTTTATGTTCAATTTTTATGGACTTAACTGGTTTAAATGGTTTCTTTATATTTTTAATATTTTTTCATTTACTAATTGGTATCTATGGAGTTTACAGGTCAAAAATTAGACCAGCTGTTGAAAATCCAGATTCACAATTCATTGCTATGCCACAATCAATTACGCCTGCTGGTATTGAGCTAAACCCAACAACTGAGCCGATTGAAGAACCTAGTAAATCAGATTCTGATAGTAGTGAGGAAAAAATATAAGTTTCTCAGTAATAAATTGTTACACTAACATCATTATTTTATCTCCAACATTTATGTTAGATGAGGATAAAATCTGACATCTTAGCCCACCTTTTCTTAAAAATTCTTTAATTATATTATTTTGGTTAAGTTTTTCTGATAAATGCCTACAGGGTCTGCATAAATCTATTCCTTCAAGCTCTACAGTGCCAACTTTAAATTTCTTTCCAACAAGATCATTTAATTTGATACCTTTAGTAATGATGTTTCTTCTAAAATCCATGTATGAAATATTTAATCCAAATTTAATATTATAAATATCAATACCTTCTGATTCTATTAATGATATTTGATTGTAAGGATCATTAAATTTTTTAAAATATCTATCTCCAACTATTCCTTGATTTGCTATAACCTCTATTGTGTTTACTTCTTGAATTGACTGATTGTTAATTGCTGTAATACCTAATTTTAAAACTTTAGACATAAATTATTGAAGAATAATTTGTACTCATATAATCTTTAATAATAATATGACTAATCTTAGTTCAAATCAACTTAAACAGTATAATGATGAAGGTTATATAGCTCCAATTAATATTTTGTCCACAGAAGAAGCTATTGAAGCAAGAAAAGAAATTGAGCTAATTGAAAAAAAAATTCCTAATGAAATTCATAAAAAAGGTAGATATAATGTTCATTTAATTTCCCCAAAGCTTGATGCAATTGTTCATAATTCAAAAATTCTTGACGCCGTTGAGAGTATTATTGGAAAGAATATTTTAGTTTGTGGAACAACCTTATTTATAAAAAACCCTAACCAAGAAGGCTTTGTAAGTTATCATCAAGATGCAAAATATATTGGTTTAGAACCCCATAATTGGGTTACTGCTTGGGTAGCAATAACCGATTCTTTTAAAGAAAACGGTTGTATGAGAATGTGGCCTAAGTCTCATTTGAAAATTAAAGATCACAAAGAAAAGTTTGATGAAGGTAATTTATTAACGAGAGGACAAACTGTTGAAGGAGTTCCTGTAAGTGAACTAAAATCGTTAGAATTGAAAGCAGGACAAATGTCCTTACATCACCCAAATGTAGTTCATGGTTCAGGTATAAATAATAGCAGTGATAGAAGAATAGGTTTTGTAATACAAAGTTATATAGGTACAAATGTTAAACAAATACTAGGTAAAAATAGTGTTCAAGTTGCAAGAGGAACTGATTATTATAATTACCATATGAAAATCAATAGACCAATTTCATTGATGGATCAAAATGATATTAAAATAAAAAAAGCAGAAAATGATAACCTTCATAATATTTTTTATAAAGGTTCAGAAAAAAAAGGATCATATTAACTTAAAATGAATATGCAAAACGCAAGTAAACTCTGGAAAATTATTCAGGAAGCTGGCGATTATTTACAAGGACAATTGCCCGAGCATCCAAATCATCCAAAAGGACGAAATCCTTACGCACACGTAGCTCTTGCTATAAAAGATAAATTTAATAACAGCTATAAAGATATAGAAGATAATAGATTTGATGAAGTTGTTAATTATATAAACTATCTTAAGGAAAATCCTAGTTAATCTAGGATTTAATTATATCTAAAAATATATCAATATCTTTGGGATCAGTATTCCATGCAGTAACCAGTCTAACATTCTTTCCATCCCATTCATCATCATTAATTGTATAACCTTCAGAATTTAAATTACGAATTATATTCTCAGGTATTTTTACAAATACCTCATTTGCTGATGTCGGATAAGCTAGTTTAATTTCAGGATGATTATTCAGCCCTTCACTCAATTTTTTGCCCATAGCATTGGCGTGCCTTGCATTTTTTAACCATACATCATTTGAAATGTAGGCATCTAATTGTGCAGAAACAAAACTCATTTTAGATAATAAATGTCCTGCCCTTTTCATTAAAAAAGGTAAATTTCCAACCAACTCAGGTTTAAAAAATATTATTGCTTCAGCAGCTAAACAACCATTTTTTGTAGCACCAAATGAAAGTGCATCTATTCCTGATTTCCAAGTCATTTCTGCTGGCGTGCAATTTAAAGATACTAACGCATTTGCAAATCTCGCTCCATCCATATGGATATTTAGTTTATGATTATGGGCAACATCTGAAATTTTTTTAATTTCATCTAATTGATATGCTTCTCCAGTTTCAGTTAATTGTGTGATGCTAACTGAAGAAGGTTGAGTATGATGAACAATATCTTTTCCATTTATATTCTCATCTAATTCTTTAGCAGTAATTTTTCCATCTATGCCATGAAGGTTTACTAGTTTTGCTCCTCCAGTATAAAATTCAGGTGCTCCACATTCATCAGTATTTATGTGGGAATATTTATGACAATAGATGTTACCAAATGACGGAGTCATAGTTGATAAGGCCAATGCGTTAGCGGCTGTTCCAGATGCTGTTGGAAAAACAATTACTTCTTTTTCAAAAATTTCTGAGAATTTATTTTGTAAATCTGTTGATATTTGGTCATTTCCATAAGGTGTCCTATCACCATCATTTGCTTTTAAAATAGCATCTAAAACTTCTGGGCATGCTCCAGTCACATTGTCTGATGCAAATTTTATTCTTTGTCTTTTAGTCTTAATCTGTACCATATCTATTGCTTTGGAAAATAATCTTTTAATTCTCCCTCTCTATAAACATCAGCAGTACAACAGTGCAGACCTCCTCCAAATGCGTAGGCATCTCTAAGTTCCACTGGAATAACCTCCATACCTAATTTGTCTAATTGCTCTGCTTGATAAGTTTCACTTTTTTCTACACATACAGTTTTAGGATCTAAAACAAGTACATTCATAGAAAGCCATGTGGATGAATAGCACAAAGGAGGTGGTTCATTGTGGGCTGGTTGCGCACTATCAATAATTTCCCAACCATTATTTTGAAATAATTTTCTTTGTTCAGTAGGTAACTTCCTTTGTGGGTTGTTTATAATTAATCCCTCTTTAATTGGTGTAAATGTTGCATCGATATGAATTGGGTATGGATCTCCTGGGAAATTTACTGTGTGAACTCTATGGTCTTTATAATGTCTTTTCAACCAATCAATTCCTTTAAGATTGGTAGTAAAACCGTGTTGTACTACCAGGTCTTTTCCAAATCTCAAAACGTCAGCTGCATCAAATAAAGGTTCCTCTTCAGTAGTTACAAAGTGTTTTTTTTCAGTCCACTCCAATCGTTTTTGAATTCCAATTTTATCGGATAGATAATCTTTTCTATAGTCTAAATCTGTTAGTCTAGGTTTTGGCGCAGACTCGTGACGCATATTAGGATCTTGATTGTAATAATGCTGAATTAATGGTCTATAACATAAATATTCAAACCATCTACAACGATAACTCATAGTTGCTTCAAGTATTTCGTTTCCTACCGTAAGCAAAACATCTCTGGGTGGCATACAGCCAAACATAGTCTCCGCTTCCCAATCAGGCGTTGATGTTTTTTGATTAAAGTCTATTGGAGTTGGTCGGTCAACTTTAATTCCTTTTTTTTCAAGAATAGCTGCAAAATCATCCAATAATTGATTGGCTTTATCCACTGTATCTTTAGTTCTTGGACCAAACTGCCCTCTCATATCACTGTCTTCAGGGACTTTTGCATCTAGAGCTGGCTCTGGTGCTGGAATACAAGTGCCATCTGCCTTGCCAACGATCACATGTTTTAATGGATCCCATTCATTCCAACTGTTAACAATAATGTTATTTTTATTCATCGATTAATTTAAGGCTATATATCTTTTGTTCCATTTCATAATTAGGCTGTAATAAATTAATGATACAAAAAGAAAAAATCCTCCAATAATTGTATTTGTTGACGGGACTTCATTGATCCCAAATATAGGTAGCCAGACCCAAAAAATTCCTCCTACTACTTCAGTTAGTGACAATAATGTTAATTCAGCTGCTGGTATCGCTTTAGAGCCAATTGAATATAAAATTAAACCAAAACATACTAATGTGCCGTGAAGAGAAAATAATGATCCATTATAACTAGAAGCGAAAAATACTTGATCCTTAATTAGTATTACGATCGAAGCAAATATAAAACAAAATAACCCGGAAAAAGCTACGGTTGTAAATTTTGGAGTTTCTTTTTTCCATCTCAATGTTACTGAAAAAATTGAAAACCCAATTGAGGACGTAAGACCAAATATAAATCCAGCTAAAGATTTTTCACCAGTATTACCAATAGCCATAATCAATATTCCAACAGAAGCTAAAATAATAGAAATCCAAACATTAAACGAAATTCTTTCTCTTAAAAATAAGAATGCTAGCAAAGCTGTAAAAAATGGCATAGCAGCTAAACAAAGTAATGTTACTGCTGCACTTGTGTTTGTAATTGAATAAATAAATGTGATCATTGCAACACCTAGGCCAGAGCCACCAATTATTCCTGATAATCCAATTTTTAAATAATTTTTATAAAAATTTTTCCCTTCTTCAAAAAATAAATAAAGGTTTAACAAAATGAAAATAGTTAAACCTCTTCCAAATATATACTGCCAAGGAACTAAATGAGGATTATCCATATGCCTTACAACTAATGGACCAAACGACCATAATAAACCTGCAAATAAAACTACAGGGATAGCAATTTTTGGACTTTTAAGCTCAATCATATGCGGAAATCTATTTCTAAATAGTATTTTCTACAACAAAAATGTATTCACCAAATTAAATTTTGATTAGGGTGATTTGGAAAAAAACAATCAACAACCTCACCCTTTTTAAACTTTGACTTTCCTGATGGTAATAAAGACCAGATATTTGATTTAACAAATGATTTAATTCTAAAAGACTCCTGCCCTTTTAAAATCTCAACTTCAATTTTTCCATTTGAAGTTGTGGTTAATTTACTCTTTGCGAATCTGGTGAAATTCTTTTTTTTTATAAAATCATTTTTTAAAATAGCTCTGATTGGTTTTTCAATGTTCAACCCAAGTACTTTTACGATATATGGAAAAACAAAAAACCTGAAGCAGGCAGATGATGACATTGGATTTCCAGGTAAACCAAAAATAGATTTTTGTTTTCCGCTAATTTTAGCAAATAAAATTGGTTTGCCAGGTCTTATTGCTACACTTTTAAAAAAATTCGATAATTTAAATGTTTTAACAACCTTGGGTATATAGTCAAATTTACCAGCAGATACTGCACCTGATGTAATAATAATATCTGTTTTAGAATTTAATATTTTTTTAATTTTTAATTTAAAAATATTTTGTTGATTATCTCTTAATATCCCTCCATTTTTAAAATTAAATAGAAAACTTTGATTTAAATTTTGTATGTAATGACTATTAGAATTTCTAACTTTCCAGTTAGGTATTAATTCTTTATTTGAAATTTCATTTCCAGTAGAAAAAAATAAGATATTTATTTTTTTTTTAACTTTAACAAATTTTATACCTAAAGTCTTTAGGGCCAGAATATGATTTGGTAAAATTATAGTATTTTTTTTTATAACAAGTTCACCTTTTTTATAATCTGACCCTGCAAATCTAACATGGTCATTTTTTTTTATTTTTTTATCGATTATAATAAATTTTCTAGATTTCTTATTTGGATAAAAATTAATACTTTCAATTGGAATAATGGTATTAAAACCTTTTGGTATAATTCCACCCGTCATTATTTCTATTGCTTCAAATTTTTTGATTCTTTTATTAAATGGTTTATTTCCAGCAGAAACAGATCCAATTATTTTAAAGGCTTTGGATTTTTGTCTGTTTAATTTTTTAGTATCATTTGAATTAATTGCATATCCATCAAAGGCAGCATTATTTCCAGCAGGATAATTAAATTTAGAATATATATTTGAAGAAGAAACTCTATTTAAAGATTTGTTAGTTAAAATATTTTCATTTTTAACTTTAATTCTACCTTTATTTAAGATTTGTAACGAATTTTGATAACTAATCATTTTTTATTTTTTTTTTAGCTATTTCTAAATCATCTTTAGTATTAATATTAAAAAAAGGATCTTCATACATAAATTCCATATTTATAATTTTTACACCAATGCTATTGGCCCAAGTCTCAACTTTTTTATGTCCCTTGTTTAAATCTTCCTCTAATTTTTTCATTAAGTCGATGGACCACATCCCAAAAATATTATGTCTCGTATTATTTGATTTGATAAAAAAAAGTTTACTTTCTTCTATATTTATTTCACTTAAAAATTTTTTTAAAATTTCTTTTTTAAAAAACGGTGTATCGACAGGAAAAGTTGAAATCCATTTATAATTACTATTTTTTTCCTTTGCCCATTTCATTGCACTTAAAACTCCACCAAGAGGTCCCTGTCCTTTTTTAAAATCTTTAGTTGTTGATATTTTTTTAGATTTTTGAAATGCGATTTGATTATTGGTCACTATCAAAATTTCTTTAAATTCATCAACTATTTCCGATAAAATAAAATCGATAAGTAACTTACCATCTAATTTTACTTGAGATTTGTCTTCTCCAAACCTTTGGGACTTTCCGCCCGCTAGCACTGTGCCTAAAATATTGTTATGATCCATTTATCAAAATATAAAACATTAAAACATGAATTAAAGAAATATAATGGACCTTAGAATTTTGGAAATTGCTTCCCACACCGACAATAATAAAGTTATTAAAAAATTTACTCATAAATCAAAGCATAAAAATCCATTATGTGGAGATGAAATTGAAATTAGTTTAGTTGTAAAAAATGACATTGTTAAGGATATTGGCTATCAATCTAAGTCATGTATTTATTGCCAGGCGTCAGTAAGCTTATTATCTAGACGAATCAAAAATATGAATACCGATGAAATAAAAATGATTATATCATACGCTAGTCAATTATTTGACGAGAAAAATATTAGTTTAAAAATGAATCTTAAAGAATTTAAAGAAATTTTAAATAAAAAAAATTTAAAAAGAAAAGATTGTTTGATGTTGCCAATTAAAGCTCTTGCGAAAGCATTAAATAAATAATATTAGACATGTAATTTATTTAATAAAAATTAATGCATAGTTTTAATGATTAACATAATTAAAGAAAACTTTAAAAGAGCACTATTAGCTCTAATTTTTTCTATTCTTACAATTGGTACTTTATCGTTCTTAAGTTTCGAAACTACCTATGGATTATTTTTAGCAGGATCTTTTGGTTCTTCCATGGTGCTTCTCTTTGGGTATCCAGAGAGTCCTTTTGCCCAGCCTAAAAATGTTTTCTTTGGACATTTAATTACATCATTAGTGGGAGTTTTAATTTTACAATTTTTGAGTGTTGATCAGTATTTACAAATAGCAATTGCGGTTGGCTTGGGTATTTTCGTAATGATTATATTTGGTGTCACTCATCCACCAGCTGGGGGAAACCCCATAGTGGTCATACTTGGCGCAGCATCATATGATTTTTTATTAAATCCAATTATATTTGGCTCTATTATTATTATTTTTTATGCAGTAATAATAAATCGTTTCATTTTAAAGAAAAAGTATCCTAGTAACTGGAAGAGCTAAAATAAATTTCACAAAATTATTATCTATAATAATTGATATTTATGTGATTATATCAGCCCGTAAAATATTAACCTATTAAATACTAACTATAGAGAGAAAAAAATGAAAATATTGTGTGTTTTATATGATGATCCAAAAAATGGTATGCCAAAAAGCTATCCATTGGAAAGCCTGCCAAAATTAGATAAATACCCCGATGGTATGACATTGCCCTCACCAAAAGGTCGAGATTTTAATCCAGGTGATTTATTAGGGTGTGTTTCTGGTGAATTAGGATTAAGAAAATTTTTAGAAAGTAACGGACACGAGCTCGTAGTTACATCAGATAAAGATGGTGAGGGATGCGTAGCAGACAAGGAATTAGTAGACTCTGATATAGTTATTTCTCAACCTTTCTTTCCTTATTATTTAACTAAAGAAAAAATAGACTCTGCTCCAAATTTAAAAATGGCAATAACCGCAGGTATTGGTTCAGATCATGTTGATCTTCAAGCTGCTATGGATAGAAAAGTTGATGTTGTAGAAGTAACTTATTGTAATTCAAGATCAGTTGCTGAACATATAGTGATGATGATTGTTTCAATGGTAAGAGACTATCACACACAACATGCAATAGTTAATTCAGGTGGTTGGAATATTGCTGATGCCGTACAGAGATCTTATGATGTAGAAGGTATGCATATTGGTACTGTTGCTGCTGGAAGAATTGGTCTTGATGCTCTAAGGAAAATGAAGCCTTTTGACGTTCATCTACATTATTTTGATAGACATAGACTGCCTGAAAGTGTTGAAAAAGAATTAAATTTAACTTTTCATGAAACAGTGGAATCTATGGTCAAAGTTTGTGATGTTGTAACAATAAACTGTCCATTACACCCAGAAACAGAAAATCTTTTTGATGAAGTAATGATTAATAAAATGAAAAAAGGAGCATATATTGTCAATACTGCTAGAGGTAAAATTTGTAATAGAGAAGCAATAGCAGATGCTCTCAAATCAGGACAATTAAGTGGTTATGCGGGTGATGTATGGTTTCCCCAACCAGCACCGAATGATCATGTTTGGAGATCAATGCCAAACCATGGAATGACACCACATACTTCTGGAACATCACTTTCAGCTCAAACAAGATATGCTGATGGTGTAAGAGAAATCTTAGAGTGTTTTTTTGAAAAAAAAGAAATTAGAAATCAATATTTGATAGTTCAAAATGGTGAGCTAGCCGGGATGGGTGCTCACTCATATAGTAAAGGAACAGCAACTGGTGGTTCTGAAGAAGCAGCAAAATATAAAAAGTAACACTTAAACTTATAAAAAAAGCGGTATATAATAATATTTACCGCTTTTTTTATGAAAAAGATCAATTTAGAAAATTATTCAGTAAATTGGTGTTTTGATAATACTTACTCTAGACTACCTAATACGTTTAAAGAAGATATAAAACCCACACCAGTTCATGATCCAGAGTTAGTAGTGTTAAATGAAGAACTTGCTAAAGAATTAAATCTAGATTTTTCAAAGATAGATAAAAAAAAATTAGCTGAAATTTTTTCTGGGAATAAATTGCCTGAAAATGCCAATACAATTGCGCAAGCATATGCGGGACATCAGTTTGGTCATTTTACTATGTTAGGTGATGGTAGAGCAGTTTTGTTAGGTGAACATTTAGTCAATAAAAACAGTCGTTTTGATATTCAATTTAAAGGATCTGGAAGAACTTCGTTCTCCAGAGGTGGAGATGGTCGGGCTGCATTGGGGCCAATGCTTAGGGAATATATTATAAGCGAAGCTATTCATTCTTTAAATATTCAAACAACCAGAAGCCTTGCAGTCGTTAAAACTGGTGAAAAGGTTGTAAGAGAAAATTTATTACAAGGAGCAATTTTAACTAGGGTAGCATCAAGTCATATAAGAGTTGGTACTTTTCAATATATTGCTGGAAAACAAAATATAGAAGAATTAAAAATGTTAGTTAATTATACAATTGACAGACATTTCCCTGAAATAACGTCTTCACAAAATAAAGCTTTGGATTTATTAAATCTTGTTTTGCAAAAACAATGTGAGCTTATAGTTGATTGGATGAGAGTCGGTTTTATTCATGGTGTTATGAATACTGATAATATGACTATCTCAGGAGAAACCATAGATTATGGTCCTTGTGCTTTTATGGATCACTATGATCCTAAAACTGTGTTTAGTTCAATTGATAAATTTGGAAGATATTCATATTCAAATCAGCCACCTATAGCAAAATGGAACTTAGCAAGATTTGCTGAGTGTCTAATTCCAATAATTGATACCAACGAGGATAAAGCAATTAATATAGCAACTGAAATAATTGATAACTTTCAGAAAATTTACGAAAATAAATGGTTGAATATGATGAGAGATAAGCTCGGTTTATTTGGAGAAGACAAAAATGATAAGAATTTAATCAAATCTTTTATGGATTGGATGAGTAACAATAAAGCTGATTATACAAATACATTTTGTTACTTAATGGGTCTTGGTATTGATGATAAAATTTATGAAGATATGAGTTTTAAAAAATGGGTCAATGAATGGAAAGTAAGATCACGTTTAAATAATTCAAATAACGAAAAACAATTACAACTTATGCGTAAAGTAAATCCAAACGTAATTCCAAGAAATCACAAAGTAGAAGAAGCTTTGTCAGCAGCAGAGCACAATAATTTTGATGTAATGAATAAATTATTATCTGTTTTAAAAAACCCTTATGACACTAAAGATATTTCTGAATACCAATCACCTGCACCTTTAACCAAAGAAAAGTATAAAACCTTTTGTGGAACTTAAAAATTAAAGGACATAAGGCTCATGTCTTGCACTATTGCCTAAAACTCTCTCAACTGAAAAATCACTAATATCTATTGTCTGATAAGATCCTGTTGTAATCAGTTCTGTTAAGGCTCTACCAATTCCAGGCGCTTGCATTAAACCCCTGCCAGTAAAGCCAGAAGCCATATAAACATTTTCGTATTTTGGATGTTTTCCAACTACCGCATTGTTATCTAGCTTATTACAATCATAGTAACCAGCCCATCCACCTGTTAATTTTAATTCTTCAAAAGCTGGAATTCTTTTAGCTAATGCTGGCCAAACTAATTCTTCAAAATCATTCCAAGCTGGTTCTAAATCTTCAGCATCAAATACAGAAACAGGTGATCCTGCCAAATATTCACCACCTTCAGGTCGCCAATAAACCCCTGTAGTTAAATCTCCACTTAAAGGCATTTCTTTAATATAAGTTGGACATTTTACCCTGAAAACTGTGTGTTTTTGAGGAACTACAGGTATGTCGTCTAATAAATTTTTAGTCCAGCATCCAGCTGCGGAAACAATTGTTTTAGCTTTAATTTCAGAAATATCTTTTACGTCACCTTTAATAAATTCAGCACCAAGCTCTGTTGCTTTACTTTTTAGGGCACTATGAAATAAAAATGGATCAATCCAACCCTCACTCTGATTGTCTGTAAATGTTGCTGTTTCAATACCCTCATTGTTTATATAAGGAAATACTTTTGATAGCTCTGATCCTTTAATATTTTTTGTGCCAGCTTCACACTTTTTATGATTTTCTAATGCTTTATATTGTTCTTCAGCATGCTCAGGTCCAAACATCAAAAGATATCCATTTGTTACCATACTTGCAGTTGGGTTTGGATTTTTTTTTGTCTTTAATAATTCTGGTATTTGAAAAATAAATTCTTTAGCAAATTTACCAAGCAAAATATTTTCTTTTTGAAAAAATTGTCTTCTAAAACCCCCTAATGATAACGGGAATGAAGCAGTTTTATAGGTTGGATCTCTTTCAATAACTTTTACTTTTCTGCCTTCTTTAGATAGAAAATATGCGGTTGCTACACCTATTATGCCTCCACCAATTACTACTACATCATCCATATTAATTTATCATTATCAGATTTATATTGAGAACTAGTGCAAAGCTACACCAAAGTAAATAAGGAATCATCAAATAAGAACTAATTATGTTGACGCGTTTAAATCTTAAGATGAGATTAATTATCATTCCAATTAAAAAAATTAAGACAACTAAAGCTAATACCATATTATGAATAACAAAGAATACTATACTCCAAGTTGTATTTAGAATTAGATGAATTATATAAATGTATAAAGTGTTTTTATCTCTGTTCTTAGAATGCCAAAAAAACCATATGGCAATCGCCATCATTAAATATAAAATCGTCCATACAGGTCCAAATATCCAGTCTGGGGGATTAAAAGATGGTTTATTCAATAATGAATACCACGGATCTTTATAATTTATTGTAGATATACTTCCAATAATTGAAGCTACAAAAGTAATAGAAAGAAAAGATATAAAAGTTAAAATTTTATTTTTAAACATGTTAATAATATACACGATTAATTATGAATAAAAAAATAATATGGATAACAGGAGCAAGTAGTGGAATTGGTGAAGCTACTGCAAGAAAATTTGCAAAAGAAGGATGGAAGGTAATTGTTTCAGCCAGAAGAGTTGAGCTTTTAGATAAGCTTTCTTCAGATGAAAATATATTTTCATATCCTTTAGACGTAACTGATAAAATTCAAACCAAACAAGTATTTGAAAAAATTATAAATGATCATAAACAAATAGATATTTGTATTTTTAGTTCTGGGACTTATGAGAGAAAATCAGAGAAGGAATTAGACGTACAAAATATAAGGCATGTGATTGAGGTAAATTTTCTTGGTGTCATAAATTGTGTTAGTGCGGTTGAAAAATATTATAAAGACAAAAATAATGGCCATATTGCTATAGTTTCATCTCCTGTTGGATACCGAGGCTTACCTAAATCCTCTGGTTACACTCCCTCTAAAGCAGCCTTAAACAATTTTACTCAAGGAATTTATTTTGATTTTAAAAAATTTAATGTCAAAGTTTCTTTGATAACACCTGGATTTATTAAAACTGCTCTTACAGACAAGAATGATTTTAAAATGCCTTTTTTAAAAGACACAACCTACGCTGCTAATGAAATTTATAATGGATTAGTAAATAAAAATAATTTTGAGATAATTTTTCCTCTACCAATTAAAATTATTTATAAATTAATACAAATACTCCCCAATAGATTGTATAATTATTTAATTTCTAAGTCAGTAAATCGTTAATCTTTAACAAAAACAACTGTTAATTCTGCAACTTTAAATCCAAACTTTGTCATTGTAGCTCTATTAATAGCAACACGTTCATCTTGTTTGAAGATCCAATCATCAAATGTAATTTTTAGCTCACGCCCTTTAACTGGTACCAGCAATACGTATTCAAATTTAAAAGCTGGTCCATATGAATATCCTATTGCTTTACCAACAACATCCCCTGCTGTTCCCTCATAATTATTTTCATCAATTTTATTTATAACCCATTCTCTATCTTGAATCTCTCCATCATCCCAATTGAATTTTTCCTTAAGAACTAATTTATTTCCATCCCATGTACCATTTAAATCAGCGTTAAACTGTCTGGTAACTTTTCCTGATCTATTTTGTAAGACACCCCATGCTTTAACATTCCCACTTAAATATTCCTCGATTATCAATCTTGGTTCTTTATTTTTAAAATCTTCTGGTTTCATAGGGCTATTTTTAGAACAACTTGTAATTAAGAAAAGACAAATTATCAATGAAATAGATTTAATTATTTTAATATTTTGCATTAGTATCCTGTATAAGTTTATTTGTTTTGAAGTGAGAATTGAATCAAATCAATGTTCTTTGATTTAAATCCAGCCTCACAGTAAGAAAGGTAAAACTCCCACATTCGTTTAAATGTTAGGTCAAAACCTTGATTTTTAATTAATTCCCATTTTTTATTAAATTCATTTCTCCAAATTGCTAATGTATTTGCATAATGATCAGCATATGAAATGTATGAATTTATATTTAATCCATTATCTGAGACGTAACGATTGATGCTATTTTTATTTGGCAAAAATCCACCAGGAAATATATATTTTTGTATAAAATCTTCTTTGTTTTTATATCTATCAAACAATCTATCATCGATAGTTATTGCTTGAATAGCCGCTTTACCTTCGTTTGATAAATTGTCTTTAACGGTTCTAAAATAGCTATCTAAATAATTTTGACCAACAGCCTCAATCATTTCAATAGATGCTATAGAATTATATTTTCCTTTTAAATCTCTATAATCTTTTATCTCTATATTTACTTTTTCATTTAAACCACATTTATGAATCCTTCTCTTCGCATATTCATATTGTTTTTGTGAAATAGTAACACAATCAAGTTTTACATCGTATTTCTTGCCCAAATATTCTGCAAAGCCTCCCCACCCGCAACCTATTTCCAAGACTTTGTCACCGCTGTTTGGTTTAATTAAATCAATTAGCTTCTGATATTTGTTATTTTGTGCTGCTGAAAGATTTTCTGATTTAGCGTCAAAAATTGCACTAGAATATGTAAGAGTATCATCTAACCACAAAGAAAAAAATTCATTTCCCAAATCATAGTGCTTGGAGATATTTTCTTTGCTTCTACTTTTGGTATTTTTAACGATCTTATTTTTAAAATAATTTACAAAAGGAATATCAAGTAAACCGGAAAACTTATGAATAATTTTAATATTTCTTGCTGTCACCTCAATTAGATTTGAAAGGTTATCAGTTTCGAATTCACCTCTCATGTATGACTCAGCCAATGCAATGCTACCGCCTCTTATTAAATTAAAATTAAAGTTAGATTTTCTTATTTTTATATTTGCTCTAAGATTATCTTTAGGGTTACCAAAGAATAATTTTTGACCATATAAAGTATCAATCTCTAAAAATCCGTGATTTATTTTATCTAAAAAACTAAAAACTAGTTTGTCTGCAACTTTATTTAAGAACATCAATTTTCTACTGTTATATTATTTTTTATTTTTAACTTTTTTTTAACTAATTTAATTCCTTTAATCCACAATTTAAACGCTTCAAAATGTATCGCTGATATAATTTTGAACGTCATTAGTGGATGTTTTAAATAAGATTTTATTAATTCTTTTCCAGTTAAATTTGCTTTGTTTCCATCCTGTGAAGCAAACAAAATTTTTCCTGTCGGATCATACTGATCAATTATGATAGACAATCTTTCTCCAGGTTTTAATATTTTAAAAAAATAATTACAGTCCATTTGAATAAATGGAGATACATGAAATTTTTTAGAGCAATTATTTTGTATCAAATTATTTTCATTATCTACTCTAAATACATAAGTATGTTGCTCTCCAAATGTATTTTTTACTTCATATAAGATTGAAACTAGTTTTTCGTTTTTGTCATAGACAAAAAAAACACTAAGAGGGTTAAAAACATAACCAAATATCCTAGGATAACACAAAAGTTTTATTTTTATATTTTTAGTTTCAATTTGATTTTTTTTTAAATAATTTTTTACCCAATTTACCAACGATGTACCATCCCTGTTTCCATGGTCTTTTTCAAAGAAGCTTATTAAATTAAATTTATTGAAAGAAAAAAATCTAATTTTATCATTTAACAATTCTAATTCCGATAGATCTAATAATAATGAAAATACACTATACTTAAAAAAATGCGTTTTAGGTTTATAACGTTTATGGATAACCGTTCCATTATATATACATGAATTAGTCATTGATGTTTTTAAGCATTTCAAGTGATGATTTTATTCCATCTTCGTGAAATCCGTAACCAAAATAACTTCCACAAAAAAGTGTATCTTTTTTATTTTGTAAGTTTGGTAGATGTACTTGAGTATCTAGTGCTTTTTGATCGTAATAAGGGTGCGTAAACCTTACTTTTTTTAAAATTTTTGTCTCATCAATATCAAAATATGGGTTTAAAGTTAAAAATATATTTTCATCACATTTTAGGTTTTGTAAAAGATTGAGCCAATAGGTGATTGAATTTTTTTTAGTATTTTGGTCATCTATAGATGAATTCCAGGAACACCAAGCCTTTTTATTTTTAGGCATAGCTCTTGTATCGGTATGAATGTAAGCAGTGTTTTCTTTATAGCTAAAATTTGAAAGCACTATTTTTTCATCCTCTGTAGGATTTTCAATTAAATTTAGAGCTTCATCAGCATGTGTAGCTATAACTACTTTATCATAATCGAAAAATTCACTTTCTCCTCCATAATATAAATCCACGCCAGATGACTTTCTTATAATTTTTTTGATTTTATAATTTTTGTAATATTCTCCAGAAATTTTAGAAATTATTTTATTTACATAAGTTCTGCTTCTATTTGAAACTGTATACCACTGCGGTCTATTTTTTAATTTAAACAAACCATGATTTTGAAAAAACTTTAAAAAAAAACTAATTGGCATTTTACTTGCTTCGACTGGTGGCATTGACCAAATAGCAGATACCATTGGTATTATATGATAATTTACAAATTGTTTTGATAACTTATTTATTTCAAGGTACTTGCCTAAAGTTAGATTTTCTTTCAAATTTATCTCTTTATCACTATTTTTATAAAATTTTATAATATCAAAAAACATTTTTAAGAAGTTAAGATTGAATAGATTTGCTTTATTACAAAACATTCCTTTAAGTCCATTTCCACAATACTCAAAATTTGTATTATCAACTGATACAGAAAATGACATGTTGCTTTTTTCAATTTGAACATCATTCTCTTTGAAAAAATTGATTAAATTTGGATAGGTTTGATAATTAAAAACAATAAATCCAATATCGACAGAAATTTTATTTTCTCCAAAAATTAAATCGATAGTATTGGAGTGTCCCCCAAAATGATCTTCTTTTTCAAAAAGATCAACATGGTGTTTTTTTGATAAATAATATGCAGCACTTAGTCCTGAAATACCTGAGCCGACTACAGCAATTTTCATTAAAAATTATGCTGCATCTTCTTTATACTCGTCCATGCTAGGGCATGTGCAAAATATATTTTTATCTCCATAAACATTGTCAACTCTTGCTACTGGTGGCCAAAATTTATTTACTTTTAAAAATTTAGCTGGGTAGGCTGCTTGCTGACGAGTATATTTATGATCCCACTCATCAGATGCAAGCTCAGTATCTGTATGAGGTGCATTTTTGATTGGGTTATCAACTTTATCAAATTCGCCTGTCTTTATCATATCAATTTCTTTTTTTATATTAATTAAAGTATCACAAAACCTATCTAGCTCTGATAAACTCTCACTTTCTGTTGGTTCTATCATCATTGTACCTGCAACTGGCCATGACATTGTAGGAGCGTGAAAACCATAATCAATTAATCTCTTAGCGATATCTTCTTCGGTAATTCCTGTATCGTTCTTTATTGATCTAATATCAATAATACACTCATGCGCTACATTTCCATTTGTCCCTTTGTATAGGATTGGATAATAGTCTTTGAGTCTATTAGCTATATAATTTGCGTTTAATATAGCTATTTGTGTTGCAAGTTTAAGTCCATAGGAACCCATCATTTTTATATACATCCAAGATATAGATAAAATACTTGAACTCCCCCACGGAGCCGCAGAAACAGCCCCTATTCCTGTGGCAGGTCCACAATCTTTTACCACTGGATGATTAGGTAGATAAACTTGTAAATGTCTTTTACATGCAATAGGTCCCATGCCTGGTCCTCCTCCACCATGTGGAATACAGAATGTTTTGTGTAAATTTATATGACAAACATCTGGACCAAAATTTCCCGGTTTCGCTATACCAACAAGTGCGTTTAAGTTTGCTCCATCCATGTAAACTTGTCCTCCATGTTTATGAATTAAATCACAGATATCTGATATTTTTTCCTCAAATACACCATGTGTGGAAGGATAAGTTACCATTAAAGCTCCAAGATTTTCTGAGTGTGTTTCAGCTTTTTTCTTTAAATCCTCAAAATCTACATTTCCTTCTTTGTCACAATCAACCACTACTACTTTCATTCCTACCATCTGAGCGCTTGCTGGATTAGTTCCGTGTGCTGAGCTAGGTATTAAACATATGTTTCTATTTTGATCGCCTCTGTCTAAATGATATTTTCTTATAACCATTAAACCAGCATATTCACCTTGAGCACCTGCATTTGGTTGAAGAGACACTCCTGAAAAACCAGTAATTGATCTTAACCAATTTTTAAGATCAGTGAACAATTCTCTATACCCCTCCATTTGCTCTATAGGTACAAACGGATGAGGCTCAGCTAATTCTCTCCATGAAATAGGTATCATCTCTGCAGTAGCATTTAATTTCATAGTACATGAACCTAGTGCAATCATAGTTCTGTTAAGCGCTATATCCTTATCCTCTAACCTTTTAAGATATCTTAACATTTCAGTCTCTGAATGATATAAGTTGAAAACAGGGTGTGCTAAAAATTTTGAAGATCTTAATAAATTTTTTGGTAAATTGGGTAAACTTACTGTTGGATCTTCTTTTTTGATTGACTCTGCTGCATTAAAAATTTTTAATAATTGATTTACTCTATAAACATTTTTTCTTTCATCAAAAGAAACGGACAGCATTTCTGAATTTACTTTTCTAATATTAACTTTTTGATTCAAAGCATTTTTAAAAATCTGATCGGTCTTTTCATTGGTTATAATAGTAACAGTATCAAAAAAATAATCTGAATATATTTTATATCCAGACTGTTTAATTTTATCAGCAAAATTTTTAGCCAATTGAGAAACTCTCTCAGAAATATTTTTTATTCCATCTGGTCCGTGATAAATAGCATATGCCGCTGATACAATTGCTAGTAGAGCTTGAGCAGTACAAATATTACTAGTAGCTTTGTCTCGTCTAATATGCTGTTCTCTAGTCTGCAGTGACAATCTGTATGCTTTATTTCCATGTCTATCTACTGAAACGCCGACAATTCTTCCAGGCATAGATCTTTTATATTCATCTTTTGTTGCAAAAAATGCTGCATGGGGCCCTCCATAACCCATTGGAATTCCGAACCTTTGTGAACTGCCAACTGCTATATCAGCTCCAAGCTCTCTTGGGGTTTTAAGTTTAGCAAGTGAGAGTAGATCACATGCTAATATGGCTTTACCATTTTTTTTATGAATTTTACTTATTGCTTCACTTGGATCTTTGATGTCTCCTAAAGTTCCAGGATATTGTAAAATTCCACATACTAAATCCTCTTTTAGTTGATCCAAAACTGTATTCTCGTCTCCAACAAGTACTTTAAGTTCCATTGGCTCTGCTCTAGTTTGTATAACATCAATTGTCTGTGGGTGACAATTCTCTGAGACAAAAACTAAATTACAGTCATTTTTATTTAATCTATGACTTAGCCCCATAGCCTCAGCGGCTGCTGTGCCCTCATCAAGTAAAGATGCATTTGCAATATCCATTCCTGTAAAATCAACAATCATTTGTTGAAAGTTTAATAACATCTCTAGTCTTCCTTGTGCTACTTCAGGCTGATATGGAGTATAAGACGTATACCATCCAGGATTTTCTAATATATTTCTTAAAATCACATATGGTGTGTAAGTACCATAATAACCCATACCAATAAAATTTGAATAAATTTGATTTTTTTTTGAGATTGCTTTTAATTTTCTTAGCGCCTCATACTCTGAATTAGATTCACCAATATTTAATTCGCCTTTAAACTGTATTTTTTCTGGAACAGTACTATTAATGAGTTGATCTAATGACTTAAAGTTAAGATCTTTAAGCATTTTTTGTTGATCTTGATCTGACACACCTATGTGCCTTCCAATAAAGTCTTTTTGTGAGTTATGTAGCATTAACTCGATGTCTCCTTTGCAAACTTATCGTATTCTTCTCTATTCATTAAAGTATCTAATTCAGATATATCTTTAATTTTTAATTTAAAAAACCAAGCAGCGCCTTCTGGGTCTTCATTTATTTTTGCAGGATCATCTACAATAGACTGATTGGTATCTACCACCTCGCCACTAATTGGTGTATAAACATCACTTGCTGCTTTTGTTGATTCAACTACACCAGCGGTTCCATCTTTTTCAACATTTAAACCTCTATCTGGAAGTTCTGCAAACACAATATCTCCTAGCATTTCTGTTGCATGTTTTGTAATTCCAATTGTTGCAACATCGCCTTCTAATGTAATCCACTCATGTTCTTTTGAAAATTTTACTTCACTCATAACTTGCCCCTTTCACATAACTTTTTTTATAAAATGGTAATCCACAAATATTCGCTGGATATTTTTTTCCTCTAACTTCTACCAAAATTTTTGTGTTATCTTTGGAAAACTCTTTATCTATATAACCCATTGCTATAGGTCCATTTACGCTTGGGCCAAACGTTCCACTCGTTATCTCTCCTATCGGTAAATTAGATTCATTGAATAATTTTGATTTCTCTCTTGCGATTAATCTTCCCTCAGGTTTTATTCCTACTCTTATTTTTTTTGGTCCTACTTGAATTTGTTTGATTATTTTATCTGAGCCTAAAAAACCACCATTTGACAACCTTTCTTTTGATATTGCCCATTTGAGATTTGCTTCAATTGGGGTTTTATTTAAGTCCAATTCATGTCCATATAAACAAAGTCCTGCCTCTAATCTCAAAGTATCTCTTGCACCAAGTCCAATTAATTCTGCACCACTATCAATCAAATTTTGAGTAAAATTTTCAACTAAATCGTTTAAAATTGAAACCTCAAAACCATCTTCTCCAGTATATCCTGATCTTGTGACGAATAACTTTCTATTTTCATAATCAAACCAACCGCCAGTCATAAATTTCAATTTATTAACTTCAGGTATAATAGAATTTAAAATTTCTACAGATCTTGGTCCTTGAATAGCAATCAAGGATCTTTCATTATCAAGTTTAATTTTAAATTTGTTATTTAATATTTTAGATAAAATTTCAAAATCTTTCTCTTTACACGCTGCATTTAGAATAATTAAATATCCATCTTCTATTTTTGTAATAATTAAATCATCGAAAATTCCAGCATCATCATTCATTAAAAAACTATATTTTGAGCAATTAAATTTTAGGTTTTTTAAGTCTAAAGGAAAAATTTTTTCAAGTTCTATAGTTAGTTCATTTTCACCATATATAAATAGTTGACCCATATGAGAAACATCAAAAATGCCAGCATTAGTTCTAGTAAATTTGTGCTCTTCTATAATGCCTTTTGTGTATTGGATAGGCATTTCATAGCCAGCAAACTCAACAAACTTAGCTTTATAATTTTGGTGGAGTTTATTTAAAGATGTTTTTTTAATTGCCATATTAACTCTTTCTTACCCATCTGTATATTTGCCTGAGAGTTTTGCTCCTTCGGCGAGAACTAAATCTCTTTCCAGAGTTAATATTTTACGGTCCTTTTACCTGAGAGTTTCCTGGGTGGTTGCTCCTTCGGTGTCACTAATATTTGTGATCTCTCCCGTAAACAAATATTCTATTAAATATCAATTAAAGTCAATTAGTATTAAACTACTTTTTTTTCAGAAGACTGTTGATTATAAAATTGTAGTAATACTGCAAATATAACAATAGTACCTCCAATAATTACTATAAATGGAGGCTGCTCATTTATAAATAACCAAGCCCAAAGAGGACCCAATACTGCCTCCGTTAACATGATAATTCCCACCATCGCTGAAGGTGTTCTTTGAGCACCTATAGTGATCAAAATAAAACCGAATCCTAATTGTAAAAATCCAGCTAAGAAACCTAAAAAAATATCATGCGCGGAAATTAAAATTTTCCCTGACATGATAAACCCTATAATTAATGCAAAAATTCCAGCAACAAATTGAGCTGGAACCATATCAACATTTGGATATTTTCTTACAACTAAAATTAAAACTGCAAATGAAATTGGCATTATAAAAGCAACAACGTTTCCTGAAACTTGACCTGGTGATAAAGAACTTCCTACCATTAATAAAATTCCTGATATTGCTAAAATTATAGAAGTGAGTGTAATAACTGAAATTTTTTCTTTTAAAAAAAAATATCCAAAAATTGCCAAGAATATTGTTTGCGTTTGGATTATAAAATTAGCGTTAGCAACAGTGGTATTGTACATAGCAAAAACGTAGCCACAAAAGCCAAATGATAAAATAAAACCTCCTAAAAAACCTGGTAAACCTAAATTGTAAAATGACCTAAAAACTTGTTTTTTATAAGTTATTATTAAATACAGAGAGATTACGACTAAAAAAAATATGGTTCTCCAAAACAATATTTGCCATAACGTTGCACCTTCAAAGGATTTAACTATAAGACCACCAAAACTTAAACTACATGCACCAAAAAAAACTAACAAAGGTCCTGGTAATTTTCTGATAATATTCATTTAAATTTGTGATAATAGATTTTGAGTCTCCATTTCATACAACTTAAACAAAGTTTCCGCATCAGATAATTCTATCTCCTGAAATTTAATTTTTGATCCAGGGGAAATTTGAACTAAACGGTCATAATCTACACTAGCGACAACCCCTATTTTTGGATATCCTCCAATGGTTCCATGATCTGAAAGCATGATTATAGGATTTCCGTCTGCAGGAACTTGAACTACACCTTTTATCAAACCTTCAGACTTGATATTAGAATTTACGACATTTTCTATTTTTGGTCCTTCTAATCTCATGCCCATTCTGTCAGAAAGTTTTGAAACAATAAATTGTTTACTAAAAAAGTTTTTGGTACCTTCTTGTGAAAAATAGTCATAGTTTGTACCTTTAATTATTCTTAAGCTTTCAATTTTAGTATTAATGTAATTTATTTTTTTTTTGTTGTAATTTGTATTTAGATTTAAAAGACTAAATTTTTGTCCTTCAATTAATTTATTTCCGTTATTAGAACCAATTTTTGCTCTTGTATTAATAGAGCAACTTTTCCATTGATAATTTATATCAATATCAGCTCCTATGGATAAATACCCATAAACAGACTTATTTGTTGATATTATATCAATCTCATCACCATTTTCTATTTGATAACTCTCGTAACAATTTCCATCTATTTCTATACCATTTTTTTTAATTTTAAAAACAACATCTCCTGTGACAGCAACGTTTAATTTATCTCCAGTAAATTTTATGTGAGGTCCCTGATAAGCAAATTCTATTATCGGCGCATTTAAAATATTATTAACTAATTTATTAGCTAGATAAAAATTCCTAATATCCATTGCTCCACTAAAAGGTATGCCAATATGATATAGATTATCTCTACCTTCATCTTGAAATGTAGTATTAATTCCAGCTCTTATTATTTCAAAATAGTTATCGTTCATTATAAGATTTATATTCGTCTAGTGATATTTCATAAAAGGTAACCTTGTCTCCTGGATCAATCATATTTGGATCTTTTTCGTTACTGCTATCAAACACCTCTACAGGTGTATTACCGATAATGTTCCATCCACCGGGACTTTCAAAAGTATATATATTTGCAAATTGCTCTGTGATTCCGACTGAACCTTTGGGCACTGTAACTCTTGGGGTTTCTAATCTTTTAGTATACATATTTTTATTCAAATCGCCTAAAAAAGGCATTCCTGCAATGAAACCTGTCATATAACAAAAATATTCTTTATTAAAAAAATTTTCTAAAATTTTATCTTTTTTTAAGGAAAGTTTTTTTTCTAAAATGCCAATATCTAAACTAAAAATCTCATCACAACATACTGGGATCTTTAATTCTTTTTTATTTTGAGTGAAAACTTCACTAATGTTGATATTTTCAATTTTTTTTTTTATCTCATTAAAATTAGTTAATTTTAAATCAAATGAAATAATTAACTTATTATAAGAAGGGGTAAGATTATTAATTCCTTTGATTTTCTTATTTCTAATTGAATAAAAATACTTAATTACATTTGTGTTTATTTCTTTATTTACTTCTTTGCCAAAGTCACAATAGACAGCTGCGTCACCAAGATTTGATATATTTTTAATCATGACATGTTATACTTCAAGTATTAAGCCATGGAAATTAATATCAATTGTGATTTGGGTGAAAAATCAAAACATCATTCAAATGAAAATGATCCTGAATTACTTAAAATAGTAAATTCTGCGAATGTTGCTTGCGGTTTTCACGCAGGTAACGAAGATTCAATGAATCAGGTTGTTAGAATATCTAAAGAAAATGGGGTAAGCATTGGTGCTCATCCTTCTTTTAAAGATCTAGAAAACTTTGGAAGAAAAAGGATAAATCTTTCATCTAGTGAAATAAAAAAATTAATAATTGATCAATATGAGATTCTTCAAAAAATAGCGCAAAATCATGGAGAGAGTGTAACACATATGAAGCCGCACGGCGCATTAAACAACATGGCATGTGAAGATTTAGAATTAGCGTCCATTTTAGCCAAAACAATTAATGATATAGATAAAGATTTGATATATTTGGTTCCTACCGGTTCAAAAATGGAGGAAGCCGCAAAAACATTAAAAATGAAAATTGCTTGTGAAATTTTTGCTGATCGAAACTATGAAGATGATGGAAATTTAGTTTCAAGAAAAAAACCTCATGCATTAATAATTGACCCTGAGCAGGCCAAAAAGCATGTCTTAACAATGGTAAAAACTCAGTCACTTAATTGTCACAGCGGAAAGCAAATACCTTGTGAAATTGACTCAGTATGCATACATGGAGATAATGATAATGCGCTTTTAACTGCAATATCAATAAAAGAAAATCTTTTAGAAAATGGACTTAAATTGAAACCTTTAAATAACATGGAGAAATTTGTTTAATGATAAAAAAATTTTTTTTAATACTATTCTTTCTGAATATTGCGACTAATTCTTACTCAGCAGGATCAGATTCAACAACGTCAAAAGTAAAATCTGATTATGACAAGGCAGTTGAATCAATAAAATTTGCAAAAAAATTTGAGAAAAAGGGAAAAATTAAAAAAGCAATGAAAAGATATACAAAGGCTCAAAAACTTCTTTTAAAGTCTAACAGTAAAAAACCAAATCAAGCAGATACTCTAAATTATTTAGGATTTACTACTAGAAAATTAGGTGATTACGAGAATGGAGAAAAGTATTATCTTCTAGGATTAAAGATTGATCCAAATCATAATGGTATAAATGAATATTTAGGTGAACTTTATGTTGCAACAAATAGAATGGATTTAGCAAAGGAAAGACTGAAAGTGCTAAAAAACTGCAATTGTGAAGAATATTCTGAGCTTAAACAAGTAATAGATGGTTCAAAAAAATCAAAATACTGATTTGGTTTTTAATTTAGTATCGTTGTAAAATTAAAAAATTATAATATTATAAATCTACCTTGATAGAACAATCCTTAATATTATTACAAATAATCTTTATAGATATAATTTTAGCTGCAGATAATGCAATTATTATTGGTTTAATAGCTGCAAACTTTGTTCCCAAAAATAGAAAAAAAATTATTTTATGGGGTGTTGCAGGAGCTTTGGTTTTTAAAGTTATATTTGCTGTATTTGCAACTTACTTATTCAAATTTTACTTTATCAAAATTTTAGGTGGTCTCTTATTAATTTGGATTGTAAATGATTTAAGAAAAGATTTGGTAGAAATTAAGAAAGTAAAATCTCCTACTAAAAAATCTAATGAGCCTTCTTTTATAAAAAGTGTATATAAAGTATTGTTTGCTGATATCACAATCAGTTTTGATAACGTTATTGGTGTTGTAGGTGCAGCAAAAGGATATTTTGGATTTATGATTTTTGGACTAGTTTTGTCTGTTGTTCTAACTGGAGCTTTAGCAACCTATATGGCAAATTATATTCAAAAGCATATATGGATAGCCTATGTTGGTTTGGTATTTATTTTAATCGTTGGCCTTCAATTAATAATTGGTGGTCTAGTTGATCTAGAAATTCTGAAAATAAATGAAGGATTTAAGAAATATTTCTAATTAATAAGAATGTTTTTTTTGTGGGAATTTTTTAGTCTTTACTTCTTTTGAATAATTTGAGACCGCTTTAGAAATTTCTTTTGCAATATTTGAGTATTTTTTTACAAATCGTACATTAATCGGATTTAAACCTATTAAGTCATCAATAACCAAGATTTGACCATCACAATTATTTGAAGCTCCTATTCCAATTGTCGGAATATTTAAAGATTTTGAAACTAATTTTGCCAATGAAGTTTCAACACATTCCAAAACTATAGAAAAGACACCTAATTTTTCTAGCAATTTGGCTTCTTTAAAAATTTTGAGTCTCTCAACATTTTTTTTACCTTTAAATTTAAAAGTTTTATCTGTTTGAGGTAAGACTCCTAAATGTCCCATAACCGGAATATTATTTTTAATTAATGATTTAACTACAGCTTCAATTTTACTTCCACCTTCGAGTTTAATTGCGTCACATTTTGTTTTTAGCATTACTTTTTTTACATTTTTTAATGCTTCTTTTGGAGTTCTGTAAGTATTATATGGCATATCAACTACCATGAGACTTTTTTTAACACCTTGTCTTACACTTTTAGAGTGTTCTATCATAGTATTAAGAGTTACCTCCTTAGTTGATTTATAATTGTATAAAACTGATCCAAGAGAATCCCCTACTAATATTAAATCACAGAATTTATCTGCAATCCTAGCTGTATTTTTTGAATATACAGATAAACTAACAATTTTTGATTTGTTTTTTTTTAAGATAATTTTTTCAATTTTTTTCATTTTTGAAAGTTATTTAATTAAATTACGTTATATTTAAAGCTACTCTAATTCAATAGTGCTAGGTGGTTTTGAGGTAACATCGTACACAACCCTATTTATTCCCCTGATACTATTTACTATTCTATTTGAAATAGTTTGCATAAAAGACTTTTTGAATTCAAAAAAATCAGCAGTCATACCATCTTCAGAAGTAATAGCTCTTAGTAAACATAAATACTCATAAGTACGATTGTCTCCCATAACTCCTACCGTTTTTACTGGTAACAAAGCAGCATAAGCTTGCCATATTTTATGGTAAAGTCCGTGGTCCTTTAAGGCTTGAATAAAATAATAATCGGCCTCTTTTAAAATTTGTATTTTTTCATTAGTAATAATACCGGGCATTCTGATTGCTAATCCAGGTCCTGGGAATGGATGTCTTGATATAATTTCAGTAGATAATTTTAATTCAAGACCTAATTTTCTAACCTCATCTTTAAATAAAAATTTTAATGGCTCAACAAGTTTCAAATTCATTTTTTTTGGTAAACCGCCTACATTGTGATGAGATTTAATCTTTGAAGTTTGACTACCAGTGACAGATCTACTTTCGATTAAATCGGGATAAAGTGTTCCTTGTGCTAAAAAACTTACATTCTTAATTTTTTTTGCATAGCGTTCAAATATTTTTATAAATAGATTTCCAATTATTTTCCTTTTTTTTTCTGGATCAGAAATATTTTTTAATTTAGACAAAAATTCTTTCTCTGCATTTACATAGGTTAAATTCATTTTTAAACGTTTCTTAAAAGTTTTTACTACTTGTATTTCCTCATTTTTTCTCAAAAGTCCTGTATTTACAAAAATACAATATAGTTTTTTTCCAATAGCTTTATTCAATAGCTGAGCAACAACACTGCTATCCACTCCACCGGATAATGCACAAATAACTTTGTTATTACCTACTTGTGTTTGTACTTCTTTAATTAATTTAAATTTTTGATCTTTAGAGGACCAATTTCTCTTAATTTTACATATTAAGAAAATAAAATTACTTATCAGTTTTTTTCCACTTTCAGTATGTGTTACTTCGGGATGAAATTGTATACCAAAAAACTTTTTGTATTTGTTTTCAACAATTGCAAATTTAGAATTTGTACTTGATGCAATAACCTTAAAATTTAAAGGTAGTTTAGATACTTGATCAGCATGACTCATCCATACCTGTTTTGTTTTCTTTGTTCCAAAGAAATTTTTTGTTAAAAGGCTGTCTTTTTTTTTATAAATGTTAGCCAAGCCAAATTCACGGTGTTTTGATTGTTTTACTTTTCCGCCATTCAATTTCGAAAGTATTTGATGGCCAAAACAAATTCCTAAAATTGGAAGACTCAAATCTAATATTCTTTTGTCAAAAGAATATTTATTAATTTGGTATACGTTTAGTGGTCCTCCAGACAAAATTATTCCTCTAACACTTTTGTTAATGTCTTTAATTTTAATTTTTTTATGACTTATTATCTCTGAAAAAACTCCTAATTCTCTTATTCTTCGTGCTATTAATTGAGTAAACTGGGAACCAAAATCTACAATCAAGATTTTGTCTAGATTTTGATCAAGACTCATTTTTAGGATCTATATTTTTAAGAGACTCTTTTATATTTTTATTTTCATCACATAATTTCTTACAAACCTTTGAAAATGTTTCTGAAAGACTTTTAACCTTATCATAGTTAGATTTTTCAACAGATATTTTCATCATCATCAATAAGGCTTCTTCATTGTCTGGTTCAATAAGTAAAGCTGTTTCTAGGTTGATTATCTCTTTTCTTTGATCTTCTTTATGGTTATAGATTTTTGCTAAATATAGGTACGATATGGAATTCTTTGGATTGTAAACTATATTTCTTTCAAATAAAAATCTAGCATCATCATACTTTTTATTTTCATAAAGTTTTAACGCATCATTGAAAAAATTATCATTGCTAAAAGATACTGATTGAAGCAATAATAGTATAATTGATATTGTAATTATTTTAAAATTTTTGAGCATTAGTATTTACTATCATTTTTTACCATATCAACATTATGAACCATGCTTTCATAAAAACCTGCTTTTGTTATTTTTACAAAATGAGGTTTTTCTCTAAGTCTAATGATATTTTTTGAACCAAGATATCCCATAGATGATTTAAGACCACCAACTAATTTATATAATATACTCCCTACATCACCTTTATATTTAACAAATCCCTCAACACCTTCCGCTACATATTTGGAAGTATCTTTTTGTTTCGTTTGAAAATACCTATCTGCTGAACCTTTGTTCATAGCTCCAACTGAGCCCATTCCACGAAAACTTTTATACAATTTACCATTTTTTTTAATTAATTTTCCTGGTGTTTCATTTGTACCAGCAAACAAAGATCCTATCATTACAGCATCAGCACCTGCTGCAAATGCTTTTGCTAAATCGCCTGAATATTTAATTCCTCCATCTGAAATTATCTTTACTTTTTTATTTTTAATTCCATTTCTCACTGATAAGATTGCACTTAATTGAGGAACCCCAATACCAGCAACTAATCTTGTAGTACAAATAGATCCAGGTCCAATTCCAACTTTTATAATATCAACACCTAATTTAATTAGAAATTTTGCAGCCTCTGGTGTAGCAATATTACCAGCACATAAAGCTGTTTTATTATTTTTTATTTTTTTTACGTATTTAATTATTTCACCGACTTTTTTGGTATGGCCATGTGCAGTGTCAATCACTATAAGATCAACACCTTCTTTAATAATTTCTTTTGCTCTAATAAACTCTTTCTCTGATGCTCCTATTGCTGCACCGACTTTTAAAGAAAGTTTTTTTACTTTTTTTATTTCTAATATTTGTTGTTTGATATTAAGATTACGATGAATTACTCCAATACCACCAGCTTTTGCTAGTGCTATAGCCATTTTACTCTCTGTTACAGTGTCCATTGCTGAAGACAAAAGTGGTACTTTTAGTTTAAGGTGAGCAGTTAAGGTTACAGCTGTATCTACTTCAGAAGGTAGTATTTCTGAGTAATTTGGAGCTAATGTTACATCATCAAAGGTAAGTGCTTCTTTTATAGGAACCATAATCTTTTATATACGATTCCTTTTAAATTTAAAGTATCTATCTAATTTTATTACAAATTATAAAACTTTCCTTAGAGTCTTTCCGACTTGATTTTGGTTTAAAAACCTTAACTTCTTTAAAAAACTTTTTACCATCCACAACTATTTCATTAAATGTCTCACCCATAAAAATTTTTGATATGAAATAACCATTTTTTGTCAGTATATCTTTAGCAAAATACATTGCATCTTTACATAATTCGCCTGTTTGGATTGCGTCAACATTTTTAATTCCGGTCGTATTAACAGCCATATCTGACATAACTACATCAGCTTTTACATTCAATATTTTTTTAATTTCTATTTGGGTATTATTTTCTGTAAAATCACCTTGAATCTGAATACTATTAACTATCGGATCCATTTTTTTTAGATCGATAGAAATCAACATACCGTTTTTAACAATTTTAGAGGCATATTGTGACCAGCTACCAGGGGCTGCTCCTATGTCTACTACGGAAAGACCACCTTTAAGTATTTTAAACTTTTCATCGATTTCAATTAATTTATAGGCTGATCTAGCTCTATATCCGTCAACCTTAGATTGTCTTACGTAAGTATCTCTTCTTTGTTTATTAACCCAGTTTTTAGAAATTTTATTTTTTTTCAATTATTTATTATATCTTAATTTGATATCGATTAAATCGCCGTCAATTGTTTTGATTTTAGAAATATAATTTTTATTTTTTCTAATTTGATCATTATTTTTACCAGCAAAATGAACTATTCCAATTTTATGATTTGGGAGATAAGGCTCAACTAGAGTATTTCTCTCTTTGTCAAACTTTAGTCCTTCAATTAATGTCCAATTGCAATAAGCAGGTAGAATTTCTACATCTAATTCATCGTTATATATTGTGACATTCATTGCAATTTGTTCAGAACCCCATATCTTCCCAGAATTTAATGCGTGTTTTAAATTTTTTTGCCATACTTTCCAATGCGGTGCGTTTAACTCTAATGCAAATACTCCTATATTCAAATGAGGTTTTAATGCTACTTGTCTTGCAATTTTTTCTGAAAAACCAGATGATTTAGCATGCTTATAATTTTGAGATTTAATTCTAGCGAAACTTCCAAAAACCCATTCGGCTCTTAATACACGACCATAAGCTCTATCTGCTGAGGTTGCTATTGATAATTTATTATTCTCACATCCTCTTAAAAATAAATCAATGGCCTCCCAGGAGTTCACCCATGCGTCTGCGTCTATCCATAAATATTTTTCATAGTTTGGAAAATATTTGGGAAGAAAAGCTCTTGATACTTGACTTTTTAACCACTCTTTTCCTCTTACTTTATATCCAGGCACCTCAATATCCCAATCTGCAGATTTAATTTGATCTACTTTATTAGATAAAATTTTTTTTTGTTCGTCTGATAACCCAGCATCCAAAATACAAATTGCAGTATTTTCGCTCTCTTTAAAGCTTTTTATAGAATCTACCAATTCTTCTAATAATTCAAAATAATTAGAGTCAGCCAATGAAATTATAGCATTTTTCTTCATCAAAGAATATCTTCTAGATCATCATCATCATCTTTAACATTTAAATCCTCATTTTGTCTTTTTAACTTTTGATAATGAAAATAGCTGATTGGCAATATACCTAAGTAAACAATCGCGCTGATAGCGATAACATTGAATGGATAAATTAACAGAAGACCAAAAAACAAAACTATTCCAAATAAAAGAAAGATTGTAGTTTTTCTCTGAATTACAATTTTTTTAAAAGAATAGCTTGGAACCTTACTTATTAATAGTATTGAAGTTAAAATAAAAAAAATCGGCACAACTACATCATAATTAATTTGTATTAAATCAAAGTTGGTCAAACTAAATATTAATGGGGTCAAAACTAATATCCCTCCAGCAGGGGATGGTACTCCTTCAAAGAAATTATCTTTCCAAGAAGGTTCTTGTCCAGAATTAATATTAAATCTTGCCAATCTTAAAGCCACACAAATCACGAAAATAAGGCATACTAGCCAACCAAATCTGCCAAGTGTATTCAGTTTCCAAAAATACATTATAAAAGCTGGCGCAACACCAAAGCTAATCATATCAGTTAATGAGTCTAATTCTTTACCAACTTTTGATGTACCTTTTATTAATCTGGCAATTCGTCCATCTAATCCATCTATGACTGCAGCTAAAATTATAGCAATAATTGCAAATTCAAATCTTCCATCTAAGGCAAATCTAATTGAAGTTAATCCAATACAAACCCCAATTAATGTTAGCATGTTGGGTAAAATTACTCTTGCATTTTTTTTGTCAGTAACAACTTTAAAATTATTTTTTGGTTTAAGCATAATTATTTTTTTGCTAATAAGGTCTCACCTGAAATTGTAGTTTGTCCTACTTTGACGAGAGGTTCGTAATTTTCATAATAAACATCTGCTCTACTTCCAAATCTAATCATTCCTATTCTATCCCCTTGATTTAGCTCTTGGTCCTTATCTGTTTCACAAACTATTCTTCTTGCTACTAATCCTGCAATTTGAACTACTACTATATCGTTACCATGCTTATCTTTTATTTTATAATAATTTCTTTCGTTATCCTCGCTAGCTTTATCTAGAGATGCATTAAAAAATTTTCCAGGCTTATATAAAATTTCTTCAACTGTACCTGAGCATGGAGTTCTATTTACATGGCAATCAAATACATTCATAAAAATACTAATTTTCTTGAATTTTTTATTTTCAAGACCAACCTCTTTAGGTCCATCTACTTCTTCAACTTTAATAACTTCTCCATCAGCAGGACTTACAAGGTAATCATCGTTTCCTATGATTATTCTTTCGGGGTCTCTAAAAAAATAATAAACCCATATAGTTAGTAATAAACCAATTAATCCTAAAAAATTATTAATGATTAATAAAATTATAGTTATGAATGCTGCAATAACTATAAACTTATATCCCTCAGTATGAATTTTTGGAAATATCTTGGTAAACATCTTCTTCTATTTGCTAATTTTTGATTAATATGTATATAAACCAATCAAATTCAATTAATAAGATTATTTTTATTTTAATGAGTAAAATCAAGGTAAAAAACCCAGTTGTAGAGTTAGATGGTGATGAAATGACTCGAATTATGTGGGAGTTCATTAAGAATAAACTGATACTCCCTTATATTGATCTAGGAATAGAATATTATGATTTAGGCATGAAAAGTCGTGATAATACAGGAGATCAAATTACAATAGACTCTGCAAATGCTATAAAAAAAATTGGCGTAGGTATTAAATGTGCAACTATTACTCCTGACGAAGCAAGAGTAAAGGAATTTGATCTAAAAAAAATGTGGAGATCCCCCAACGGAACTATTAGGAATATTATTGGGGGTACAGTCTTTAGAGAACCTATCATTTGTAAAAATATACCAAAACTAGTCCCTTCATGGACAGATCCAGTAATAATTGGAAGACATGCTTTTGGTGATCAGTATAGAGCAACAGATTTTAAAGTACCCGGTAAAGGAAAAATGGAAGTTAAGTGGACTTCAGAAGATGGAACAGATGAAATTAAATATGAGGTGTTTAACTTCACTGGCCCAGGAGTAGCGCTTTCAATGTACAATTTAGATAAATCTATACAAGATTTTGCGAGATCTTGTTTTAGTTATGGGCTTATTAAAAAATGGCCAGTCTATATGTCAACAAAAAATACAATTCTTAAACAATATGACGGCAGATTTAAAGATATTTTCCAAGAAATATTTGAAAATGAGTACAAAAAAGATTTTGATAAGAATAATTTAACATATGAGCATAGGTTAATAGATGACATGGTTGCATGTGCGATGAAATGGAGTGGCAAATATATTTGGGCATGTAAAAACTATGATGGAGATGTACAGTCAGATACAATGGCACAAGGATATGGTTCTCTAGGTTTAATGACGAGCACCCTTCTAACTCCAGATGGAAAAATTATGGAAGCAGAGGCAGCACATGGAACCGTCACTAGACACTACAGAATGCATCAGCAAGGTAAAGAGACTTCAACAAATCCTATTGCTTCTATCTTCGCATGGACTAGAGGATTAGCTCACAGAGGAAAACTTGATAGTAATGATGAATTAATTAATTTTGCACAAATAATTGAAAAAGTTTGTATTGAATGTGTTGAAAATGGAGCCATGACAAAAGATTTAGCTATACTGATTGGTCCTTCAAGTAAATATCTAACAACAAATCAATTTTTAGATGAGATTGATGGTAATCTAAAAGCGAGGTTAAATTAAAGCTTTAAGTTTTTCAAAAGCATTCTCAATTTTTGACTGATCCTGACCACCAGCTTGAGCAAAATCTTTTCTTCCACCACCACCTTTACCACCAATAATATCCGAACCAATTTTAACAAATTCAACAGCATCATATTTACTTGTTAAGTTTTCTGTAACACCAACTGCTATTCCTACTTTATCATCTTTACTTGCAAAAACTATAATAACACCCTCAGACAAATCTTTTTTACCTTGGTCAACTAATTTTCTTAACTCCTTAGGAGGAAGACCATCTACTTTTTGAAGTCTTAGCTTTGTTCCATTTATATCTTGATCATTAATAATATTTTTTGACTTATCATTTAAAATTAAATTTATAGACAGGGTTTCTAACTGTTTTGTTAAGTTTTTAATTAAATTCTTTTGGTCTGATTGATCTATATTAGGTTTTCCTCCAAGCTTGGTGATTTGCTCACTTAAGTCTTTTATGTTTTCAAGATTTTTTTCTGAGGATAGTGTAGAAATTTTCTCTTCATTTTGTAAATAATGCTCTAATTGTTTGTCTCTTAAAGCCTCTATTCTTCTTATTCCTGCTGCTATTGAAGATTGGCTGACTATCTTAAAATTTCCAATATCCCCTGTGTTTTTGACATGAGTTCCACCACACAGTTCAGTAGAGAAATACTTCCCATCCTCATCACCCATGGAAAGTACCCGCACCTCTTCACCATATTTTTCTCCAAATAACGCCAGCGCACCATTTTCTACAGCCTCATCTGGTGTCATTAATCTAGTTTTCACATCTGATTTTTTAGAAACCATAGTATTTACAAAATTCTCTATCTTATCAATTTCATCTGTTTGAATTGGCTTCATATGGCTAAAATCAAATCTCAACCTACTCGGTTCTACTAGGGAACCTTTTTGGGTAACATGGGTTCCTAATACTCTTCTTAAAGACTCATGTAAAAGGTGAGTTGCTGAATGATAAGCTCTAGTATCATTTCTCCTTTGGACATTAATCTTCATTTCAACACTGTCCTTTAACTTTATTGAACCACTAACAACTTTTCCATAATGGACAAATAAATCACCAAGTTTTTTCTGAACATCTGTTACTTCAAATTTAAACTCATTTGCTAAAATTTCACCAGTATCCCCTACTTGACCACCAGACTCTCCATAAAATGGCGTTTGATTTACAATTATCATACCTTCTTCATTTTCTTTTAATTGATCAACTTCTTTGTTTTCTTTTAATAATGATAGAACAATTCCTGCAGCTTGATTTGTTTCATAGCCTAAAAATTCTGTTGGTTCTAACTTGTCTTTAATTCCAAACCAAATATCGTCAATAGCTGCATCTCCAGATCCTTTCCAATTTTTTTTAGCGAGCTCCCTACTTTTTTTCATCAAAGATTTAAATTTTTCTGTATCAACAGACATTGATTTATTTCTTAAAATGTCTTCAGTAAGATCTAGTGGAAATCCATAAGTGTCATATAATTTAAATGCTGCCTCTCCAGGTAAAATTTTATCTATTTTAGAAATTTCATTATCTAAAATTTTAATTCCTCTATCTAAAAGAACTAGGAATTTTTCCTCCTCCATTCTTAATGTTTCTTTAATTAAAGACTCAGCTCTTACTAATTCAGGATAATTTCCTGACATTTCATTTTTAAGTGTATCAAATAAGTTATAAAAAACTGGCTCCTTAGATCCTAATAAATGAGAATGTCTCATTCCTCTTCTCATTATTCTTCTAAGCACATAGCCTCTTCCCTCATTTGATGGCAATACTCCTTCAGCAATTAAAAAAGAGCTTGCTCTTAAATGATCGGCAATTACTCTAAAACTTGAAAGATTAGATTTATTTGATTTAACTTTAACAATTTCTGATGCGGAGTTAATTATTTTTTCAAAATGATCTGTTTCATAATTATCATGGGTTCCTTGTAATAACGCAGCTATCCTTTCTAGGCCCATACCCGTATCAACTGATGGTTTTGGAAGATTTATTCTTTTGTCTTCAGACAATTGTTCATATTGCATAAAAACCAAATTCCAAATTTCTATAAATCGATCTCCGTCTTCATCTTCTGTGCCTGGCAACCCACCAGGCAAGTGATCACCATGATCAAAAAATATTTCTGAGCAAGGTCCACAAGGACCTGTCTCTCCCATTGACCAAAAGTTGTCAGATGTAGCTATTCTAATAATTCTATCATCACTTAAACCCGCTATTTTCTTCCAAAAATTGAATGCCTCTTCATCTTCGTGAAACACCGTTACGTAAAGTCGTTTTTTATCTATACCAAAATCTTTTGTAATTAAATCCCAAGCATAATGAATTGCTTGTTCTTTAAAGTAATCACCAAAAGAAAAGTTTCCTAGCATTTCAAAGAAAGTATGGTGACGAGGTGTATAACCAACATTTTCAAGGTCGTTATGTTTTCCTCCTGCCCGAACACATTTTTGAGAAGTAGTAGCTCTTACATACTCTCTTTTTTCTAAACCTGTAAATACATTTTTAAACTGAACCATCCCAGAATTAGCAAACATCAAAGTTGGATCGTTATTAGGAACTAGGTTGCTAGACTCAACAATTTTATGATCGTTCTTTTCAAAATACTTTAAAAAGGTATTTCTTATTTCATTAAGAGTTTTGTCAGCCATATTTTCAAAATACAGCTTTTTTAATCTATGTCTAGATATCAGTAAGGGAAAAAGGCGCTTAAATTAAGCGCCTTTTATAATTAAGATGACCTTTAATTAATTTTTTTTGGATCAGCAGCTTCTTCTTTTGCTGCTTCTTCTTTTTCAGCTACTTTCTTTTCTTTCTCAATTTTGTCAGGATCAAGTGGATTTCCCTCTATTTTCTTAGAAATTACACCTGCTTTTTCCCTAATAGCCATTTCAATTTCAGCAGCAACTTTAGGATTTTGAGCTAAATAAGTCTTTGCATTTTCTCTACCTTGACCTATTTTTTCTCCTTTATAAGCATACCATGCTCCTGATTTTTCAATTATATCTGCTTTGGAACCAAGATCGACGAGTTCACCCATCTTACTTATTCCTCTTCCATACATTAAGTCAAACTCAACAACTTTGAATGGTGGTGCAACTTTGTTTTTAACCACTTTAACTCTTGTCGAGTTACCAATAATTTCATCTTTATCTTTAATGGCACCAATTCTTCTAATGTCCATTCTCACTGATGAATAAAATTTAAGTGCATTCCCACCTGATGTTGTTTCAGGACTTCCAAACATAACTCCAATTTTCATTCTTATTTGGTTAATGAAAATCATCATTGTATTTGTATTTGAAATTGAACCAGTTAATTTTCTTAAAGCCTGACTCATTAATCTTGATTGAAGACCAACATGATGATCTCCCATCTCTCCTTCGATTTCAGCTTTTGGAGTTAAAGCTGCAACGGAGTCGATAACAATTACTGAAATAGAGCCTGATTTTACTAGTGTATCAGCAATTTCTAAAGCTTGCTCACCAGCATCAGGTTGCGAAATTAAAAGTTCTTCTGTATTTACACCTAATTTTTTTGCATAAACTGGATCTAAAGCATGCTCTGCATCAACAAATGCACAAATTCCTCCAGCTTTTTGTGCTTCAGCAACAACTTGTAATGCTAATGTTGTTTTTCCAGATGACTCTGGTCCGTAAACTTCAACAATTCTTCCTTTAGGTAATCCACCTATTCCTAATGCTAAATCTAAACTTAAAGATCCTGTAGATATTGACTCAATATCCATGGCTCTTTTTTCACCGAGCTTCATTACTGAACCTTTTCCAAAATTATCTGTAATTTGAGCTATCGCAGCATCTAATGCTTTATTTTTCTCTTTGTTGTCCGCTTCTTGATCTTTAGTAGATTTAACTACTTTTAGGTTGTTTTTAGTCATATTTTGCCTTTTTTATTAAATTTTTTAACACTCGAATCATGATATTAAATGTACACATTTTGTTCTCATTGGCAATATATTTATTTTGTACCTTAAAAAGTCACATAATTACTTAAGATTTAGATATTGGCTATTTAGAAGCCCTACTGCTTTAAGGAGATTATATTGGGCCATAAGGTAGTTTTTCTCAGAATTTGCCAAAGATATTTGAGCAGAAAGTAATAATGCATTTGATTGAATAACATCAAGAGTATTTCTTGATCCTCTTTCGTACTCTGCTGCAATTCCCTCATAAGCTATTTGGGATGATTTAACTTGAACTTTTACGGAACTCAGGAAACTTTCTGAAGATTGTAAACTTGACCAGGCACTGGCAACATTAGTTTCATTAGTTCTAACAGCATCATCTAACAGTAACCTTTTTCGTGTGGTTAAATTTGAGTTTTTATTAATTGTTGATCTTTTTTTCCCGCCAGAATAAAAAGGCCAACTTAAAGTTGCTTTTAAAATGTCTTGCTCTTTTTCATCAACAGTTGCACTAAGGTCATCTGTATAAGATCTTTGCAAAGATAAAGATGCGGTTGGTTTAAGGTCAGACTCGGAAATTGCTAAGTCTTTTTCAGACTTTTCTAGATCAAGTTTTGCAATTAAAATATCTGGATTATTTTGTTTAGAAAGATTTAATGCTTCATTAAGTGTGCTTGGAATACCAACAATTGCATTAGAATTTTTTTGTAATTGTTTAGGGTCATTAATTTTTCCAATTATATTTTCATAGTTTAATTTACTAATTAATAGATCACTTTTTGACTTTGCAAATTGAGCTTGGGCACCTGCAAGAGAGGATTCGGATTGTGCTAAGTCAGTATTTGTAATTTGACCTCTATCTCTTCTAATCTTATCATTTTCTACTTGCCTAATTAAAAGATTTAAATTCTCTTCATTAATTTCAAGCGTTTCCCTTGTGTATATTAAATTTGTGAAAGCATAAATTGCGCTGTGAAGGATGTCCTGTTCTTTTTTTACTAATTTTGCTTTTGCCAAATCTAAAGCAGTAATATTTTTTTGAAGAGTTATATCTCTTCCAAAATCTAAAATTGTTTGTTCTAATTTTATTGATGTTGAAAACGGATCAACGTCACTAATAGTTGCATCTCCACCACTTTGATTAGTAAGCTTATTAGTATCTTCAATACTTTTTGATCCACTTAATGTTAATGAGGGTTTATAATCAGCTTTTGAAATATTTACATCTTCCTCTGACGCTTTAATGTTTTCCCTTTCAGCATTTAATTGAATATTACTTTTGTAAGTTTGATTTAAAGCTTCATATAAAGTAACTGCAAAAGAATTACTAAAATAAAATAAAGTTAAACTAATTAATATAAAAATTTTTTTCATTTAGACCTATATACAGCAGATTTTATTTGATGGTTATCATTTAAATTTAAAATAATAGACGCATACTTTGGCGTATTCTTAAACATATTTTGAGTAATTCTTTGATAAGTTTGCATAAAATTAATTACATCAGATTTATTCATTATTTTATGTTTAGATTTTTTTTTAGCTTTTAACCAAAGTTTTTGCTCTTGTTTCAATCTCCACTTTTGTAATAAAGTAAAATTTTTTGCTTTTAAGTAAATCATACAATTTAACTGTGAGTATAGCTTTTTATAACTAGTTTTTAATTGTTGATTTACATAATTTCTCCAAACAAGCTTTTGATCTTTAGTTTTTTCTAGAGAGTTAATCGGTTTTTTCATTGTATTAAGTAATTCTGGTCTAGCTCCCACGCACCATCCTTCAAAAATAATGACATCAGGTCTTTGCTTTATTTTATACCATTTCTTTTTATTAAATCGGTCATCAATAGCTTTATTGAAATTTGGTAACATTATCTTTTTAAATTTTTTAATTTTAGACTTTTTAAAAAAATCTAACATCATTTGTACATCGTGAGTTCCTGGAACCCCTCTTGTCATCAACATTGGGTGTATTTTTTTTGATAACCTATATCTTTCTTCTCTTGTTTTGTAGAAATCATCAATAGAGATTTTAAACACTTCAAGTTTAAAATATTTTTCTAATATAATTTTTATTATAGAGCTTGTGGTGGTTTTACCAGTCCCCTGCCCACCAGCAAGACCAACAATAAATGGTTTTTTGTTATTTGCTTTTTTAGAAATCCAGAAACATAATGGAATTAAAAAATTTTTTAGCATTATTTCTTTTTTACTAAACTTTTCAGTTGATGTTTCTTGAGATTTAATAAATTTAAAACAATCTTTTTTAACTTTGTTAAAGCACTCAACTGTTTTCATGATTTAAATTATTGATTATTTTGATCCATTGGATGATTGTGTCCATCGTTTAGACCAACATTCTCTAATGTGAACTGGTCGATCTCATCAATACATCCAACATTTAAACCATAAGTATCTGGTTTGCTTCTCATCTTATGATGAGTATAGATTCCACAATCTGAGCAAAAATAATGCTCTGCTACTTTTGTATGATATTGATATAATTTAAGTTTATCTTGACCTTTGGTAATTTTTACATCTACTATCGGTGCAAAGGTCATAATAATTCCTTTTTTCTTACATAGCGAACAATTACATCTCAAGAATTTATTAAGTGCACTTTCCGACTCTTTTATTTCTAGCTCTACACTTTCACAATGACATAACAATTTTTTCATTTTAACTCCTATCTTTTATATGATTTTGACCATCACTAACAAAGGTCTTCATTTTAAACAATTCATTTGGCTTTATTTCATCAATACATCCTACGTTTATACCATATGTATTAGGATCTGCTCTTCTGAGATTATGGGTATGAATTCCACACTCTGAACAAAAATGGTGTTTAGCAACATTTGTTTTGAATTGGTAAGTTTTAATTTTTTTTGCTCCTTTAATAATTTTTAGATCTTGTTTATTAATAGTCGTAACCATTGTTCCTTTTCTTTTGCACATTGAACAATTACATCTTTTTAATTGATCTATTTCTTTTTTTAGATCAACTTGAATTTCAACTTCCCCACAATGGCATTTTAATATTTTCATTAAGAAATTTCCTATGATTTATTCTTTATGTACTCATGATATCTGGTTAAACTTTCTTTTGGCCAAGTTGTCTTTGGATCATACATTTTTTCAAAGCAAATAACATTATCTTTTAAATTCAACCACGAGTCTTTATCTTTTACAAAAATATGAACTTGTGGAGGAAATTCTTTTGCTTCATCCAAAGTTTTGGTTCTAACATTAAGTCTACCAATTGCTGAGGTATAGTCGGTATATAAATAGGTCCCACATTTTTCACAAAAAAATACTGTATTAGGTTTGCCGCTTCCTCCTTTTAGCTCAACTGAAGAAGAAACATTGCCCTCAACTAATAAAGTATTTTCCAAAACACTACTGTTTATAACGTAAGAAGATCCAGTTAAAATTTTGCAATCTTTACAATGACAGGCTTGAGTAAACAAAGGTTTCTCTGTAAGTTTATATCTAACTTGACCACAGATACATCCACCTTCTAAAGATTTATTTTGCATTTTATTGTTTGTTTTAAACTATCTCTGGTTGAAGTTATCCACAAGCATACAAAATGTAGTTTGGATGTTCACCTTTTGATTCACTTTTGATTCAGTTACAGACTCAAAATACAACCTCTTGAGTGTACTGTATAAATGGGCTATAAATTAGAACAAAACAAGAACATGAAACTAACAATCCCTTATTATTTACATAAAGCAGGCGCTGGTTTTCCTTCCCCTGCTACTGATTATATCGAAGAAGATATCGATCTGAACATGCATTTAATAAGGAATGTTCCAGCTACTTTCATCATCAGAGTTCAGGGTAAATCCATGGTCGATGTTGGAATTAATGACGGAGATTTATTAGTGGTTGATAAAAGTTTAAAGCCAAAAAATTTTTCAACAGTGATTGCAAATGTTCATGATGAGTTGGTGGTAAAAACTTTAGTTCAAGAAAGAGATAAAAAATTTTTAACCTCTGGATCTAAAGAATTTGCTGACAGAATTTTAATTAATGAAGAGCAAGATATTTTTATTTGGGGAGTAGTTACTTATGTCATCCATTCTACGTACTAAAAAAATAGCATTAGTTGATTGTAATTCTTTTTATGTTTCTTGTGAAAGATTGTTCAATCCTAAAATAAGACGAAAGCCTGTTGTTGTTTTATCTAATAACGATGGTTGTATCATTTCAAGATCTAATGAGGCAAAAGCTTTAGGAATTAAAATGGGCGAACCATACTTTAAAGGTAAAGATATTATTATTAAAAATAAAGTTGAAGTTTTTTCATCAAATTATTCTTTGTATGGAGATTTGTCTAGAAGGGTAATGCGAACACTTAAAAGATTTAATTCAGAAATAGAAGTATATTCAATTGATGAAGCTTTTTTAGATTTATCAAATTTTCCTGATCAAGATGTAGAAAAAATTGGTAAAGAAATTAGAGAAACTGTTTTACAGTGGACAGGTATTCCAACTAGTATTGGAATTGCCAAAACAAAAACATTAAGTAAAGTTGCAAATCATATCGCAAAGAAAAAGCAATCTGGAGTTACTAGCTTAATTGGAATAGAGAATTTAGATCCTATTTTAGAAAAAGTTGAAATTAATGATGTGTGGGGTGTTGGTAGACAATTAACTAGGTTTTATCAAAAGCATGGAATTTATAATGCTAAACAATTAAAAAATAAATCTAATACCTGGATCAAAAAATCTTCAAATGTTCTAAGTTCAAGAACTGCAATGGAGCTTAGAGGAATTCCTTGTATAGGCTTAGAGACAACTACCACTAAAAGAAAAAGTTGTGTCGTATCTAGATCATTTGGAAAAAGAATTGAAACATTCCAAGAATTAAAAGAAGCAGTTGCAAATTATTGTTTAAACGCATCTGAAAAAATAAGATCAGAGTCTTTAGTTGCAAAAGCAATTAGTGTATTTGTTAGAACTAGCCCTTTCCAAAGAAACTTTGGCTATTATTCAAATACAAAAACAATTGATTTTCCAATTGCAACAAACGATAGTATTGAAATAGTTAAAACAGCAGTTTCTATTTTGGAAAGTATTTTTAAAAATGGATATCGTTACCAAAAAGCAGGGGTGATGCTAACAGGATTATCTAATGCTAGTGATAAAACAAATTTATTTACCTCTGCAAAAGATGAAAAAATTAATAGTTTAATGAGATCAATTGATAACACTAATCATCGATACGGAAGATCTACTTTAAGCGTTGCTAGTGCTGGGGTTCATAAAAAATGGAACATGAGAAGACAATATTCTTCTAAGATTGATACGGCTGATTTTTATTCTCTGCCAACGATTAGAACTTGATTTATTTAACTTTTTTAATAAAAATAAAGCATGCAAAATCCAGAAATAGTAAAAATAATAGAAAACCTAAGAGGACGGAGAAGTTATGAAGAAAAAAGAGCCTCTAAATTTGGTTTTACGTGTCTTTATGATTACTTTGAGTATAAAATTTCAAAGAAACAAAATGTTATCGAAGAACAGCAAAAAGAATTGGAAGCTGCAAAAGCTGAAGATCAACCAAAGCCTGCTAAAAAAAGTTGTAGTTGCTGTTAAGTTTTTCCATCTAGAAAGTTTTATTTTGCCTATCTCCCGCTTGCTTAAATGCAATACTGTAAACTAAGAAATAAAAACAAAAAATTAATTCATGCACTTCTGATAATCTTAAAAAATTAAGAGAAATGATATCATAAAAAGTGGCCTCTGGAACTTCTTTTCCATTAATAACGTGACCTGGATGAAGAGATAATTTATCAACAATAAAATCTGGTAGAAAAAATATTAAAAAAATGACTGATATTTTTAAAAGTAGATCAGTAGGAATAAAAATAAGCCTTGTTTCATAACTTAAAGAAATATTTTTTTTTAGAAAATAAAAAAGAATAGATATTAAACCACACCAAATCATTACTAAAGTTCTTGGTAATTGATCTAATAAATTGGATATATTATGTAAATTGGTTTCAGCTTGATTATTATTAATTATAAAAAACTCTGGTGATACCCATTTAAAAAAATGTTGTCCCCAGCTAATTTCTTCACCTAAGTAATAAATCAAAGCTAAAATTTTAATTATTAAAAATATTCGAATAATTTTATTTAAGCTGAATTTTTTAAATGTAATTATCAAATAATAAATTGAAAAAAAAAGGAAAACTGATTGCAGATTTTCTACAAAACCATTTTCATTTAAAATACCCTCAAAAAAATTATTTTGACAATAAGAGAGTTTTAAATATTTGCAAGTATACCCAACTAAAAAAATTAACAAAATCAAACTTAAAAAAAAATAAATACTTGTATTTAATAAATTAATTTTTTTTTTCATTTAGCTTTACTTAAAAAAACATGACCTTAAATAGTTTTTGTTAGTTAAGTTTTGAATAGCTTATCAGAAAGATCTTGTAAATCTTCTCCCCAAAAAACATCTTTAGTAATTTTTTTAAAATCAACATCAAAAACCTTAGACATTGCTGATGCATAAATTGATCTAGCATCAATAGTTGAGTTTAAATCTCTTCCTTCAAACAATTCTTTTCTTTTTAGACCTGGCCAATCAGTATGAACTTGTGCTTTTTTAATCAAGCCACCTGCTAAAAATACTGCTGAACCATAACCATGTTCAGTTCCATTACTGCTATTTTGTTTAATAGTTCTTCCAAATTCAGTTAATGTTACAATCAGTGAATTATTAAATGCTTCTTTCGACATTGATTGTTTTAAGCCACTTATAATTCTATCATAATCAGAAAGACAGTCTGCATGTGCTCCGTTTGTTGCTCCTTGTGCAGCATGAGTATCAAATCCATCTACTTCAAATACTGCCACTCTTGGCCCATTTGGTTTTGATAGTTGTTCCCCTGCATTACTTGCAAGAACCCAATTGTCGTCACTTGAAGTATTTTGTAAATCACGGGTCATGATGATCTTTAAATTTTCACCTAATAATTTTTCGTCATGATCTTTATATGCTTGCTCAATAAGACTTAAAGTTGACCTACTAGGAAGTCTTTTACCTACAGGAAAATAATTATTATTCATTGGTACTCCTCTAATAAGTAAAGGCATAGGTAAAGCGAGAGCCAACCCTTTTCCCGTTAGGCCAGCTACCTTCATACCTCTTCCAAGCCAACCTGTTTTTTCTTGGTAAGGTACCTTCCCACCTGACTCCATTAGATTTTGTCCATCAAAGTGAGATCTTCCTGTGTATGGAATATTTGTTGCGTGAACAGCAGCACTTAAATTTTCATCCCAAAGTCTTTTAAATGTCTTAAGTGCTGGGTGTAAATCAAAATCACTTGTTAATGATAAAGTTCGATCAAGATTAATTTTACTTCTAAGCTTTTCAAAGTTTTTATCTCCTTTGATTGGAATAGCACATAAGCCATCCATACCGCCTCGTAACATGATAACTATTAAATTCTTTTTAGGACCATTACTAGCTAATGTTGGTGCAGTAAAACCGGCAAAATACAACGATGTTAATGCTGTTGTTTTTAAAAAATCTCTTCTATTTATCTTCATGCTTTTAAAAACTCTGGATGGTTAAATAATAATACATTTCTCTCGCTTTTTCGATTAACCATATTTTTAAGTAAATATTTCAATATTTCATCTGGTTGCTCAAAATTCTTTGTAACAATACTCTCATAAAACTCACTGTTATCATTTTCAAGTTTAGAAAATTTATAACTTCTATCTGCATAAACTAATCTCCTTATTAATAGTTCTGGAGACATCCAATCAGCTGAGAGATCCGACCAACCATTGGGTTGTTTAGCTCTATAAGGATGATGACCAATTCTTTTAAGGATTTTTTCTGGAGTTCTTTGTTTTTTTGAGGGTTTTGTTCCTAATTCATATGAGTTCATTATTTCTGGTGATGGAGGCCATTGCAAATCTGCAATTTTTGCAACTTGAATAAACCAATTCTCTGGTGTTTGGAACTTTTTAAATTTATTATTATTTTCAAATGCTACTTTTATTGCTGCCTTATGTATTTCGGGAAGAAATCCATCTGATTTTTTAAAAGCATCAATGATAGGTTGTTTCATTTCTCTTGTTGGTTCATCCGTAATTAAAAATTTACACAACCTATCTGCAACAAAGTCTCTACAATTCGGATGATTAACTAAATCTTTTATTACAGCCGCTAAAGCTTTTTTTCCTTTCTTATATTCTTTTCCTAAAACATTTTTTTTACCTATCTGATGATATTCACTATTAAACCAAACATTTCCCGTTTCTAATTTTGATTTGCTCCATCTTTGTTGCCAACCAGTCATGATGTAAGCAAGCTGAATAACATCTTCTTGTGTATAGCCAGCTTTAGGAGAGACTGTGTGAAGTTCTAATAATTCTCTAGCATGATTTTCATTTATAGTAGCGGGTCTTTTTTTTCTTCTTCTCCACTCTTGACTGGCAGTCACACTTTTTGGTCCTGCACTTTCACTATTATCCAAATGATGGATCATCGCCCATGAAGTAGTTACTTCATAAACCATTTTTTCAAAAGTTTGATTTAAGTTTGGTCTGATTATTTCTCGGTGATAAGGGCCTGTAGAATAATTAGCTAAAAAATCTTTTTCACTGATTGCAAAAAAGTTACCCCAAAACATCCAAAGTTTTGCTAGCACAGGCTGTTGACTATTTATTCCTTCATGATGTCTAATAGATATTTCTAATGACTCCCAAAATTTCTGTCCTGTTTTATGTCTTAATAAATCTTTATAAGTTTTGTATAAGTTCTTATCATTTTTATATTTTTTTCTTAAAACTTTTCTATCTCCATAAACCCAATCTTTATAGTGACTTCTTAAATCCTTTTCTGAATATATCTTACCTTGCCAAGATAATTTAGGAATTTCCTCTACTTGATTAAGTGCCCATTTTAATGGGTCAGAAGGAACACTCTCGTTAGGCCCAATTCCAAATGCAACTTTCCTAAAAAAGTTTTTCATAATTAAAATTATAAAAATTATTTTACTTTTTCAATATCGTTAATATTTATTAAACAGTTATTAAATTCATCAATATTTTCTCTCAATGCTAAACTAGAAATTGAATAAATCATAATAAGTAACAAAACTAAGGGTAAGGAAGTAATCACAGAAGCATTACTTTTTATCAACAAAATATAAAAAACAATAAATAAAGCAGAGCGGATTAAGACTGTTTTTCTAAAAATACTAATTATTGAAAGGGAGTGTTTTAACAAATTAAAAAAACTCATTTTTGAGGGTCCAAAATACCTGGTTCCTCTAATAGAGGGTGAAGAAACTAAATCTTTCTCTACTTTTTTTAATGAGCCAGAAAAGCTACTCCAAGTAGCTTTTTCTTTTAACAATTTTTCAATTGTTGATTTTGATAGACATGTGAAGTTTCCAAATTTAATTGACTGGCCTGTGAACGCCAAGGTTAAAAACTTGTGGAACTTGTAGCAAATTTGAAAAAATAACCCCTCTGACCTCTTCACTCTCTCTCCTACAATTGATTGTTCGCCTACTTGCTCAGAAAGTTCAATGAAGTTTTTAATTTCTTCAGGTCTATCTTCTCCATCTCCATCCATAGGGATGACAAAATCAAATTCTTTTTTTTCATAAATATATTTTAATCCGGAAGCAATACATCTTGTATGTCCTCTGTTTTGTTTCATATTGATGATTTCTAGTGAATGGATATTTTCTAGATTTGGATATGTATCTACGATTTGTTGTGATGAGGCATCATTTATTATTAAAATCGATACTTCAGCGTTTAAACTATTTAGCTCTTCATTAATCTTTTCAATTAATATTGTTAAAGATTCTCTGTCATTAAAAATAGGGATTAAAATTATATATTTTTTCATAATCTATCTTGATCCTACACAAATTGTATCAAGACACATATAATCTTTCAATTGATCAAGTTTTTCTCTTTGCACAATTCCTTCCCATACCGGTCTTGATTTAAGATGATAGGATAAGTTTCCAGCATTCCACTCGTTTCCTAAAACGATATTTATTTCTGAGTCAAATTGTTGTTCCCAAGCATATTGTGTTTTAAGAGCAATTTCTTTTCCCGGATAATCTGTTCTTTTATTATCCTGAGAAATTGAAACATAAGAATAAAGTATTGGCGATAAGAAAAAAAAGAAAATAAACCCTAAATAAAAGGGTTTTAATTTTTTGATATTAATTTGTGTTTGGAGCATATAGACAAAAAAAGTACCAAAAAATAAATAAAATGGTGTCATCCACATCGTCCTAATTTTTGATCCAGTTATAAAAGAAGTTAAAAACATTAAAAAAATTGGCAAAATATTAATGGATAGTAAAAAAAGTAATTTTTTATCTTTAATATTAATTTTAAATTTAAATTTTTGAACTAACAACCACGTTAATATTAAAAAAGGAATTAGTAATCCAATTTGTTTTCCTATAAAAATTAAAGGAAATTGAATATGGTTTATTAAGCTCGATTGTTCTAAACCTGTTCTAGCTAGACCATAAGTAATTGTTATAAACTCATTGTTAGTTAACCAAATAAAGTGAGGAACTAAAACAACTAAAAATACCTCTGCCGTTATCAGATATTTAAAATCAAATTTTCGATCTTTTTTGATGAAAATTAGATAAAAAAATAACAAATCAATAGAAACTAAAAGATAAAGAAACAAATATTTGGATAAAAAACCAAAAGCTGCAAACAGGCCAACTAATAAACAGTCAGAAAATTTAATGTTTTTTCCATTAAATATTCTCCATGCATAATATGCAGTAATTGACCAGAACGGTAATTGGCAAACGTTTACGTTAAATTCTGGAGTAGTAAAATTATAAAAATAAATAGTTTGAATTAATAAAACTGAAATTAAGCCTAATAAGTTATTATTTAAGATTTCTTTAGAGAGTATAAAAACATAATAGAATGAAATAACTACAAAAATTTGGCTAAGAAAGTAATAAGCCCAGTCTTGGGAGCCAAAAATTTGAAAAAAAACTTCAGGAAAAAATGCACTCATAGGTGGATGTTTATTAAATCCCCAATCCAGATTACTCCCCCAAGCTAAGGCCTCAATAGTGTCCAAAGGTAAGTTGTGATTGGTAAGAGACGGGATCAAAGTCCAGAAAATTAGATGAGTTGTAACAAAAATATAAAAAATATTATTTATATTTTTGGTATTATTGGTCATTTACAAATATTTATATCAATTCAGCTTGCTTGACACCCATAATTTGCTGAATATACTCCGGAGCTCAAAATTGCCCTATGCCTAAGACTACTAAAGCAAAGAAAAAAGTCACTAAACCAAAAACTAAAGTTGCAAGTAAACTAAAAACTAAAGTTGTGAGTAAACCAAAAATAGCTGCAACCAAAGCGCCTATCAAAATTTCAAAAAATTATATCCCAAAAGATACTGAAAAATACATGTGTGAAAAACATAGAGTTTTTTTTAGAATAAAGCTTAATGAATGGAAAAAAGAATTAGTTAGAGCCAATAACGAGGCTCTTTATAACGGAAGCATGGATGATAATAGTATTTCTGCAGATATTGTTGATCAAGCAAGTTCTTATACGGATAAGAATGTAGAAATGAAAGCTATCAATAGACAGATAAAATTAATTTCAGAAATCGACAAAGCATTAATGAGAATAAGAGATGATACTTATGGATATTGTTTGGATACTGCAGAACCAATTGGGTTAAAAAGATTAATGGCAAGACCAGTTGCCAAATATACTATTGTAGCCCAAGAAAAGCATGAAAAGGACGAAAAAGTTCATGCAGATGACTAAAAAATGAAAAAAAAAAAATTAAAGCGAAATTCGAACCAAAATTCAATTTCATTTCTTTTTGCTAAAAAATATATTTATTTTTACTACCCTTTCTTTTGGGTAATTTTATTACTCTACTTATTTCTTAAATGAATAAAAAAATAATTCTCATAATTATTATAGTTCTTGCGATTGAATTATCTGGAAACGGAATACTTAGCTCTTTTTATAGATTAATAAGTTAAAATTTAAGGTTTAGGTATTACCGCGCTTTCATCCATAAAAGCATACCCTTTAATAACAGCTTCACGTTCAGAAATTTCAGAATACCATTTTGATAAATTTTGATAATTTTTAAGACCGATATCATGCCATTCATGTCTTGCTATCCACGGCCAAGTAGCAATATCAGCTATTGAATAATTTGGACCTGCTAAGTATTTATTTTTAGATAAATGATCATTTAAAACACCATAAATAGTTTTGGTCATTTCAAAATATCTTTTCTCGCTAATTTCACTTAGGCCTTTGTTAAATTTGTAAAAAAAATGATATTGACCTATGAAAGGTCCTATAGATCCCATTTGAGCCATAAGCCATTGATCAATATTTAGTTTATTATCTTTTTCATAAAATTTACCACTTCTTTCTGCTAAATAAATCAAGATTGCACCGGACTCAAAAACAGCTTGATTATTATTGGAGTGATTGACTATTGCAGGTATTTTTGAAAAAGGACTTATTTTTTTAAATTCAGGTTTAAATTGGTCACCTTTAGATAAATCTAATTTTGTAACTTTATATTCAAATCCTATTTCCTCCAACATGATACTTATCTTTTTTCCGTTAGGAGTATCAGAAGAAAAAAGTTCAATCATTTTTTTATTCCAAGTCTTTCTTGAGCAGCTTTTGAAGTGGTTGTAAATTCAAATCTTAACTTTTCGTCTGGTTTTGCATATTTAAAACAACCTCTAGCAGCTAAAGCTCCTTCGTGGAAACCTGAAAGTATTAATTTTAATTTACCTGGATAAGAACAAATATCACCAATTGCAAATATGCCATTTATATTCGTTTCAAAATTTTCCGTATTTACATCTACTTTTTTTTTATCAATATTCAATCCCCATTCTAAAATAGGACCTAGTTGCATAACTAAACCAAAAAAACCCAAAACATAATCAGATCTAATTTCCTTGATCTCTCCGTCATCATGTTTAATTTTAACTAATTCAATTTCTTTGTCTCCAATAATTTTATCTATTTGGTATTTGGTAAATAATTTTATTTTTCCTTTTTTGTTTAATTCCTTAACTTTTTGAACACTCGACTCTGCTCCACTAAATCCGTCTCTTCTATGAATTAAGTTTACATTTGAGGTTTCCGATAGCTCTATAGCCCAATCTAAAGCTGAGTCACCTCCCCCAAATATTGAAATTGTTTTATCTTTAAAAATAGTTTTGTCTTTAATTGAGTAAAATAAAGATTTTCCTTCAAATTTTTTGGACTCTTTAAGAGGAAATTTTCTAGGTTCAAATGATCCCACACCACCTGCAATAACAATACTTGCAACATCAAATTCTTTGTTTTTGTTAGTTTTAACTGACCAACGAGTGTTTATTTTTTTAATCTCTTCTACACGTTCATTTAAATGAAAATTTACGTTAAATGGTTTAATTTGTTTTATTAAATTGTCTGTTAATTCTTCTCCAGTACATTCTGGTATTGCTGGTATATCATAAATTGGTTTATCGGGATAAAGTTCGATACATTGTCCTCCTACTTTGTCAAGATTATCTACTATTTCGCAACTTAATCCAATGATACCAAGTTGATGAGCACAAAATAATCCTGTTGGTCCAGCTCCAATAATTAATACATCTGTTTTAATCATTTAACCTTGCTTTGATGGTGTGTTAACTATCAATCCATCTAATTCATCTGAAACTATAAGTTGACAACTTAACCTACTATTTTTTTTTGGCTCAAATGCCATATCTAACATATCCTCTTCTCCATCTTCTTTTTGTGGTAATTTAGCTAACCAATTTTCATCAACATAAACATGGCAAGTTGCACAGGACATTCCACCACCACAGTCAGCATCTATACCTGGAATATCATTTTGGATTGCACCTTCCATCACTGTCAGTCCATTTTGAACTTCGACTGTAATTGTTTTGTTGTCTTCTGAAATATACGTAATTTTTGGCATAATTTATATATAGGGTGTTCTCTAAATACAGCAAGTGAGTAAAATTCACTTAATCTATTTTAGACAATTTTAAGAGGTGTATCTGTGTTTTTTAAACAAAAAAAAGGGCAGATATAAAAATATACCTGCCCTAATTTAAACTTTTTAAGTAAGATTACTTAGCTCTTTTTCCAGCTGAAGTAGTTGCAGCAGCCCAAATTACTAGACCAAATGCAATCTTATTAATAAAGTCTGCTAGGTTGTAAACAACGTTAAGTGAGTCAGCATCTACACCACCTGTTAGGTAACCAAATATGTAACCTAATGGGTAAATAGCCCAACCTACTGTAACAATCATTCTCATTGCACCAAAAGCAGTTACAAGAGCCTTGCTTCCACTTTTCGCTGCAGCTTTACCAGCTTCACCAGAGAATATTTCATAAAGAATGTATACCCAACCTGCCATTCCGACTATAAAGCCTAAAGTAGCGTTGATGTATCCAGCTTCACCTAAGTATCCACCGATTAACATTACTAATGAACCAAGTAACAATCTCCAGAACATTCCAGAGTTCGCTTTACCAATAGCTGCTAGAATTAAATAAAATTCTACCATCTGTAATGGTACAGTGATTAACCAGTCAATATATCTGTAAACTGTTGGCGAGTCTCCAGTAGCAACCCATACTTCTCTCATGTACATGTAGTGTATGAATGCAATACCAGTTACTAGCCCAGCAACAATAACTGAAGTTCTCCAGCCTGCTGCTACGTTACCAACTTCTAAGAAAAAGAAAGCAGTCGCTGCTAACATTCCCATAGAGATGATCCAAAATGAAATTCCTACGAAATCATCTTGCATCAACATCGTTGCGTCTGCTGCAATAGCTATTCCTGAAAAACCTATCAGGCCCATAGCTGCTAAAGCAAACAATTTTAGTTTATTCATAAAAAACTCCCTCTCTAGTTAGTTTTTATTTTTTAGTTTATATAAACTAGACTTAAGTTACCCTAAGCCAAAGTTGTCGTTAAATAGCAAATTAAATTAGTTTTATGAAGAATAAATTGTCATTAATTAACATTGATTTTACTTAATTTTTAAAATTAAATACAATTTATAAGTTAAAAACCAACAAAATTACTAAAATCGAATCAAATTAATATGTCTGATAAGTTTAATAAAATTTATGATCATTCAATAAAAAATCCTGAAAAATTTTGGCAAGAGGCAGCTGAAGACATCTTTTGGTTTAAAAAACCAACAAAAATTTTAAATAAATCTAATCCCCCTTTCTATAAATGGTTTGAAGATGGGGTAACCAACACATGTTACAATGCTTTAGATATTCATATTGATCAAGGAAGAGGCGGAAATACTGCTCTTATCTATGATAGTCCAATTACAGGTAATAAAAGTAAGTTTACCTATGAAGAACTTAGATCCAAAGTGTCAAAATTTGCAGGAGCATTAAAAGATCAAGGAGTTAGTAAAGGCGATCGAGTAATTATTTACATGCCGATGATCCCTGAAGCAGTAATTGCAATGTTAGGATGTGCAAGAATAGGAGCAATTCATTCAGTTGTTTTTGGTGGATTTGCATCTAACGAGCTTGCAAGCAGAATTGACGATAGTAAAGCAAAATTATTGGTAACCGCTTCATGTGGCTTTGAGCCCGGGAGAACAGTTGAGTATAAACCCTTAGTTGATGAAGCTATCAAAATAGCCAATCATAAAATTGAAAAAATGATTTTATATCAAAGACCAGGTCATGAAGTAAAATTAAACCCTCCTGTTGAGATTAGTTGGGATGAAGTTGTTGAAAGTGCTCAAGCTGCAGATTGTGTAGAGATGAACTCAAATGAATTTGCATATATTTTATATACTTCTGGAACAACAGGAACACCTAAAGGTATTGTTAGAGATATTGGCGGTCATATTGTTGCTCTTAAATGGACCATGAAAAATATTTATAACATAGAAACAAATGATATTTGGTGGTCTGCGAGTGACATAGGTTGGATAGTTGGTCACTCTTATATAGTGTATGCTCCTTTGTTCAAAGGATGTACGTCAATTCTTTTTGAAGGTAAACCTGTTGGAACTCCAGATGCAGGAGCGTTTTGGAAAATTATTTCCGATTATAAAGTAAAATCATTGTTTACCGCTCCAACTGCTTTTAGAGCTATTAAAAAAGAAGATCCAGATGGTAAATTTTTTTCTAAGTATGACCTCAGTAGTTTTGAGAGTTTATTTCTTGCTGGTGAAAGAGCTGATCCAGATACAATTAAGTGGGCAGAGAATTTACTTAATGTACCAGTAATAGATCACTGGTGGCAAACAGAGACTAGTTGGGCAATCAGTTCTAATTGTACTGGAATTGAAATGATGGAAACAAAATATGGTTCAGCATGTAAAGCTGTACCTGGCTATGATGTACAAATAATTAAACCAGATCAATCTTTGGCAAAACCAAATGAGATGGGTGATATTGTTGTAAAGCTTCCACTGCCTCCAGGAACATTTCCAACTTTATGGAATGCAGATAAAAGATATAAAGAAAATTATATGTCAAATTATGAAGGTTATTATCAAACGTATGATGCAGGTCATATAGATGATGATGGTTACATTTGGATTATGTCTAGAACTGATGACATTATAAATGTTGCAGGGCATAGGTTATCTACTGGAGCTATAGAAGAAGTTTTATCAGAACATCAATCCGTTGCCGAATGCGCAGTGCTAGGTATAGCGGATAAATTAAAAGGTCAATTACCAATTGGACTAGTTGTATTAAAATCTGGAGTGAATAAAGAAAATGATACTATTTCAAAAGAATGTGTGCAGATGGTCAGAGATCAAATCGGTCCAGTTGCTGCATTTAAGATGGTAATAGTGATCAAAAGATTGCCCAAAACAAGATCTGGAAAAATTTTGAGAGGTACTATAAGAAAAATCGCAGATAATATTGAATATAAAGTCCCACCGACAATAGACGATCCCTTGATATTAAATGAAATAAAAGAAGATTTGATTAAGCAC
>CABXYF010000003.1 GCA_902516435.1 uncultured Pelagibacteraceae bacterium | reverse complement strand
TTCAATGAATCCTATAATGATTAAAAAAGAGTTACCAGGATATTTGTCAGATAGATTGCAGGAAGCTTTATGGAGAGAGGGTCTTCATATAATTAATGAGGGTTATGCAACAACAAAGGATCTTGATAGAGCTATAGAGGATGGACCTGGATTAAGATGGTCTTTAATGGGAACTTTTCTAACATTTCATTTAGCAGGTGGTAAATCAGGAATGAAACATATGTTAGAACAATTTGGTCCAGCTTTAAAACTTCCATGGACAAAACTAAAAGCTCCAAATCTTTCAAGAAAATTAATTAATAGATTGGTTGAGGGAACTAAAAAACAATCTAAAGGTAAAACAGTTGAAAAAATTTCAAATATAAGAGATGAGTATTTAGTTGAACTTCAAAAACTCAGAAAAAAATACGAAAAAAAACTGAGATAATTTAATCATTTCTTTCTGTGTGACCATCTACAGAGATCACTTGTCCTGAAACCCTCATTGAATCATCTGAAATTAAAAAAGAACACATTTTTCCTATATCTTCCTCCAAGATCCATTGCTTCATTGAACTCATAGAAATAAAATCTTTTTCAATCACTTTAGGAGAAACTTTGGTAAATTTTGCCTTATCTTTTATAACTCTTTTCATCCTATCGCCTTTTATAGTACCAGGACAAACAGCATTAACTCTAATATTGAACTTCCCAAGTTCCATTGCTAAGGTTTTTGTAATACCAATGATTGCCCATTTACTAGCTGCATAAGGAGATCGTAGTGGAAAACCAAGTATACCTGCTGTTGAAGATATATTTATAATAGAACCATTTTTAGATTTTTTAATTAAAGGTATAGCCTGTTTTGTAAAATAAAAATGACTATTAACGTCCACATGTAAAGTATTTTCCCAGTCTTTAGATTTTAGTTTTTCAATAGATCCAGTGGGGCCTGCTACACCCACATTATTTATTAAAGCATCAATTTTTTTTGTTTTCCTTTTAATAATTTTGAAAAATTTAAATACTTGATCTTCATTTGATGCGTCACACTCGTGAATAAAAAGTTTTTTATTAAAGAGAGGATGTTTTTTAGTTTTAGTTAAATATCTTTTATTAATGTCACAAATAAAAACTATTGCCCCTCTGGATAAACATATTTTTGTTGTCGCCCAACCAATACCAGAAGCACCAGCTGATATAAGTATTTTTTTATTTTTTAAGGATTGATTGGTCATTTATTATCTTAATATTTTAATTTTAAAAAAACACCATAATTATGAATTTTAAATGGATAAAAAAAAGGCCCTGATTAACAGGGCCTTAATTTTAAATATATACGAAATAATTAATTAGGTATCCAGCTTCTCCATTTATCAGGATTAGCATCTTTCCACTCTTTAACTACTTCTTTGAGATCTCTATTTTTTTGCTTAACTTCAACTAGCATTACTGCTTGGTCTGCATTATCAAACTTCATCTTTGTGAAGAACTCTGCAGCTTTAGCATTTTCTGGTTTAGCGAAAGTTTCTGGGTTACCATAGTTGAACGTATAGTCTTTTGCCCAACCAGTTGCTGGCCATGCAGCAGTTCCACAATCTTTCCAGTTGTTAGCTTCAGTAAAACTATCACAAGTTTTATGATCAGGAAGACCTACACCAACCATGTCGTAAGCACCGAAGAACCAATGTGGTTCCCAAAGATATAATAAGAAAGGTTCTTTTCTTTCATATGCAGCAGTTGCTTCTGCAAGTGCAGCAGCTTCTGTTCCTAGTTCATCAGCTTGGAAATCAATTCCTAAAAGATCAAGTCTTTTTTGGTCATGACAGTTCCAACCTGCAACAGGACAGGCAATTAATCTTCCTTTGCTTCCAGTTTCAATAGTTGCAAATTTGTCTTTATGTTTATTTAAATCTTTCCATGATTTAATTCCATATTTGTCTGCAGCGTATTTAGGAATGAAATAATCTGAAAGTCCAATTATACCAGATGTACCCAAAAGTTTTACACTTCCATCACCTTCATAATTAAACATAGACTTACCATCATACATTAAAGGTCCTTTCATCATGACAGTATCTGCTTCAGCATAACTCGGCCAACTTTCACATGCAAAGTCAATTTCACCTGCAGCTATTGCTTCCCACAATCCTGTTCCTGACGGAAATACCACTCTTTTTACTTTGTATCCCAGCTCTTCTTCCAACATACTGACAGCAACCTGACAAGTAATTTCTCCACCTGTCCAGTCTGCTACAGCTGCTGTTAATCTTTTAGCATTTGCTTGCGAAAAAGTTCCAAGTAAAAGTACAAAAGATAATACAAAAGCTGATAAAGTTTTTGTTAACTTCATTGTTTCTCCTCTTAATTAATTAATTAAAAAAGTATTTTAATTCAAAAATTATACTGATGTAAACTGTATTAATAATTATTTAAGTAAGATTTTATGCGGTTAATGGTGTGGTTTTTTGTCAATCGCCTACAACAGGTTAATTTTTTTACAACTCTATTTTTTCTGTTCAGGAATACTTCTATCTATTCCTTTAACGATTTTTTTTTCAGGATCAAAAAAGGGGAGATTTACAATTTTAGATTTATGATTTTCTCCATTAGGCAATTTTAAGATTAATTTTTTTCCTGGCCAATCTTTCGGTTCATAAAATCTTACGTAACCTATTCCAGTGTTAAGAGTTAAAGAGTGAACACCAGCTGTTATATGACCTACAATTTTATCTCCATCGATTACTTTACTACCAGATGCTGGTGTTTCAGTTTCACAAGTTAAACCAAACAAACAAGTGCCCTTATCTTTATTTAATAAAGCATCACGACCTATAAAATCTTTTTTATCCATGTTTACACAAAATCCTAAACCAGCTTCGAAAGGATTAATTGTGGTATCAATATCAGTTAAATTGCCAAATATTCCAGCCTCAATTCTTCTTATAGTCATTGCCCTTGTAGCAGAAAGTTCCATTCCAAAAGGTTTTCCACAATTCATAAGGTGATCCCATAAAGCAAGATGATCAGTTTTAAATCCATCAGAATAAATTTCAAATCCAAGCTCGTTTGTGAAACCTGATCTTGAAACATAAAGGTTTTGTCCTCCAAGATCAAAAAATCCAGATCTATAATAAGGCATATTTTCATCTATCTTTCCGTTTGATGCTGCTTTCATAATATCTATAGAAGCTGGACCTTGTATTTGCAAAACCCTAGATTTTGGATCCGAAATTTTTACATCGTATCCATCACTGTGTGCTAATAACCAATCTTCAAAAGGTCCATCAGCTTGTACATACCAAAATTTATTTTCATTAAATTTGAAAATTACACCGTCCATAAATATTCCACCTTGGGGGGTACATGCTAATGAATAATAGCCTCTACCTTCTTTTATTGTGGAAACTTTTCTTGTCATAATTTTTTCTAAAAATTTAGCCGCATCAGGTCCAGATATTTCGATTGGTTTTTCAGGAACATCAAAAATTGCTGCCTTTTGTCTTAACAACCAATATTTTTTTATTGGATCTTCTCCTAGAGAAATTGCAAAATATCTTCCAGCATAAACACCTCTGATCATATCTGGAGAGTTAGTTCTTTCAATATATGGAGATTCCTCAAATCTTCTTGCACTAATTTTAATTGTTTTATTTAAATCAGATAATTCTTGAAAATTTCCCATAAATTTCTTTTAGTTTATATTTGATTTATTTCTTAAAATAGTTGGTGGTTTGTGTGCTGTCACTGTTGGAAGATTATCATTAAATTTTTTCATCTCAACAAGACATGAATGTGCAATTGGGCCCTGACCAAGTTTAGAGCTACCTTTATCTATTGTTAAAACATTAGGATTACCGTGTTTACATATACTATTAGGTTTTTTAGGATCTTCTGGATCATACCAAGCTCCGGTGCTAATTTGCACAACACCTTCCATTACTTTTTTGTCTATTATTACTCCCGCTAAACAAGCTCCTCTATCATTAAAAAGTTTAACAACATCGCCATTTTTCAATCCACGTTTTTTTGCATCATTGGGATTAATTTCAATAGGCTCTCTATCATTAATTTTAAAAGACTTACTGTATTTACCATGGTCCATTTGGCTATGTAATTTATTTTTTGGTTGATTTGAAATTAAATGAAGCGGAAAAGTTTTATTTTTTTTACCGAGCCATTCACAAGGTTCAAGCCATACAGGATGACCAGGACAATCATCATAATTAAAGCTAGCAACTGTTTTGGAATATATTTCAATTTTACCGCTAGGAGTATTAAGAGGATTTTTTAAAGGATCTTCAATAAATTCTTTAAGCATGAGAGTAGGTTTAGAAGGGTCTTTAATTTTAAACCATTTATTTTCTCTAAATTTCTTATAACTTGGTATTTCTATATTGACTGCTTCAGCTTGCTTAAAAGTTTCAGAATATATCCATTTTTGCCATTCCTCTTGGTCTCTTCCTTCTGTAAATTTTTCTTCAACACCCATTCTTTTAGAAATATTAGAAAAAATTTCATAATCATTTTTTGCTTGTTTATATGGTTCAATTACTTTTGACATTGACACAACATAGGGATCTCTTGGTGTCATCATAATATCGTTTCTTTCAAGAGGTGTAGTACATGGTAAAACAATATCAGATCTTTTAGCTAATGTATTCCAACACCATTCATTTGAAATAATTGTATCTGGCTTTTCCCATGCTTTAGTCAAACGATTAAGATCTTGGTGATGGTGAAAAGGATTTCCACCCGCCCAATAAACAATTTTTGTATTTGGATATTCATAACTTTTTCCATCAAAGTCAAATTTTTCTCCAGGATGAAGTAAAAGATCACTAATTCGAGCCACAGGAATAAAATTTTCTATTTCATTTTTTGTTTGTGGAAAGGCTGCTCCTGGTAAAATAGTAAATTGACCACCTATAAAATTTGTAGCACTGTACCCAAATCCAAATCCACCACCCGGTAATCCAATTTGTCCAACCATAGAAGCCAACATTATTGCCATCCAAAAAGGTTGTTCACCATGATCTTGTCGCGTCAAAGACCAACTTACAGAAATCATACTCCTGTTAGAGGATAACTTATGAGCTAATTCTTTTATTTTTTCTGGTGGTATATTACATATTTCAGCAGCCCAGTTTGCATCTTTTTTAATTCCATCAATTTCACCTAAAAGATAAGGTAAAAATTTTTCAAAACCTTCGGTGTATTTTTTTAAAAACTCTTTATTACTCAAACCTTCTGCGTGAAGAGTGTGAGCTATTCCTAACATTAGTGCAGTATCAGTATTTGGTCTTGCAGCAATCCACTCACTCTTAACTTCGTCAATAAAATCAGATTTTAAAGGGCTTATGTTTATAAATTCAATACCTGATTTTGAGGCATCTTTTAAATTTTCTTGCTGATAGTGGTGACCAGTTCCACCTTGAGAAATCTGACCATTTTTAATTGGAATTCCTCCAAAACATAAAAACACTTTAGTATGATCTTTTATTGAACTCCAACTAGTGCATGTATCAAGATAAGCTCTATAGCTTCCTAAAATATGTGGGACCATTGCTTCTGCTGCAGCAAAGCTATAGGTAAATTTTGATCTAGTATAACCACCGATACAATTTAAAAATCTGTGAAGTTGACTTTGAGCATGATGAAATCTTCCAGCACTAGCCCATCCATATGACCCGCCATATATGGAAGAGTTACCAAATTTTTCTTTAACTCGATTAAGTTCGTCAGCTACTAGCTGTTCAGCTTTTTCCCAGCTTACCTCAATAAATGAGTCACTACCACGCAATTTATTATTTGAACCAGGTCCACCTTCCAACCAGCTCTTTCTAACCATTGGTGCATCTATTCGTGTAGGACCATCAAGTACGTCTAAAATTCCTTGAGCAATGGGAGAGGGGTCTTTGTCATGTTCCCAACCTAAAAGGGCTTCTATTTTTCCATCTTTTACTTTAGCTCTGTATGTACCCCAGTGATTACTAGTTAAAGGAAGACCTTTGTCTTTGGTCATACTTGTTTTTTTTCTAAACCTAAAGCTATTCTTTGTTTTTTTGTCCAAGCAAGACTTATTCTATCAATAATAATAGCCATAAGAACAATTCCAATTCCAGCTGCAAGTCCTCTTCCTGTATCAGATCTCGCTAATCCGTTAAATACCTCAAGCCCTAAACCCTTACCACCAATTAAAGGGGTAACAATTTGCATAGCAAACGCCATTATAACAGTTTGATTAAAACCAATCACTAAACTTGGAACAGCCAACGGAAATTTAACTTTGTTTAATGTTTGAAGCAAAGTTCCACCAAATGATCTTGAAACTTCTGAAAAACTTCCAGATACTTGAGTAAGGCCCAAAGAAGTTAATCTAATAATTGGAGGTATTGCATAAATTACAGTTGCTAAAACTGCAGAAACTATACCGCCTCCAAAAAACATCAACACTGGAATCAGATAACAAAAATAAGGAAGTGTTTGCATAGCATCTAATATTACATTTTGGATATCTCTAAATCTTTTATTGTATGATGCTATAATTCCTAAAGGTACTCCAAGCGCAAAACATAAAGCAACAGATACTAAAACAGATGATAAAGTAACCATTGATTGGGTCCAAATTCCACAGGCAGCAATAAAAAATAACAATAGCACTGTAATGATTGCGAATCTCAATCCCACAGTAAAGTAACCAATTGCCGTGAATATACCCATAGTATACCACCAAGGTATATGAGTTAAAAAAGTATCGAGTGGTCTCAAAAGGTTAAGATAAACAAATGCTCTTAAACCTTTTGTAAATCCTATGAATGAAGGATTAACGGTAAGGGATTTAACAGTTTCTGCTATTGGTTGTCTTATAGAAAGTTTCCATTCTGATGGAAATGATCCAATGTTTACGACAAAAGCGTCAATTAAAATAATAATAAAAAAAGCTATAAATGATGGAATTAAATAATATCTTTTACTTATCAACTCTCCTATTTCATCAGCAAAGTCTTTATTAAAAATAGAAATTAAATATTTAAATACATCAGATATTAAATTAGTTACTTTTTCACAAATATATTTAATTATTACATGAATTAGAGCCAAAGGTTTTTCAAGGACTCTAGCTATTTGATATTTTTCCCAAGATTGAGGAAGTAAGTAAAATTTTTGAACATCCGACGGGAGTGTTTCCTTTTGTTTGCTAAATGACATGCTAAACCTGTCAAATAGAATAGCCATAAAAAGAATACACAATCCACCTTCCATCGCCCAACCTACGTCAAGATTTCGAATTGCTAACCATACCTGACCACCTATACCTTCAGCACCAATAAAACACGCTAATACTACTAATGCTAAAGCCATCATAATTACCTGATTAATACCCATCATGATACTTGGTAATGAAAGTGGAATTTTTATTTTGAACAGAAGCTGAAGTTTACTTGAACCAAATGAAGTTGCGGATTCAATTGTTTCTTTTGATACCTGTCTTATTCCGGAATTAGTTAACCTAATAACTGGTGGCATTGCATAAATCATAGTTGCCAATATCGCAGGCGCTCCACCAATTCCAAAAAAGAATAAAGCTGGAAAAAGATAGACAAATGCTGGCATAACCTGCATCGTATCTAAAACTGGTTTCATGAAATTATCAAACCGGTTACTTTGAGAACACAAAACTCCGAGAATAACTCCAAAAAATACACATAAAAAGACTGACAACCCCATCAACGCTAAGGTTTGCATCGATTCGTCCCACATTCCTACTGCACCCCAAAAATAAACTACAAACATTGAGTACAAGCCTAACCTTAAACCCCCAGCAATTAAGCAAGGTAAAAAGAGAATTGCAGCAATTAATAACCAAGGAGAGTCGATTAGAAAATCCTCTAAAACATAATATCCCTCTTTAATATAGCTAGCGATTATTTTTGTAATCCATCTATAATTTTTTTTTAAATAGTCTTCACCATCATTTACCCATGCAGTAAAAGTAAATTCATCTGTTATTTGCTTTGGGAATTTTGATGGACCATCGTTTTGGAAAGAAAGCCATAGGGCACCAACAAATACAGCTAGTACAAGGATATATTTAATTAAGCTCTTTGAAGAGTATGATTTTTCCAGAACGTGACCTTCAGCAGACATAAATAATACTAATTTAAATAAACTATTTTACTTTTAAAGTAAAATATTGTCTTATATTACCCTTAGTTTTTGAATTATTATGGATGATAATAATAAAATAGTTTGTTCAAATATCTGGAAACTGTTTGGACCAGATGAAAAAAGAGTAAAAGAAAATTTAGATCCAAATCTCCCTATTAAAGAAGTTCAAGAAAAAACCGGGCATGTTGTTGCTGTTAAAAATGTTAGTTTTTCAATTCAAAAAGGTGAAACTTTCGTTGTGATGGGGCTGTCAGGAAGTGGGAAGTCAACATTGGTAAGATGTATATCTAGATTAATTGAACCAACTTCAGGTACAGTTAAAATGGATGATATTGATGTTACTAAAATGAGTGGTGGAGAATTGTTAGATTTAAGAAGAAATAAAATGAGCATGGTTTTCCAGCATTTTGGATTATTCCCTCATAGAACAGTTGTTGAAAATATTGCTTATGGTTTAGAAATTAGAGGCAATAAAAAGAAAGACCGAACAGATAAAGCAATGGAAGTTTTAAAAATGGTCGGACTAGATGGTTGGCAAAATAATTACCCAAGAGAATTATCTGGAGGAATGCAACAAAGAGTTGGATTGGCAAGAGCATTAGCTGTAGATCCTGAAATATTAATTTTTGATGAACCATTTTCGGCCTTAGATCCTTTAATAAGAAGAGAAATGCAAGATGAACTCTTAAAATTACAAGAAAAACTTCAAAAGACTATGGTATTTATTACACATGATTTTTTAGAAGCTATTAAGATGGGTGATCATATTGCAATCATGAAAGATGGTGAGGTTTCACAAGTTGGAACACCCGAAGAGATTGTTGCTAATCCAAAAGATCAATATGTAAAAGATTTTTGCGAGGATGTCCCAAAATACAAAGTTTTAAGTGCTGGAAAGGTTATGAGAAAAGAATGTTGTGATGACACTAAAAAGTTATATGGAGACAAATCACATTGCATACCTGATAACTCTAAAATTGAGACATTGATAGATAAGCTTGTTGATTCTGATAAATCATTTCCAGTTGTTTGTAGCGATACAGGCGACTTGTTAGGAGAGATAGATCGAGCAATAGTTATGAAATCAATGAAGTCAGCTAGTTAAACTGATTATTACCTTTAATACTTTTTTGTTTAACTTTATCTCTCCATATAATTATCATTCCCGCCAAAACTATTGCTAGTACACCTGGAAAAAGTTGTTCCCATGGGGCTTCTTTAAAAAAAATCCATCCAAGAACAAAAGAAGAGGGTATACCTAAATATTCAAATGAAGCCATTTTACTTGCTGAGATTAATCTATAAGAATAAATAAATAAAATTGCAGCAGTTCCGCCTAATATACCCGTCAAAGTCATTAAAAAGAAATCTTCAATACTTTTTATCTCAACATGTCCACTTGTAATGAAATATAAAATTATACCACCTATAACGTTAAAAATTAGAGTGAATAGTTGTATTTTTGCAGTTGAGTGACCCTCAGGAATAAATTTTAAAATTATAACTGTCATAGCCCATGCTATAGCAGTTAAAATAGGAAAGATTGAATAGAAGTTGAATATCTCGCTGGTAGGTTTCATAATTAGCACTACACCCAAAAAACCTATAAAAATTGCTGACCATCTATAAATTCCGATTTTATCTTTTAAAAAAAAAATTGAAAATATAACTATAAAAAAAGGAGATGAAAAAGTTAGCGTCATTGCAGTCGCAAATTCAAGATTTATTACAGAGATAAATATAAAAATATTCATCGCTAAAAATCCCAAACCTCTAAAAAAACTAAGTGTAATGAAGGTTTTATTTAGATTTTTAAAGATCGTAAAATACTCCTTCGTAAATAAAATCAATAAAATTAAAGGTATAACACCTGCAATATTTCTAAACACCGCTAGTTGAATTACAGAGTATTCATTCCCAAGAAACTTTATTACCACCATATATAAATCAACACACAGAATTGCCATCAGCATAGTGGTCACTGCAAGATAAGTTTTTTTAATATCAATTTTTTCTGATGAAATTTTCATGTATAATTTTTTTTTTAAAAATTGTATAAACTTTACAAATAAAATGAGTAACTTTAAACTAAATGAATCTGATATCTTGTCTAATCAAGATTGGACATTCCCAACCAACATTGCATATGGTCCAGGACGTATAAAAGAAATAGGTTCAATTTGTAATAATTTGCATATCAAGAACCCATTAATAGTTACTGATAAAGGAAGTCCAAAATTACCATTTATCACAAATTTGCAAAGTTATTTAGCTAGCTCAAATGTAAAATCAGATTTATTTTTTGACATATCCCCAAACCCTCGTGAAGATGAAGTATCTATAGGTTGCAAAAAATACAATGACGGAAATCATGACTCTATAATTGCCATTGGGGGCGGAAGTGCAATGGATGGTGGTAAATTAATATGTCTTACAGCAAATAACGATGTACCATTAAGAGATTTTGAATTTGAACTTACACCTCCAAAAATAAGTAAAGATAATCCTTTTCCGAAAATTATAACCATTCCCACCACTGCAGGCACAGGAGCTGAAACGGAAATTACAGCTATGGTTACATACTTAAAGGAGGGAATGAAATTTTGCATGTGGCACCCAGATGTAAGACCGTCTTTAGCATTAATTGATCCTGAGTTAACTATAGGATTGCCATCTAATTTAACTGCATGGACAGGCGCTGATGCTTTGATACATGCTATTGAAGGATATTGTGTTCCTGGATTTAATCCAATGTGTGATGGGGCTGCATTAGAGGGACTTTCCTTAATTTCAAAATCATTAATTAAAGCAGTTGAGCAACCTGATAATATATTAGCAAGAGGCGGTATGCATGTAGGTTCTTGTTTAGCAGGAATATCGTTTTTGAAAGGGTTAGGAAATGTTCATTCTATTTCACATATGGTAGGAGCAGAATATAATACTCATCATGGATTAACAAATGCAATAGTTTTACCAGTTGTCATGAAATATAATTTGCCTGGAATGGAAGAAAAAGTTCAAAGAATGTCAGAAGCAATGCAATATAAAGATCACTCGGTAGATGCATTTATAAAAAATTTAGAAAATCTTTTAGACAGAATTAAAATTCCAAATAGTTTAGGTGAAATTAATGTTCCAGAGGATTGTGCTGGAAGAATTGCTGAAAAAGCAATGAAAGATCAAGCGTATGCAACTAATCCAAAAGTAGCTTCACTATCTGATATGAAAGAAATGGTTTTGCAAAGTATTAAAAAAGCTAGATAAGCTTTTATGATTGAAAATCAATCAGTTGAAGAAATACAAAACAAAATTAAAAGTCGACAAATCTCAATTAAAGAAGTCATTGAATATTATCTTAATAGAATTGAAAAAATTAATCCTGATTTAAATGCAATTGTCCTTCAAAAAGATAGAGAGTCAATAATAAAAGAGGCAATTAAAAAGGATAATGCTAAGGAATTGGATAAACCTTTAAATGGATTGCCTTTAGCAATTAAAGACCTGACAGATGTCGAGGGTTTTAAAACCACATATGGATTTCCAGGCTCAAAAAATAACCAACCTAAAAAAAATTCATTATTTGTAAATCGATTAATTGATAAAGGAGCAATCATTATTGGAAAAACAAATACTGCCGAACTTGGTGTAGGCGGACATACTATTAATAGACTTTTTGGACCAACTTCAAACGCTTACGATCTATCAAAATCTGCAGCAGGTTCAAGTGGAGGAGCAAGTTCAGCTGTTGCTACTGGTTTGTTACCTTTTGCTGATGGCACAGATCAAATGGGATCCTGTCGTGGACCTGCAGCTTATGCAAATATTTACGGTTATAGACCTACACCAGGTTTAATCTCAGCAGATCGTTCAGGACAAAATTTAGATTTACCAATACTTACAACACCAGGATGTTTTGCTAGAAATCCAAAAGATATGTCGATTTTATTAGATGTAATTGTGGGAAGCAATTCAGCAGACAAATTTTCATTTGATTTAGATAGTTCGTTTAAAAGTCAAAATATAAGTGAAAAAGAGTTTTCATCTTTTAAAATTGGATGGATTTCTGACATGAGCGAGAGTTACGACATAGAAAAAAATATATTAGAAGTTTGTGAAAATAAATTAAAAGATTTAGAAAAAATAAACCTAAAAGTAGAATATCTTAAATCAAAAATAAATACTGATGTTTTGTGGAATAGTTGGACAACGTTAAGAGCTAAAAGTATTTACGAAGATACTTTATCTATGAATATCTTAGATATAAATTCAATGACATATCAAGCAATTTGGGAATATTACAAAGGCAAAGAAATTAAAGTACAAGATTTAAAACTGGCCCTAGATCAAAAACAACAATGTTTAAATCAAATAAATTTAATTTTTGAAAATTTTGATTTTTTAGTATTACCATCAGCTCAAATTTTTCCTTTTGATAAGAACTTACAATTTCCAAAATATATTAATGATAAAGAATTAGATACATATCATCGTTGGTTAGAAGTTTTTATACTATCCAGTCTTTTAGAATTGCCCACAATTACAATCCCAGCTGGTTTTAATAAGGATGGTATGCCGATGGGCATGCAAATTATTGGAAAAAATAAAGATGATTTGAAATTATTTTCTTTTGCTAGTAAATATGAAGATATTTTCAATTTTAGTAAAATTAAACCTAAATTAGATTAATTAATATGAGACACCCTCACCATTATAAAATTTCAATTGCTCTTGCGATATCCGCTGGTGCTTGGGGAATATATTGGTTGCCACAAAGAATTCTTGAGGACGGTGGTTTAACTGGTGGCTGGGGTACAATTTCCCAGATGATAATAGGAACTCTAATATTAATGCCTATTGCACTTTGGAGAATGAGTAAAAAAAAAGGTACCGGATTAGAGCTTCCTGCTATGGGAATACTAATTGGAGGAGGTTTTATATGTTATGCCTTAAGTTTTCTTTTAACTGACGTAGTCAGAGCTTTAATTATGTTTTATATGACACCTGTTTGGACAACTATTTTCGAAATTATTTTTTTAAAGAAAAAACATGGTTGGCAAAGAATTGTTAGTTTAAGTTTAGCACTTGGTGGATTATGGGTTGTTTTTGGACAAGGTGGTAATATTCCTTTACCAGAAAATGCAGGAGATTGGTTAGCACTTATAGGTGGAATTATGTTTGCAGGAGGTATGATTAGACTTGAAGTTATTAAAACTGATGGAGTATTTCCAATAATTTTTGGTTTTTTCTTTTATGGCACACTTTTTAATATAGGAGCTGGTTTTTTACTTGTCGACTATCTTGGACCAATGCCATCTACTGAAGCATTTGTTTCAATGACAACATTCCTTGTTTTAATTTCAGTTTTTTATTTTATACCAACCGGTATTGTAATTCTTTGGGCCCCAACTCAAATAGGAGCTGGAATATGTTCAATTTTATTTTTGTCAGAAATAATAGTTGGTGCAATAAGCTCAAGTATTCTTACTGATGAACCATTTGGATGGCGTCAGATTACCGGGTGCTCACTAATAGTTATTGGTGGAATAGTGGCTGTAGTCTTATCTCCAAAAGAAGATGTCAGTAAATAATATCGAGTTAAAAAAAATTTATAAAATTTTAAATAATGAGATATAGTAGCTAAATGAATTCACATAAAATAAGCGTAAGACGTAGTTTTATATTTACACCAGGTCTTAAACCAGAAATGTTTCCAAAAGCTATCTCATCAGGTGCAGATATGGTTTGTATTGAACTAGAAGATGGAATAGCGATTAAAGATAAAGATGAAGCAAGAAAAAATACATTTAAAGCACTTGAGACTCTTGAAGTTAAAAGTGGTGTTGAGTTAGTTGTTAGAGTAAATTGTCAACGAACAAAATTTGGTCTTATGGATCTTGAAGCTGTTGTTTCAAGCAAAACAAATGTTAAGGCAATAATGTTACCTAAAGTTAAAACACCTGATGAAATAACTTTTATTGATGATATGCTGACTGATTGTGGTTTAGACAGCGATCTTCATGTTATAATGGAGACTAATGAAGCACTTGAAAGTATTTATGACATTGCTCATGCTAGCAAAAGAATAGTTGCACTATATTTTGGAGGTGTAGATATGGCTGCAGAGCTTAGAGTTCCAAATGAATATAAAAATTTGATATACGCAAGATCTAGATTAGTACATGCTGGTGCAAGTGTTGGTGTAGATGTTATAGATGTACCTTATTTAGATCTAGAGGATATGGATGGAATGAAAAAAGAAGCAGAGCTTGTAAGAGATTTAGGATTTACAGGAAAAGGCTCTATTCACCCAAAACAAATAAACATGCTAAATGAAATTTTTACACCTTCTAAAGAGGAAATTATTAAAGCTAAAAGAATTGTAGATCAATTCAATGAGTCGGATACGGGTTTGGTAGTAATTGATGGTAAACTTATTGAGAAACCTGTTCTTCGAGAAATGCAGAGAAAAATTTTAATAGCAGATAAAATTAATCAGAATTAATTTTTAGAAAATTTTTATTAACAATTTCATCTAACATATTGATCATATCTCTTTTATAATTTTCATCAGTACCAGAGTCTGTTTCAATGACAGAAAAATATGATGCAACAATTCCATTCTTTAAATTTATTGCTAAAAATTGACCACCAAGACCAGAATGACCAATCCAATCACCACATTTCATAGTGGAATTAGAGTAGTATAGGAACTTATTAGAAGATAATTCCATGTATTTAGTACCTTTATTTATTAGGGTTTCACTTAAAAATTTTTCTGAACCAACTTTTCTATTTTTTACACCATGTCCTTTCCTTGAGAATAAAAGTCCATACCTTAAAAAATCTCTTGAAATTAGACATCCTCCACCCGAAATCCACGGCATACTGTCTCTATCAGTTCCCATATACATGGCATCTTCAAAGCCCGCAGCTTCAACGGCTTCTAATAACCAGTCTTTTAATTTCTTTCCACTAACTTTCTCAATTACAACACCTAAGACATCTGTATTTGCTGACTTATAGTGAGACAAGTCACTCTTATTTTCTAACGTTTCTCCCTTAATAGACTCAATTGAATTTAGAAACTCTTCTTGAACAATTTTATAATTTGAGTCGTTAGGAAGTCTCCATCCACAAACAGGCTCATGTAAAAAAGATGATGTATAAGGATCTGTATAATCTTCACTATAAGAGTTTTGTATATTCATATCTAATACATCCTGAATTTTTGCTGAAGCATATCCAGAATTAATATTTGGTAAATATTCCGAAACAGTTTTGTTTAAATCAATTATATTTTTTTCGACAAGTTCTCCTATAAATAAATTTACAAACATTTTAGTAATAGACATAATAGTTTGAGGAGTATATTCACTAAAATCATCTGCGTATTTTTCATAAAGAATATCTTGATCTTTACCAACTAATAATGAGCAGAAGTATTTATGATTTATCATTTTTTGAACAGATGTTATTTTTTCGATTTCTGAGTTATATTTTTTATTTAAAGTTAAAACCTGATCAGATCTAAATAACAAACCATATCTATTTATTTTATGTAAATTTCTGTATCCTTCTCTTCTTGTCTCAGGCAGATACCATTTTGGTTTATTATCTCTTATAATTTTGAGAGAGGGGTTTGGTTCACTGTTAATTTTTTTTTTATCCATTAAACTTAAAATACATAAATTATTTTAAAACTGATATAGCTTTAATTTTATCTGGCCCAACACCACAACATCCACCAATAATTTGAGCACCATTTGCTACCCATGATTTTGCTTCCTCAAGATAGTTAGATGGTGAAATATTATCAACTAGTTTCCAATTTGGTTTTTCGAAATAACCATCATTGGGATAAGCACCAACCGTTCCTTTATGAATTTTTTTTAAAATTTTAATTGCTTCTCTAGTTACCTTTATATCAGAGTGAGCAACTAAAATTGGTCCTTTATGAAGTTGACTAAATTTTGTTAAAGAGTTTTCTAAATAGTCATAAAACTTAGCTTTGGAATTAGTCACACTTTCTTGATAGCCATGCATTAACTTTTCCTCCTCATTATTCATTGCACACGATATTGAAAGCCATATTGGTAAATTAATCTTAGAAGAGCATTCGATCATAGTCTCAACTGTTTCATCTTTAGAAGTCATTGCTTCTAAAATAATTAAATCAACACCTGCATCTGATAAAATATTTAATTGATCGGTAAATCCAGGTTTTATTTCGTCATTAGTTAACTTATCCCAACTTCCAGATGTAGATACAGATCCTGCAACTGCAATTTCTCTGTCTGTCGAAGCCGCAGCTTTTAAAGCTATATCAACAGTTTTTTTATTCCATACTTTTATAAATTCCTCATATCCATATTCTTTCATGGATATAGGTGTGATTGCATAAGTGTTTGATGTAATTACATCTGCTCCAGATTTAATGTAATTTTTATGAACCTGAAAAAGTTTATCTGGATCATCTATAGCACTTTTTCCTGCCCACAAATCTTTATCCATCTTAGCCCCAATTTGCTCTAATTCACCACCATTTCCACCATCAAGTATTACTATATTATTCTTATCTAATTTTTCTTTTATGAATTGGTAAGACATTACCTATTTGTTATTTGTAAACGCACAGATTTTATTTCCGTCTAGATCACGAATATAAGAATAATAAACTCCAGAACCTTCAGGTCTTTCACCGCCTGAACCTTCACTTGTTGCGCCAAGTTGCAAACCAAGTTCATGAAATTTATCTACAATACTTCTTGAACTAGTTATAAACGAAACCTGAGAACCATTTCCTATAGTTGCTTCTTTTTTATTTACAGGTTTTGTAACATAAAACTCAACCTTTCCATTACCACCTTTTTGAGAATAGCCTGCACAAACATTATCAGTTTCAATTCTTTCTAAATCTAAAATTTTAAACAATTCATCATAAAATTTGATTGAACGATCTAAGTCGTTAGTTCCAACCATGATGTAACCGATCATACTATTTTGGCCAGTATGTAATTGTTTTTACTTCTAAGAATTCATGCAATCCCCATATTCCACCTTCACGTCCATTACCGGATTGTTTATAGCCGCCAAATGGAGTACCTGGGTCAGCACCATTACCATTAACATAAATTGTTCCTGCTTTAAGTTTTTTTGAAACTCTTTTTGCTTTTTCTTTGTCTTCAGTTTGCAAGTAGTTTCCAAGACCATACTCTGTCTCATTTACAATTTTGATAGCTTCTTCTTCAGTTTCAAATGGAATAATTGAGAGAACAGGACCAAATATTTCTTCTTTAGCTACTCTCATATCATTAGTCACATCTGTAAAAATAGTTGGTTTAATAAAGTAACCTTTATTCATACCGTTAGGTAGCTCAGGACCACCGGCGGCTAAAGTTGCACCTTCATCAATACCACTTTGTATTAAGCTAATGATCTTATCGTATTGCACTCTTGAAACAACTGGACCTATGTGATCTCCTTTTTTAGAAGCGTGATCAACTTTTATCAAATTAGCTTCTTCAGCAGCTTCTTTTACAGCTCTTTCATAAATTGATTTTTCAACAAGCATTCTTGTTGGTGCATCACAAGATTGGCCTGAATTACTCATTACATTTCTAATACCATCACGTACTGCATTAGGGTAGGAGTCTGCAAAAACAATATTTCCACCTTTACCACCTAACTCAAGACAAACTCTTTTGATTGTTTCTGCTCCATTTTTTAAAATTAATTTTCCGGCACGTGTCGAACCTGTAAATGATACCAAATCAATATCAGGATGTGTTGAAATGTCTGTACCGACACCTGCACCATCTCCATTTACTAGGTTAAAAACACCTGCTGGAAAGCCCGCTTCGTCGATCATTTCAGCAAATAACATAGCAGACATAGGTGCAATTTCTGATGGTTTATGGATCATGGTGCATCCAGTTGCAAATGCAGGAACAACTTTTAAAGCTATTTGGTTAATTGGCCAGTTCCATGGTGTAATTAGACCACATACTCCAATTGGCTCATAGCAAATTCGGTTGTTTGATTCTGGACTGAATTGTTCGTCAAATTTAAATTCTTTTAATCTGACTATGAAATCTTCCAAGTGCGATTGACCACTTGAAGTTTGAGCATCATTTGACCAATCCATTGGAGCTCCCATTTCCATAGATATGGCTTCTGTCATTTCAGAATATCTTTTTTTATAAATATCTAATAATTTTTCTAGAAGATTAATTCTATCTTCCTTAGAGCTTTCACTCCAATTTACTAAAGCTTTTTTAGCAGCACTCACTGCAGAGTTAGTATCCTCTTTTGAACCAAGAGAGATAGTTGCAAAAGCTTCTTCTGTAGATGGATTAATTACCTCAAGATCATTTGGTTTACTTGGAGAGATCCATTTTCCATCTATATAAAATTTTCTTTTGTCTAACATAATTTCATCTCCTTATAATATATTTAGTTGAATTCCTTAAGTATTTTTTCCCGGTGTTCATCTAAATCAGGTATGTCGCCTCTTTTTTTCGGGTCTTCATAAGTTGACATTTTTATTGGGTTACCTGCTAATTTAAAATCCCCAATAACTTTATGGTAAGCCTTAACGATCATATTCCTTGATTCAACCTGTGGGTTCTCAACTGCTTCTTTAATGTTGTATATAGGGCCACAAGGAATTCTTTCTTTTTCCATTTCATTTACCCAATCAGTTGTTGATTTTGACGACAACTTATCTTCTAAAATTATTTTCAGTTTATCTATATTTTTTGATCTAGCAGAATTGGAATTAAATTTTTCATCTATGCTAACTTCTGGGATTTTTAAGACATTACATAATTTTTCAAATAATTTATCATTACCAGCAGCAACTATAATGTAGCTATCTTTTGTTTTAAAAGCTTCAAAAGGTGCAATAGAAGGATGTCTTGAACCCATTGGTTCGGGAATTTCATTTTTTGATAAATATCTAGCAATTGCATTTTCAAGTATAGCTATTTGACAATCAAGCATGGAGACATCTATGAACATTCCTTTTCCAGTTTTTTGTCTGTCATATAAAGCTGCGTTAATACCAATAGCTGTAAACAATCCAGCTGTGATATCACCAATGGATGTACCGACTCTTGTTGGTTCTGAGTTTGGTTGACCAGTAACACTCATTAATCCTCCCATACCTTGAACTACCATGTCGTATGCTGGCAATTCTTTTAAAGGACCTGTTTGTCCAAAGCCAGAAGCAGATGCGTAAATTAGTTTAGGATATTTTTTACTTACTTCTTCCCAACCATAACCCCATTTTTTTAAAGTACCTGGTTTAAAATTTTCTACTAAAATATCTGCTTTAGATAAAATTTTATCAAAAATTTTTTTATCATCTTCATTTTTTAAATTTAAAGCTATGCTTTCTTTTCCCCTATTAAGCGACATGAAATAAGCAGAATAATCTTGAACAAATGGGCCAAATTTACGTGAGTCATCCCCAATTTCAGGTGCCTCAACTTTTATAACCCTTGCTCCAAGATCAGATAATATCATTGTGCAGTAGGGGCCAACTAATACCCTAGTTAAATCAACCACTAATAAGTTTTTTAAAGGTCCATCCATAAAATTTTGCAGTTATTTTGAAGCCTTGACTCTTATCAACATCTTCATTTTAATGCACGAATTAAATAACAATTGAGAGGAAAAATAATGTTAAAAAAATTATCTTTATATTTTACTTCATTAGTTTTGGCGTTCACGATGATTGGTTCTGCTTATGCTGTAACTTTAAAAGCAAGTCACCAATGGCCAGGAACACCAAGAGCTGATGGGTCTTATGACCCACGTCATGAGATGGTTCAAATTATTGCTGACGAAGTTAAAAAAGCTAATGTCGATATTGATATTAGAATTTATCCAGCAAAATCTTTATACAAACCAAAAGAGCAGTGGAAGCCGATGACCACAGGTCAATTAGATATTTCTGCTTTCCCTTTGGGTTATGCATCTAAATTTCATCCAGAGTTTAGTGCTACATTAATGCCAGGAACAGTAAAAAATCACGATCATGCATTAAGATTTAATAAGTCTCCAATGATGACAGAGATTAAAAAAATTATAAATGATGCAGGAGTAGTTGTGCTGTCTGATGCTTGGCTAGGTGGTGGATTTGCTTCAAAATCTAAATGTATTAGAAATCCTAGCGATGTTAAGGGACAAGTAATGAGAGCTGCCGGTAAAGCATTCAACCAAATGTTAGAAGCTGCAGGTGCAGGGATTCAAAGTATGCCTTCTTCTGAGATTTATACTGGATTACAAACAGGTGTATTAACTGGTGCAAATACAAGTTCAGGAAGTTTTGTAAGTTACAAAATTTATGAGCAAGTTAAATGTGCAACACCTCCAGGAAAATTTGGTTTATGGTTTATGTATGAGCCTATCTTAATGTCAAAAAAATCTTTTGATGCTTTAAGCTCTAAACAACAAAAAGCTTTAATGGCTGCTGGAAAAGTTGCTGAACAGTATATGACTGAACAAGTAGCAAATCTTGATAAGAAATTTGAAGATGCTTATAAGGCTGCTGGTGTTGAGCTTGTATATATGACTGCAGAAGATCATGCGGCATGGATTGAAATTGCTAAAAAATCATCTCATAAAGCGTTTGCTGAGCAAGTACCTGGTGGTGCTAAGCTTATGGAAATGGCTTTAGCAGTTAAATAAATTAATATATAAAGAACCCCTGTTTATTTTGTAAACAGGGGTTTTTTTATGAAAAAAAATTATTATAAATTCTGTAATATGATAGCCCAACTTTGTGGGGCTTTTGCTGTGACAGCATTACTTTTGTCAATTTTGATAATTGTTGAATTAGTCTTTGAAAGATATTTTTTTCAAAGAGCAATAACTTGGCAAACTGAGCTAGTAACAATGCTTCTAGTTGCTTCTACATTTATTGGAAGCGCATACGTTTTAAGTGAAAAAGCACATGTGAGTATGGAATGGATCTATGATTTTTTATCTAAAAAAAATATTATTAAATTGAAAATTTTTACATCTTTTTTGAGCTTATTATTCTTCTTAATCCTATTTTATTTTGGTTTCTTAATGGTTGAAGAAGCATTTACAAAAAACTATACAACTGGAACGGTTTGGGATCCACCGTTATGGGTACCATATTCATCCATGATGATTGGTGCTGCATTAATGATACTTCAATACATAGCCGAAATAATGAAACTTACTGATGAAAAGGATAGTGATTAATGGATCCATTAATAATAGCTTTAATAGTTGCAGTTTTTACTCTGATAGTCTTGTTTTCAGGAATTCCAATAGCATTTGGTTTAAGTTTTGTATCTATAGTTCTCTTAGTATCATTTGAAGGTTTTCAAATGTTAGATGTTTTTGCTGAAACATTTTATGCGGGACTTAACTCTTTTGTTTTACTCTCGATACCAATGTTCATTTTGATGGGAATGGCAGTAGCCAACTCTCCAGCTGGAAAAGATTTATATACAGGATTGGATAGATGGCTTTGGCGAGTACCAGGAGGTTTAGTTATTTCTAACATAGGAGCTTGTTCAATCTTTGCTGCTTTGAGCGGATCAAGTCCAGCTACCTGTGCTGCTATTGGAACAATGGGTATACCTGAAATGAGAAAGAGAGGTTACTCTGACCAAATTGCTACGGGTACGATCGCAGCAGGAGGAACATTGGGAGTTTTAATTCCACCAAGTATTGTTTTAATTGTTTATGGAATTGCAACAGGAACATCGATTGGTAGATTATTTTTATGTGGTTTAGTTCCTGGTTTTATGTTGGCAGGTATGTTTGCAATTTGGGCTCTTATACACAGTTATTTTATCGATAAAGATGCCGCTAAAGCTTTAAGGAATAAGACGCCACCCACTTTAAAAGAAAAACTTGAGGTGTTACCAAGAATACTTCCTTTTTTAGCAATCATAGCTGGTGTCCTATATGTTTTATATGGAGGTGTTGCAACCCCATCAGAAGCCTCAGGTGTTGGAGCATTTTTGGTTTTTGTATTAATTGCAGTTGTTTACAAAATTTATCAACCAAAAAAAATATGGAACATAGTTAAAGTATCAATGAAAGAGAGTGTAATGATTATGTTCATTATTGCAGCTTCTTATCTTTTTGCATTTACTCTTTCCCAGCTTTATGTAACTCAGTCTTTAGCTCAGAGCATGGTTGAACTAAGTTCTAATAAATGGGTTGTATTTCTTTTAATAAATATTTTTCTTTTAATAGCCGGTTTCTTCTTACCTCCAGTTGCTGTGATAGTAATGACATCAGCAATATTGTTACCTGTTATAACAACTTTAGGGTTTGATCCTTATTGGTTTGCAATTGTATTTACTATAAATATGGAAATAGGATTGATAACTCCACCTGTTGGATTAAATCTTTATATAATTAAAGGAATTACCCCAGACGTTAGTTTGTCAGAAATTTTAAAAGGTTCTATACCATTTATGATTATAATGGCTCTAGCTATTTTAATTTTATGTATCTTTCCAGAAATAGTGACATGGCTTCCTGACAAAATAATGGGTAAACCTCTTGGATACTAATAGTAAAATTAATCGAAAAATATCTGTTGCTCCCATGATGGATTGTACCGATCGACATGATCGTTTTTTTTTAAGATTAATGAGTAAAAACGTCATGCTTTATTCTGAAATGGTTGCTACAAAGTCTGCAATTCATGGGGATAGAAAAAAAATCTTATCTTATAGTCCTGAAGAAAAACCATTAGCATTACAAGTTGGTGGATCAGACAAAGAAGAATTAGCAGAAGTTGCTAAGATTGCTGAGGATCTGGGATACGATGAAATAAACATAAACCTAGGATGTCCAAGTAAAAAGGTTCAAAAAAATATGTTTGGAGCATGCTTAATGAAAGAGCCTGATCTTGTTGCAGAGTGTATTAATTCGATGGTTAATTCGTGCAATATTCCTGTAACTGCCAAAACAAGAATTGGTTTTGATCAAACTGAAGAATTTGATTATTTAAATAACTTTATTCATAAAATGCGTGATGCTGGAACCAAAACATTCATTTTACACGCAAGAAAAGCAATGTTGACTGGTCTATCTCCAAAACAAAATCTTAATATTCCAAAATTAAATTACAATATGGTTTATGAAATAAAAAAACAAAACCCCGAATTAGAAATAATTATTAATGGAGGAATTTCAAAGATAAATGAGATTAATAATCATTTAAATTTTTGTGACGGGGTCATGATTGGAAGGTCAATTTATCAAAATCCATATTCTTTAATAGAAATTGAAAGAGATATATTTAAAAACGACAAAAACCCAACAAGAGAACAGGTTGTAGAAAAACTTTTAGAATATGTAGACAAGGAGATAAAATTAGGAACAAAAGTTAATCATATAATGAGACATACAGTGGGTCTATATCATGGTCAGGTTGGCTCAAAAGATTGGAAAAGATATTTAAGTGATAATTTAATGGCCCGAGAATCTGATTTTCAGAAAACAAAACATATAATGACAATTGTTCAAAATAATGAGAAAGCTATTCAGGCTAATTCTTAATGGAAAATTTAGATTTAAGTGAAATAATTAATTTATTAGTAGTTTTATCAATAGCTGCATCGGTTGCAGGTTTTATGGCTGGTTTATTAGGCGTTGGTGGTGGAATTATAATGGTACCAGCTCTCTATTATGCTTTTACAGTATTAGATTTTGATATTGCAACAAGAATGCACCTCTCGGTTGGAACTTCTTTAGCAATAATAATTCCAACTTCTGTTATCTCAGCTAAAACTCATATGGAATATGATGCTGTTGATTTTAAATTAGTAAAATCATTTGGTATTTTTATTGTACTTGGAGTTATCGGAGGAACATTTTTAGCAGTAAATTTAAAAACACCTACTTTTGTTTTGTTTTTTTCAGTCATGGCTTTCATAGTTGGTTTTTTTTTTATTTTTTTTAGAGAAAAAGTTGTAGAAAATCCAAAACAAATTAAAGATTCAATTAAAAATATTTCTGGAATTATCGTAGGTTTTATTTCTGTCCTTCTTGGAATTGGTGGTGGATCTTTGATGGTCCCATTCATGAGAACTTTTGGTTATGATATAAGAAAATCAATTGGAACAGCATCTGCAATTGGTTTTTTGATTGCATTAAGTGGAACTATTACGATGATAACTGGCGGTAAAATAGTTGGAAACGTAAACACACCTTTTAGTATTGGCTATATTAATTTACTTGGCTTTATTGTATTTGTGCCTGTGACGATGTTAATGGCGCGTTTAGGTGCAAAAGCAGTGTATAAGTTAGACAAAAAGCTGCTAAGCAAGATTTTTGGAACATTTTTAATTGCTGTTTCTATAAGATCTTTTATTGAATATTTAAATTTAACTTAATAAATAAATAAAAATGAAGTTCAATTTAAAAGAAATAATCTCTTCAATAGCAGATGTAGGTCAAAAGTTATTTAAAAAGACTGAGCTTAAAAGAAACGATCTAGATACAATACTTTCCTTATGTGATGATTTGATTTCTAACAAAGGCGCTGCATTTGGTATTACTGTTGCAAGAGACATAACTGATTTATATCAAGAACTTACATTAGAAAATAAGCTTCTTTTTTTTCAAAAAATCAATGAAAAATACAAGCCCAACCATACTAAAGTTACCGAAGCTATTGAAACTTATCAAAAAACTCAAAATGATAAAAATTTATATAAGCTGTTCATTACTTCTGAAGGAAAGAGAAGAGAACTTTTTAAGAGAATGAACATGGCTCCAAATGGAATTTCAACAATTGTTTCGTTGAGAGAGGATTTGTTAAAAGTACTTGGTGAACATAAAGATCTTAAACCCCTAGATGACGATTTGAGAGAGTTATTCAAATCATGGTTTAACCCAGGATTTCTTAAACTTGCAAAAATAACTTGGGATACTAAAGCGGCTGTTTTAGAAAAAATTATGAAATATGAAAGAGTTCATGAAATTAAAGATATGGATGAACTTAAAAGAAGACTAGGGGAAGACAGAAGATTTTTTTCCTATTTTCATCCTGCACTTGAAGATGAGCCAATAATATTTGTCCAAGTAGCACTCACAAACGGTTTAGGTAAATCAATTCAAGATATTACCAAACCTAGAGCAGAAGGGGATAAAAATTATGACTCTGCAACTTTTTATTCCATCAGTAACTGTCAAGAAGGATTATCGAGGGTTACACTTGGTAATTTTTTAATTAAAAGAGTTGTGTTTGAGATACAAGAAGAGTTACCAAATATAAAAAATTTTGGAACATTGTCTCCTATACCTGGTTTTAGAGATTGGTTCTCTTATTTGGAGGATAACAAAATTAAAAATATTGTAGGTAACATTCCTATAGAGAATATTAAATTTTTGAAATCACCCGATTTAAAACCTGGAGATTCTCGAATTGTTTCAAATAAAGATGCATTATTGAAATTAGTTTCACATTATTTGATAAATGAAAAGAACCATAAAAAATTACCTGTCAATGACGTGTGTAGATTTCATTTAGGTAATGGAGCAATAATTGATGATATAATCATTAACGCAAATGTTTCTGAAGTAGGTTTAAATAGATCATTTGGCGTTATGGTAAATTATTTATATGAATTAAAAAGTATAGAAAAAAATCACGAAGATTATATTAATAATAAGAAAGTAATAGTTTCTGATAAAGTTAAAAAGCTTATATAATTTTAATTAATTCCCCATTTAACTTTATTCCAAATTCTTTCGTGAAAATAATAGAAGAAAAGAGGAATTATTGATCCTACGCCAAGTATTCCTGCTCCAGTAAATGTTCCAGTATAAATATATCCAAATATTACCCAGTAAACAAAAATAAAAAGTCTCCAGGAAAAGGTTTTAGCAATTGATCTAACTTTTTTATCCGCCATATAATTAAATAAAAAAAAAGAGGTGATTTCAGTCTCCCTCCATCACCTCACTATATAAAATTAAATGATTCTTTACAATTTAATGAACACTTATTAGTTGAAAATTAATCTTATTAAGAGTTAAATTTTTTGGTCATAATCGCCAATTTTTCCAGTTTTTTGTAGTAAATTATCAATAAAATCAAAGATTTTTTTCTTTCTCTTTTCTGATGATGGGCTTTCAGTAACGATTACTAATGATGGTTTATTTGAAGATGCTCTAATTAATCCCCATGAACCATCTTCAAAAGAAAATCTCACACCATTTACTGTTAAAACCTCTGTTATTATTTGTTCATCAATTTTTGTTTGATTTGTTTTTATTTCCTCAACTTGTTTAACTAATTCTTCAACAACTTGGTACTTTTCTTCATCTTTACAAAAAGGCGCCATAGTGGGAGATTGATAAGTAACTGGTAACTCATTAATAATTTCGCTCATTTTTTTATTTTGATTATTCAATAAATGACAAACTTGAATTGCGGAATTTATACCATCATCATAACCATACCCAAGAGGTTGATTAAAAAAGAAATGACCACTTTTTTCAAATCCAGCTAGAGCTTTTTCAGCATTAACTTTTCTTTTAATATGTGAATGACCAGTTTTCCAATATATTGTATCGCAGTTATTTTCTATCAATATTTTATCTTTTGAATATAAACCAGTTGATTTTACATCAACAACAAATTTTGAATTTTGATGTTTTGCAGATAAATTTCTAGCAATTAATAAACCTATTTTATCTGAAAATATTTCATTACCTTTATCGTCAATTACACCAACTCTGTCACCATCTCCGTCAAAACCAAAGCCAATATCTGCATTATTTTCTTTAACAGATTTTGCTATTTCATGAAGCATTTCTAAATCCTCGGGATTAGGATTATATTTTGGAAATGTCCAGTCAAGATTACAATCTAGTTCGATTACTTCACAACCTATTCCTCTAAGTATATCTGGAGCAAATATACCTGCTGTGCCGTTACCACAGGCAACAACCGCTTTAATTTTTTTATCAATTTTATTACTTTTGACTAAATCTTCTTTATAAACTTGTTGAAAATTTTCAATTTGTTTTTCATTTCCTTGACCTGATACAAACTTTTCATTTAAAGTTATCTCTTTTAATTCTTTCATTTCCTCAGGAGCATGAGTTAATCCTTTTTTGATACCCATTTTAACTCCAGTCCATCCATTTTCATTATGACTTGCAGTTACCATTGCAACAGCATCAGAGTTTAATTTAAATTGTGCAAAATAAACCATGGGCGATAATGACAATCCAATATCTTCAATATTGCAACCAGTCGCCTTTAATCCTTTTTTAAGTGCAATTTTAATTTCTTCACTGTAAGAACGATAGTCATGACCAACGATAACTCTTGGGTTGTTTTTTTTTGTATGATTAATTATTTGTGTTCCTAGGCCTTTACCAAGATTCTCTATCCCAGCTTTATTTATGTTTTCTTCATACAACCATCGCGCGTCATATTCTCTAAAACCATAGGGATCAATTTTAATATTTTGTGACATTTGTTAATTTCTTATCTCTTTTATGTTAATTAACTTAAATTTTTTAATTTTTTTATTGATATATTTTTCCTAATGTTCTATAAATGTTCTATTGATTTACTGTTTATATAGTATATTAACACAAAGCGCCTACAACATGTAGTTGTTTTCGTATTATAAACAAAATATAATAAAAATTATGAACAAAATTTTATCGCAGGCCTTAAAGAAAGCTGTCTCTGAATATAACCCTCAAGTTAACGAAGTTTCAAAAGATAAAAGACCTGATCTTTTCTCATTAAATAACGAAACGGAACTATTTCAAAATGACAAAGGCATCATTATTAAGATTGATCGTTCAAAAGATGCAAATTTAACTGACTTTGGTAAAGCAACTTTAAATGATAGATATCTTGGTCACAACGAGTCTTTTCAAGATTTATTCGCTAGAGTTGCAAGCTCGTATGCAGATGACAATCTTCATGCTCAAAGAATTTATAATTATATAAGTAATCTTTGGTTTATGCCTGCTACACCTGTTTTATCAAATGGTGGAACTAAAAGAGGATTGCCAATTTCTTGTTTTTTAAATGAAGCTTCAGATAGTTTGGGTGGTATTTTAGATTTGTGGAGTGAGAATGTTTGGCTTGCAGCTAAAGGTGGAGGTATAGGAAGTTATTGGGGTAATCTAAGATCTATTGGTGAAAAAATTGGTAAAGTAGGAAAAACATCAGGAATAATTCCATTTATTAAAGTTATGGACTCGTTAACGATGGCAATTAGCCAAGGCTCTTTAAGAAGAGGATCTGCTGCCTGTTATCTTCCAGTTGATCATCCTGAAATTGAAGAGTTTATAGAAATGAGAAGACCAACAGGTGGTGATCCAAATAGAAAAGCATTAAATTTACATCACGGTGTTTTAGTTTCAGATGCATTTATGAGAGCTGTAGAAACTGACGAACAATGGGCATTAAAAAGTCCTGCTGATGGAACAGTTCAACAAACTATTTCTGCAAGAAATTTGTGGATAAGATTATTAACTGCAAGAATAGAAACTGGTGAACCATATATAATTTATATTGATACTGTTAACAGACAAATTCCACAGCATCATAAACTAGCCAATCTGACAGTTAAAACTTCTAACCTGTGTAGTGAAATTACTTTGCCAACAGGAATAGATAAAGATGGCAGAGATAGAACAGCAGTTTGCTGTCTATCATCTTTAAACTTAGAAAAATACGATGAATGGAAAGACGATCCAAACATGATTAATGACGTTATGAGATTTTTAGATAATGTTTTATCTGATTTTATAAATAAAGCTCCAGATCAATTTAAAGATGCAAAATATTCAGCTGAAAGAGAGCGAAGTGTTGGATTAGGTGTTATGGGTTTCCATTCTTTTTTGCAAAAAAATAGAATTCCTCTAGAATCTGTGATGGCTAAGTCTTGGAATAAAAAAATATTTAAAGATATCGATGCAAAAGTAAATCAGGCTTCTAAAGATTTAGCAGAGGAGAGAGGCGCATGTCCTGATGCTGCAGAATATGGTTATCAAGAGAGATTTTCAAACAAAACCGCAATAGCGCCAACAGCTTCAATTTCTATTATTTGTGGTGGTGCATCACCAGGAGTAGAACCTATTGCAGCTAACAGCTTCACTCACAAGACATTGTCAGGCTCATTTAACGTTAAAAATAGATATTTAGAGGAGATATTAGAGAGCCATGGAAAAAATGATGATGAAACCTGGTCAAGTATAACAACAAATCAAGGCTCTATATCACATTTAGATTTTCTAACAGATTTAGAGAAAGATGTATTTAAGACGGCATTTGAGCTTAATCAAAATTGGATTATTGAGTTAAGTGGAGACAGAACTCCATTTATATCTCAAGCTCAATCAGTAAATTTATTTTTACCTGCTGACGTACACAAAAGAGAACTTCATAAAATTCATTTTGATGCTTGGAAAAAAGGTTTAAAGAGCCTTTATTACTGTAGATCAAAATCAATTCAAAGAGCTGAAAATATCAATGATGCAAAATCAACAGATATTATGGCTAATGTTTATAAAAATAAATCAACCAAAACTGAAGAAACAGAATACGAGGAGTGTCTATCATGTCAGTAGCAGAAAAAATTAATTCAAAAATTATTCAACCAGAAAAAAAAGAAATTATTCAACCTAAGAAAATGGGATTATTAGTTGAAAATCCTGTTTACAAACCTTTTAGATATCCATGGTGCTATGATGCTTGGTTAACTCAACAAAGAATTCATTGGCTACCAGAAGAAGTACCACTTGGTGACGATGTAAGAGATTGGCAAAAAAATTTATCACAATCAGAGAAAAATCTTCTAACACAAATTTTTAGATTTTTTACTCAAGCGGATGTTGAAGTAAATAACTGTTACTTAAGACACTACACTACAGTTTTTAAACCAACAGAAGTATTAATGATGATGACGGCGTTTGCTGCAATGGAGACTGTTCATATCGCTGCTTATTCTCATTTATTAGATACAATAGGTATGCCTGAATCAGAATATTCTGCATTTATGAAGTACAAAGAAATGAAAGATAAATATGACTACATGCAAAATTTTGACATGACTTCAAAAGAAGATATTGCCAAAACAGTTGCAGTATTTAGTGCGTTTACTGAAGGCCTTCAACTCTTTGCAAGTTTTGCAATATTGTTGAATTTTCCAAGACACAACAAGATGAAAGGTATGGGCCAGATAGTTACTTGGTCGGTCAGAGACGAAACTCTTCACTGTAATTCTATGATAAGAATTTTCAAAGAATTCATTAATGAAAATCCTGAAATATGGACACCTAAACTGAAAAAAGAACTTTATGAAGCTTGTAGAACAATTATAGAGCATGAAGATGCTTTTATTGATTTAGCTTTTGAAATGGGTCCAATGGAAGGTTTAACTGCTCAAGAAGTTAAAGATTACATTAGATTTATAGCTAATAGAAGGCTTACTCAATTGGGTCTAGAACCAATTTACGATATCGATAAAAATCCTCTTGGTTGGCTCGATACTATGCTTAATGCAGTTGAACACATGAACTTCTTTGAAGGTAGAGCTACTGAATATTCTAAAGCATCAACACAAGGAACTTGGGTAGAGGCATTTAGTTAACATCTAAATATCATAAATTCAGACAATAGCTTAATGAGTGTAGTAGATAACTTTTATCATAAAAGAAGGTCTGTTTTAGCGAGAAAGATGTTATCAGACCCAATAAAAGATGAGGATTTAAATACTATATTAAATGCAGGCATAAGAGTTCCAGATCATGGTGCGTTAAATCCTTGGAAAATAGTAGTTATAAAAAAAAACAAATTAAAGACTATTGATGAGGAAGTTATATTACCAGAATATAAAAAAGAAAATCCTAACTCAAGTAAACAAAGTTTAGAAATAGAGTCAAAAAGACTTCAAAGAGCTTCAGTTATATTAGCAGTTTTATCGACACCTGTTGAACATCCAAAAATCCCAAATTGGGAGATGATTTTATCATCTGGAGCCGTATGTATGAATCTATTATCATGTGCACAATCGTTAGGTTACGCCGCTCAATGGTTAACGGAATGGTATGCATATAACAACAAAATGCTTGAATATCTAGGTGGCCGCAAGGACATTGATAAAATTTCTGGCTTTATATATTTGGGTCATAAAGTTGAAGAGCCAAATGAAAGAAGAAGGCCTGATCCTAAAAATGTAATCAATTATTTGTGAGGAATTTATGTTTATAGCTATGAATAGATTCAAGATAGTTCCTGGTAAGGAAAACGAATTTGAGAAAGTTTGGAGAGAAAGAGATACGCATCTTAGTGGTGTTGATGGTTTTAAAGAATTTCATTTAGTGAAAGGTGATAAAAATAATGAATTTTCATTATACGCTTCACATAGTATATGGAATTCTAAAGAGGATTTTATTAACTGGACTAAATCAGAGGCATTTAAATTAGCTCATAAAAATGCTGGGCAACATAAAGATTTATATCTTGGAGCTCCAAATTTTGAAGGTTTTGAAGTAGTACTTTAAATATTTTTTAAGTTTTAATAATAGGAGAGAAATATGAGAATATTAAAAGAGTTAGATGATGCAAAATTAGTTATTGTTGATTTAGAAGTTAGATTAGGATCAGAAGTTAGAAGTGCTCCAACTTTATGTGCAAAATATAAAGGAAAAATTATACCTTTAAATACAGCTCATGACGGAAGACCAATATTAATGAAAGAGGAAAATTCAATAGAAGATTAAATTATGATTGAGCATGCTAGCATTTATTTAACAGCGATGATTTTAGGAATTATGCTATTCTTCTCTTTTGTAATAGCTCCGGTCGTCTTTACCACTTTGGATGAAGATAATGCTCGAAAATTTATAAGAAGAATATTTCCTTTTTATTATAATGTTAATTTAGGGTTAAGTTTAATTGTTCTATTTATATTTTTATATCTAGGTAAGTTGGGAATTGATTTCTATTCAATATTAATTATTAGTGTATTATTTGCTATATCAAACTATTTGTTAATGCCATTAATTAATAAATATAGAGATGAGAAACAGGATAAAAAATTTAAATACTCACATTTCATATCTGTTGTTATTAATTTTGTGCAAATGATTTTCTTGGTTTTATTATTTATTTAATTAAATATAAAAAAATGTTAGAGAAAAACTATCTTTTATTTAGTTTATTAACTTTTCTATATTTATTACCGTTATAGCTTGCTAAAGGTCTAATTAATTTATTAGCCGCATGTTGTTCAATTATGTGTGCTGACCAACCAGTGATTCTAGATATTACAAATATAGGAGTAAAAAAATCAGTATCAAAACCCATTAAGTGATAAGTTGGGCCAGTAGGGTAATCAACGTTTGGATGAATATTCTTTCTCTCAATCATTACTCTTTCAACTATATCGTAGATTTTTTCAAATTTTTTATCTTTTTTAATTTTAGCAACTTTTCCAAAATATTCTCTCATAGTAGGTACTCTTGAGTCTCCACTTTTGTAAACTCTATGACCAAATCCCATCACAACATTTTTATTATCCAGAGCTTTGTTGATCCATTTAAATGCGTTTTCAGGTTTTTTTATTTTATTCATCATGTGCATAACTTCTTCATTAGCCCCACCATGTAAAGGACCTTTCAAACTTGCGATAGCTCCGGTAATTGCACCGTGAATATCAGATAAACTACTTGTAATTGTCCTAGCCGTAAAAGTTGAAACATTGAAACTGTGTTCGGCATATAAAATTAGAGATACATCGAATGCTTTTACAATGTCTTTGTTTGGAACTTTACCAAAACACATATGAAAAAAATTTTCTGAAAACGAAAGTTTCTTTTTCGGTAAAATTATTTTCTTACCTTTTCTTGTTCTATAAAAAGCAGCTAAAGCAACAGGTGTTTTTGCAAAAATTCTCATCACTTTTCTCATATTTGCTTTAGGAGAATTATCTCTTGTCTCTTTATCTTCAAGACCCATAATACTAACAGCTGTCCTTGCAACATCCATAGGATGAGCTTTTTTTGGAATTTTTTTTATAGCTTCAACTAAAGCTTTAGAGATTGTTCTTTCTTTTTTTTCTTGTTTTTCAAATTCTTTTAATTGTTTTTTATTTGGAAGTTCGCCATTTAAAATTAAGTATGCAACTTCTTCAAATTTACAATTAGCACATAAATCTTGTGCAGCATAACCTCTGTAAGTTAAAGAATTTATTTCTGGCATTACTTTTGATATTGATGTTTCATCAACTGTAACACCCATCAAACCTTTTTTGATATCTTCACTCATTATTCATGCCCCTCTGAACTAAAATTATAAATTTTTTCGTCTAAACTATTATATTTTTCGTAATCAACAAGCTCATACAATCTTTTTCTTGTTTGCATTTTATCTATAATGTTATTTTGGTGTCCACTTGCATAAATGTCTCTTAAACCATCTTCTACATTTTTCATTGCTAATCTTTGTGTGGTTACTGGATAAATTACAATATTATATCCAAAATTTTCCAATTCTTTATAATTAAAAAGCTTAGATTTTCCAAATTCAGTCATATTGGCTAGCAGATAACATGATAATTCTTTCCTAGTTTTTTCAAAATCTTTCTCATCATGCAAAGCTTCTGGAAAAATAATTTCTGCACCAGCATCAATATATGCTTTACATCTTTCAATCATCTTATCAATTCCTTCAACACCTTTTGCATCAGATCTAGCTATAATTTTGAAATTTTGATCTTTTTTAGAGGCTACACACTCTTTTATTTTTTTAACCATTTCCTCAGTTGATATTAATTCTTTATTATCAAGGTGACCGCATCTTTTTCTTTCAATTTGATCTTCTATATGAACTCCTGTAATTCCAAATTCCTCGAATGTTTCAATGGTTTCTTTGCAAGATTTAAATCCTGTATCAATATCAACAATAGTTGGAAGATTTGTTACTCTTGAAATTAAATACGATCTTGTACTGACATCTTGTAAAGTTGTTAGCCCAATATCAGGAAAACCTAGATCGTTAGCCATTACACCTCCAGAGACATATACAGCATCGTATCCAATTTCTTCAATTAATTTCGCAGTTAAGGGATTATAAGCACCAGGTATTCTTAAAATTTTATTTGATTTTAATTTAGTATCAAAATCTATTCTTTTTTGGCTAGGTTCTTTTTCAACAAAATGCATTAAAAAATTCCTTTTTTGAGATTTCTTTTCAAATTGCTCTTTTTGACCTCAATATTTAATTTCTCTAACTGACCTGATTTTAAATTTCTTAATTTTTGTACAGTTTTCAAGAATCTATCACATTCCTTTTTATCAAGAATATTCTCAGTTAGAGTAATAAATTTTTTTATATAATTTTGTCTTTTGAAAGGCCTTTTACCGTACGGGTGGGCATCGGCTTTATCGAGTTCTTCTTTAATCTTTTTACCATTGATTAGTGTAACAATAACTTTGGCTCCAAATGATTTTTTCTTTGGATTTGGATCGTGATATTTCTTAGTCCATTTTTTATCTTCATAGGTTTTAATTGATCTCCATATTTTAATAGTACTTTTTCTATTTGCTCGCGATTTAGTATAAGATTTTACATGATGCCAATTACCATCTTCCAAAGCAACTGCAAATATATACATGATTGAATGGTCAAGTGTTTCTCTGCTTGCATTTGGATCCATTTTTTGTGGATCATTTGCACCAGTTCCAATCACATAATGAGTATGATGGCTGGTGTATATATCTATTTTTTTAATTTGATTTAGATTTGGTATTTTATTTTTTAATTTTTTTGCTAAATCAATTAGTGCTTGAGATTGATACTCTGCTGAGTATTCTTTTGTGTAGGTTTCAAGAATAGCTTTTTTACTTTCTCCTTTTTTAGGAAGAGGAACTTTATAATTTGCTTTTTTACCATCTAATATTCTTGCAATTACACTATCCTCTCCTTCATAAATAGGGCTTGGTGCCCCTTCACCTCTCATCACTCTATCAACTGCTTCAATAGCAAGTTTACCAGCATGTGCTGGAGCATATGCTTTCCAGCTTGATATTTCACCTTTTCTAGATTGTCTTGTGGATATTGTAGTGTGTAGGGCTTGTTGCACTGCTTGATAAATTGTTTCTGTATTAAGTTTTAGCATTGAACCAAGACCTGCGGCAACACTTGGTCCAAGGTGTGCGATATGATCAACTTTATGTTTGTGTAAACAAATTCCTTTTACTAAATTTACTTGCACTTCGTAAGCTGTAATGATGCCTCTCAAAAGATCCATTCCACTTTTTTTATTTTGTTGAGCTACAGCTAGTAGAGGAGGGATGTTGTCACCTGGATGACTGTAATCTGCTGCTAAAAAAGTATCATGGAAATCCAATTCTCTTACTGCTGTTCCGTTAGACCATGCTGCCCATTCACAATCAAATTTAAATTTTGAATTAATTCCAAAAAGTGTAGCACCGTTTTTTCTAGAGTGTTTTAAGGCCATTTCTCTTGAAGAGATTACCGGTCTTCTATTTAATGATGCAATGGCAACTGAAGCATTGTCTATTATCCGATTAATAACCATTTCTATTGCTTCATTGTTTAATTTTGAATTATCACTTGCAATCTCCGCAATTTTCCATGCGAGTTGTTTTTTTTTAGGTAAATTAATTTTTGATGGATAAACCTTAACTGTATGTAATAACAAAATAACTCCTTAATAGTGATTTTTGTTTTAATAGTTAAATAAAATTAATCAATCTTAAAGATATTTGGATATTATTTTTTCAATACCAATGAAGTCATTTATCAAGTGATTATGATAAATTTCGTCAATATTTTTTTCCGTATATCCGTCTTTTAATAAAATAATTGGAATTTCTGCAGCTTTTGCAGCATTTGCATCTGTCTCACTATCTCCAATCATAATTGTTTTTTTAATATCTCCATTTAAAATTTCTACAACAGAAGTAAGGTGCCTAGGGTCAGGCTTACAATAATCAAATGTATCTGAACCTGCTACATACTCAAAATAATCATAAATTCCTATTTTTCTCAAAAGATCATTGGATAAGTACTCTTGTTTATTAGTACATACAGCCATTGAAATATTATTGTCTTTGCACCATTTAAGAAATTCTTTTACCCCATTTATCAAAGTACTCTCGTTGATAATATTTTTGCCATAGAACTTTACAAATTCTTTAACCATTTCTTTTTTGGTATTTTCGTCATTTACCTTTCCAAATTCCTTTTTGGCTTGACCCCAAATAGATCTTCCGATCATCGCACCAGCACCTTTGCCAACTAAATTTCTAATTTCTTCTGTTGATTTAGTTGGATACCCAAATTTTTGCATTACATGATTATGAGCTCTCATAAGGTCAGGCGCCGTGTCTACTAAAGTTCCATCTAAATCAAATAAAACGGTAAATTTTTGTTTCATTATAAAAGTATTTTAAAGAAATATTTTGTGAATTAATTAAATTATATACTTAATGTAAACAAAATTTAAATGAAACAATTAAATACACAAAAATTTCAAACTAAATTGAGAAACATGTTCTTGAAATTGGGTGTCAAAATGTCAGGACCTGAGACAATTTTTTTTTCAAAAGACACCAAGATTGGAAAAAATGTATTTATCGAACCTTATGTTGTTTTTGGACCAAAGGTCAAAATTGGAAATAATGTAATAATTAAATCATTTTCACACCTTGAGGAATGTAAAATTGAAAACAAAGTTGAGATTGGTCCATATGCAAGAATAAGACCTGAAACAGTTTTAAAAGAAGGATCTAAAATAGGAAATTTTGTTGAAGTTAAAAAAAGTATTGTAGGTAAAAAATCTAAGATCAATCACTTATCTTATATTGGAGATAGTAAACTTGGAAAATCTGTAAATATTGGTGCAGGCACAATAACCTGTAACTATGATGGTATAAAAAAAAGCAAAACATTAATTAAAGATAAAGTATTTATAGGATCAAATTCTGCATTAGTTGCACCTTTAACAATAAATAGTGAAAGTGTAGTTGGAGCAGGTTCAGTAATCACAAAAAATGTATCAAAAAAATCCTTAGCACTTACCAGATCATTACAAACTGAAATTAAAAATTACAAAAGAAAGAAATAAATTATGTGTGGTATTGTTGGAATTTCAAGTAACAAACCTGTATCTGTCAGTATTATAAATTCTCTAAAGAAACTTGAGTATAGAGGATATGATTCAGCAGGTATCGCCACTCTTTTTGAGGGTCAAATTAATGAGGTTAAATCTGAGGGTCGAGTAAATAGTTTAGAAGAAAATTTTGATTTAAAAAATTTAAAAGGAAATATAGGTATAGGACATGTGAGATGGGCAACTCATGGTGTTCCAAATAGTGTTAACGCTCATCCTCACTCATCTCATAACGTTTCAGTTGTTCATAACGGAATAATTGAAAACTCAACTATACTAAAAAAGTATTTAATTAATAAAGGTCATAAGTTTAAATCACAAACAGACACAGAGGTAATTGTTCATCTTATTACTGAAAATTTAAAAACTTATGATCTAGAAGAAGCGATTACAAATACTTTAAAACAGCTACACGGTAGCTTTGCTCTTGGAATTATTTTTAAAGATGTTCCTGATTTAATAGTTGGCGCTCGTAGAGGATCTCCTTTAGCTGTTGGTTATGGACCAAACGAAAATTATCTTGGATCAGACTCCTACGCATTAAAATCAATGACAAATAAAATTACTTATCTTGATGACGGCGAATTTTGCATTATCAAAAATGATCAAGTCAATTTTTTTAATGTAGAGGGAAAAAAAATAAATAAAAAAATCTTAGAACTATCATCGGATGAGGCTAGTTATGATAAAGGAGACTTTAAACATTTTATGGTTAAGGAAATAGAAGAACAGCCAACTTCAATAAAGACAGGAATAAAAGAATATACAGATAAAACAAATTTGGATATCAATATCATGAATTTTCCTTGGGAAATAAAAGAAATTAATTCAATAACTCTAATAGGTTGTGGTACTGCATACCATTCTTGTCTTATGGCTAAATATTGGTTTGAAGAGCTAACAATGATTGATGTTAATGTTGATATAGCATCTGAATTTAGATACCGAAAAAATAGATTTAAAAAAGATAGTTTATACGTGTTCGTTTCTCAATCTGGAGAAACTGCTGATACTTATGCGGCATTAGATTTATGTAATAAAAATAAAATGAAAACATGTGCCGTAGTTAATGTTATTGAAAGCTCAATTGCTAGAGACTCTAATTTTGTTTTACCAATTCACTGTGGTCCTGAAATTGGTGTAGCTTCTACCAAAGCTTTTTTAGGACAAATTCTTATTCTTTATATCTTAACATTAAAACTTGGATATTTAAGAAATGAAATTAATGAAGAAATTTATAAACAAAAGATTAAAGAGTTACAGAATTTACCAACTTTGATTGAAAAATCGTTATTAATAGATAATGAAATTCAAGTAATATCGTCAACATTTAATGAAGCAAAAGGTTCAATGTTTTTAGGGCGAGGTTTTTCATTCCCAATAGCACTTGAGGGTGCCTTAAAATTAAAAGAATTATCATATGTTCACGCTGAAGGTTACCCAGCTGGTGAAATGAAGCATGGTCCTCTCGCATTAATAGAAGATGGAATGCCTGTAGTAGTTTTGGCGCCGAGAGATAATTACTATAAAAAAACTATTTCAAATATGCAGGAAGTGATAGCAAGAGGTGCAAAAGTTTTACTTATTACCAACAAGAGCAAAGATGAAATTGTCTCTGAAAATATTTGGGAAACTATAGAGGTTGAAAATACTAATGAAGATCTACTCCCTTTTCTTTTGACGATACCTCTTCAAAAATTAGCATACTATTCTGCTCTTAAAAAAGGATATGATATAGATAAGCCTAGAAATTTGGCTAAATCTGTCACTGTTGAATAATATAAAAACTCTGTTAAAACACTTTTAGGTTGAATATGAAAAATTGGAAAATTAATAGTTGGCGGAAATATCCTGTTAAGCACATACCTACTTATGATGATGAACAGGAGCTAAGTTCTGTATTAAATAAATTAAAAACATTTCCACCATTAGTATTTGCTGGTGAGACTAGACACCTTAAAGAGCAACTCGCTAAAGTCTCAGAAGGTAAAGCTTTTCTTCTTCAAGGAGGAGATTGTGCTGAGAGTTTTGCAGAATTTCACCCGGACAACATCAGAGACACATTTAAAGTAATACTTCAAATGTCTTTAATTCTTACTTACTCTGCGTCACTACCTGTTGTAAAGCTTGGAAGAATTGCAGGTCAGTTCTCAAAACCCAGAAGTGCACCCACAGAAAAACAAGGTGAAATTGAATTACCAAGTTATTTGGGAGACAATATTAATGCTATTGAATTTACAGAAAAAGCAAGAAGACCAGATCCAAAAAGAATGTTTAAAGCTTACTCACAGTCGGCATCTACATTAAATTTATTAAGAGCATTCTCTAAAGGTGGTTTTGCTGATTTAAATAAGGTGCATTTATGGAATTTAGATTATATCAAAAAAAGTCCACAAGCTAAAAAATTTAAAGATTTAGAAGATAAAATAGCAGATGCCTTAGCATTTATGGAAGCATGTGGGATTACCTCAGATTTCAATAATAGATTATATACAGTAAATTTTTGGACATCTCACGAAGCTTTGCATTTACCATTTGAAGAAAGCATGACGAGAGTTGACTCAACAACTGGTGAGTATCATGATACATCAGCTCATTTTGTTTGGATTGGAGATAGAACAAGACAATTAGATGGTGGTCATATTGAATTTTGTAAAGGAATTGAAAATCCAATAGGAATTAAATGTGGACCAACTTCAAAACCTGATGAAATTGCTAAAATCTGTCAGGTGTTAAATCCAAAAAATGAAAAAGGTAAAATAACTTTAATATCAAGATTTGGGCATCAAAATGTTGAAAAATTTTTACCGAAGTTGATTAGAGGAATAAAAAAAGAAGGACTAAATGTTATTTGGTCATGTGATCCAATGCATGGAAACACCATCGTATCAACTACTGGTTTTAAAACTAGACCCTTCAACAATGTAGTCAATGAAGTTAAAAATGTTTTTGGCATCCATCAATCAGAGGGAACGTATGCAGGCGGTCTACATGTTGAAATGACTGGACAAGATGTGACAGAATGTACAGGTGGGGCAAGAAAAATTTCAGATGCAGATTTATCGAGCAGATATCATACTCATTGCGATCCAAGATTGAACTCGGATCAAGCTTTGGAATTAGCTTTTTTAATTTCAGATGAGATTAAAAAGAATAGCACTTATTCCAAAAATACAATTCAAGCGGCATCTTAAAACTTGTTTTAATAAAAATTTTTATTAAAAGAAAATTATGAATACTTCAGAAAAAGTAAAATTTATCTCAAATTGGATAAAAGACTATGCAAACAACATGCCCAAAAGAGCAGAGGCTTTAGTTATTGGAATTTCAGGAGGAATTGACTCATCTGTTTCTAGTACTTTAAGTGCAATGACAGGACTTAAAACAATTGTTTTATCAATGCCCATTAGACAAAAATCGCATCAACACGATTTAAGCCTTAAACATCAGGAATGGCTTGTAAAGAACTTCAAAAATGTAGAGGCGCACACAATTAATTTAGATGAATTATTTTTAGCTTTTAATGCAAGCTTATCAAAATTTGGTGATGAGCATGGAATGGCAAATTCCAGAGCAAGATTAAGAATGACAACTCTTTATCAAGTTGCTGCAGCAAATAAAGGAATTGTTGTTGGAACAGGTAACAAAGTAGAAGATTTTGGAGTAGGTTTTTATACAAAATATGGTGATGGTGGAGTTGATATTTCGCCAATAGCAGATTGTAATAAGACGCAAATTTGGGAAATTGGAAAAGAACTTGGAATTTTAAAAGAAATAATTGATGCAGCTCCTACTGATGGATTGTGGGACGATGGAAGAACAGACGAAGGTCAGTTAGGTTTAAAATATGAGGAATTAGAGGAAGCGATGACCAATCCAAATTCCTCGAATCGATCTAAATACGAAACAATTAGAAAACAAAATATGCATAAAATGGAGCCAATTCCTGTATGCATAATTCCAAATTAATCAAATAGATTCACAAATCTATTTTTTAAGTATATTCCTAAAATCATGAGTAATGATATTTTTTTAACTAATAATCTTAATAACAAAAAAGAAAAGTTTGTCCCTATTGATGAAAAAAATATCAGAATGTACGTTTGTGGTCCAACAGTCTACGATGATCCTCATATTGGTAATGCGAGACCTATTGTAGTTTTTGATATCCTTTATAAAATTTTTAAAAAAAAATATACTAAAGTTACCTATGTAAGAAATATAACTGATGTTGATGACAAAATAATAAATTTTTCAAAAGAAAATAACATTTCAATATCTGAATTAACCAACACTGTTATTAAGAGTTTCGAGATTGATTGTGAATATTTAAATTGCGATAACCCTACACACCAACCAAAAGCTACCGAACATATTAATTTAATGGTTGAAATGGTTTCTGATTTAATAAAAAAAGGCTTTGCTTATGAAGTTAATAAACATATTTATTTTGAAGTAAATAAATTCAAAGATTATGGAAAACTTTCTAACAAAAATTTAAAAGAATTAATTGCTGGATCAAGAGTTGAAATAAGTGAAAATAAAAAAAATTCAGAGGATTTTGTATTGTGGAAGCCGTCGGAAAATGACGAACCCTCTTGGGACTCTCCTTGGGGTAAGGGTAGACCTGGTTGGCATTTAGAGTGTTCAGCAATGTCAAAAAAATTTCTAGGAAATGAATTTGATATTCATGGTGGTGGTATAGACTTATTATTTCCACATCATGAAAACGAAATTGCTCAATCAAGATGTGCAAATGATACAAAAGTTTTTGCAAACTACTGGTTACATAATGCGTTTATAACAATGTCGAATGAAAAAATGGCTAAATCGCAAGGTAATATTTTAAAAATTAAGAATTTTAGAAATAAAGTAAGTGGTCAAGTATTAAGATTAGCTTTAATGAGTGCCCATTATAAACAGCCATTAGACTGGAATGACAAACTTTTAAGTGATTGTCAAAATACAATTAACAAATGGTATAATGTCTATTTATCTGATTATCAAGGAGTAGAAATTGATGAAGAAATTTTAAAACCACTCTATGACGACATAAATACTCCAGGATATATTGCCAATCTTCATGAATTGTATGAAAAAGCTCAGAAAGGTAATTCATCTGATAAAATATTATTTAATTCTGCATGTAATTTCATTGGATTATTAAATGAAACAGAAAATCAATGGCTTGCATTTAAGAAAAATAAAATTTTAATAACCGAAGCTGAAATTTTAAATAAAATTAAACTTAGAGATAAAGCTAGAGAAGATAAAAACTATGAAGAAGCTGATAAAATAAGAGATAACCTTTTAGACAAAGGTGTTTTAATAGAAGATAAAGATGGTAAAACGACGTGGAAATTTAAATGAGTAAAGAACAATTATATATATTTGATACAACACTTCGAGATGGGGCACAAACTCAAGGGGTTGATTTTTCATTAGATGACAAAGAAAAAATATCTACTACGTTAGATCAATTAGGTATTGATTACATAGAGGGAGGTTGGCCTGGAGCAAATCCAACCGATACAGAATTTTTTAATAAAGATCATAATTTCAAATCATCTAAACTAACTGCATTTGGTATGACTAAAAAATCTGAACATAGTGCTGAAAACGACCCTATGTTATCCTCATTAATCAATTCAAAAAGTACATCTGTTTGTCTATTTGGTAAAACATGGGATTTTCAAGTTGATGTAGCACTCGGAATTTCTAATAAAGAAAATCTCAGCAATATTAGTGAAAGTACAAAGCATGTTGTTAAATCAGGTAAAGAATTTATGTTTGATGCGGAACATTTTTTTGATGGATATAAAGCTAATGCAGACTATGCTCTGGAGTGTTTAAAATCTGCTTATGATAATGGGGCAAGATGGATTATTTTATGTGATACAAATGGAGGCACACTTCCTCACGAAGTAGAAAAAATTGTCTCTGATGTCATAAAACATATACCTGGAAAAAACTTAGGAATTCATGCTCACAACGACACAGAAAATGCTGTTGCGAATAGTTTAATGGCAGTTCAAGCAGGCGTAAGACAGGTTCAAGGAACTATAAATGGACTAGGAGAAAGATGTGGTAATGCAAACTTAACATCACTAATTCCTACCTTTTTTTTAAAAAAAGATTTTTATGAAAAATACCAGATAAATATCAAACCTGAAAACTTAAAAAATTTAACGCAATGTTCTAGATTACTAGATGAATTACTTAATCGAAAACCGAATAAGCACTTACCATATGTTGGAGCATCTGCATTTTCACACAAAGGTGGAATGCATGTTTCTGCGGTTCAAAAAGATCCAAAAACCTATGAGCATATAAATCCTGAAGAAGTAGGTAATACTAGAAATATAGTTGTTTCAGATCAATCAGGTCAATCAAATATTATGTCTAGACTTAATTCTATTGGAATTAAAATAGAAAAACATGATCCTAAAATTAAAAAACTTTTAGAAGAAGTAAAAGACAGGGAGTTTACTGGCTTTAGTTATGATGGAGCCGATGCATCATTTGAGTTATTAGCAAGAAGACTTATGGGTGAAATACCAAGATATATTTCAATCAATGAGTATGATGTTTCTGTCAAAAAAGGTTCTACTGGAAAGATAATTTCTGTTGCAAAAGCTCAGTTAGAAGTTGATGGTCAAAAAATTTTATGTGAGGGAGAGGGTAATGGTCCAGTCAATGCATTAGATAATGCAATCAGAAAAAATGTTAATAAACTTGCGAAATATTCAGAATATTTAAAAGATCTAAAGTTGTTAGACTATAAAGTAAGAATTTTAAACACAGGAACAGAAGCCGTAACTAGAGTTAGTATTGAAAGTACAGACTCTAAAGGGTTAAATTGGTTTACTATAGGTGTTTCTCCAAATATTATTGATGCTTCCTTTAAAGCTCTTATAGATAGCTTAGATTACAAGCTTTTTAAAGATAACGCTCCTGCTAGTCTTTAGGCATGAAGATCAAAAAGTTTTCAAATAAACCAACAGATATTAATGAGAGAATTGGCGCAAAACCAGTTGTCTGCTACCCAAACAATAATATTGATGAAAAAAATTTAAATATTTTGCATTTGGCAAGAAAAGATATGACTAAAAAAAATGAAATTATAATTCCACCTAGAGATGCCAAAACTTTCGAAGTAAAAAAAGGTGAATTTTTTAGAATTGAAAGTATCGAAGGTCCACAAGTTGGTGACTTAAATCTTTTCAATCTCAGTAATTTAAATGAAAAATTTTATTCTGGAAAAACAAGAGCTCTTTATGGAACACATCTTTCCGTAGGTGATAAAATGTTTAGTAGCTTTCCTTATCTAAGATCTTTAGCGACTATTACATGGGACTCACTAGATTGGTATGATTATGATGAAGATGGTGGATCAGTACACGATGTAATTGGAACTCGGTGTGATCCATATACTTCTAAGCTTCTTTCAGGTGATGATTATCATTATTGTTGTCATTCAAATTTAACCAGAGCTTTAGTAAATGAAAAAAAACTTAAAATTGATGAGGCTGAAAAAATAGTTCATGACGTTTTAAATGTTTTTATGCTTACTGGATTTACCAATGATACTAAACAATACTTTATGAAAGCAAGCCCAGTAAGACCAGGTGATTATTTAGAATTTTTTGCAGAAACAGATTTATTAGGAGCTCTTTCAGCTTGCCCAGGAGGAGATTGTGGATCAGAGCATTCTTCTGATGTTGCACAATGTTATCCACTTAAAGTAAGTTTATGGCAAGCTGATAAAAAATATTTAAAAGATTTAGATAAATCTGAGATTTCAAATTATGATAGAAGTCACGGCATTGAATAATTATGTCAAATAAAAATATTTCATTTATTTTACATAAACCCCAGCTGTCAGAAAATATAGGTGCTTGCGCACGGGCAATGAAAAATTTTAATTTTCAAAAAATGATTGTAATAGATCCTAAACCAATTTATCCAAATGATAAAATTTTAGCAACATCAGTTGGAGCAAAAAATATTGTTAATAAAAGTAAAAATTTTGATAATCTAGAACCTGCTTTAAAAAATATAGATATTGTAATCGCTACCTCTGCTAGATTTAGAAATAAAAATATTAAACATATTCAATTAGAAGATTTAAAAAAAATTGATTATAAAAAAAAAGTAGCTTTTTTATTTGGATCTGAATCTTCAGGACTTTCAAATAACGAGGTTAGTTATGCAAATTATACTCTTCAGATCCCAACTAACCCAGATTTTAAATCTCTGAACTTGTCTCACAGTTTAATTATAATTGCTCAAGTTGTGCACAACCTTATTAATTCAAAAAATTCTAGTTTTAAAAAATCTAAAAAAATTAAGGCAGCCTCTAAAAAAGACATATTATCAATGACTAACTTATGTATTAAAAATTTAGAGGACATAGGGTTCTTCAAACCTAAAGAAAAGAGACCCATAATGCTCGAGAACTTGAGAAATATTTTTTATAGGATGGAATTATCTTCAAAGGAAACACGTATTTTATCAAGTGTATTTGTAAGTTTAGCAAAAAAACGTTGATTGACAAAACAATGAGTAGGTTTATAACCCCCTTAATTAAATGACAAAAAGATTAAACTCTAAACATAAAGTAGATCGAAGATTAAAAGTTAACCTTTGGGGAAGACCAAAAAGTCCATTTAATACTAGAGCTTACGGACCAGGACAGCACGGCCAAACCAGATCCTCTAAACCTTCAGACTATGGAATTCAGTTACAGGCTAAGCAAAAACTAAAAGCTTACTATGGCAACATCAATGAAAGACAATTTAGAAATATTTATAAAAAAGCTGTAATGCTTAAAGGTGATACAGGTGAAAATTTAATAGGTTTACTTGAAAGAAGATTGGATGCAGTAATTTATAGAGCAAAATTTTCGACAACAATATTTTCAGCTAGACAATTAATTAACCATGGACATGTTAAAGTAAACGGTAAAAAAGTTAACATTGGAAGTTATTTAGTTAAAGAAGAAGATTCTATAGAGATTAGAGACAAGTCTAAACAATTAGCAATTATTGATATTGCCCTAGCAAATAAGGAGAGAGAAACTCCAGAATACATTCAGATGGATGAAAAAAACAAAAAATTTAAATTTGTAAGAACCCCAAAATTTGAAGAAGTTCCTTATCCAATCGTAATGGAACCTAATCTAGTTATTGAATATTATTCAAGATAATTAGTTTTTAGATTTAAAATTAATATTTTTACTTTCAAGAAGTTTAGCAAGTTCACCACTCTCAAACATCTCTTTAATGATGTCACAACCACCAATAAATTCATTTTTAACATATAGTTGAGGTATTGTAGGCCAATCACTAAAAACTTTGATACCTTCTCTAAGTTTTTGATCTTCTAAAACATTTATACCTTTAAAATTAACTTCTAACACTTTTAAAATGTTAGATGTAGCCATTGAGAAACCACATTGAGGAGCATCTGGTGTACCTTTCATAAATAAGCAAACTTCGTTATTTTCGATTTCGTTTTTAATTAAATCATTTATTTGTTGGTCCATTTTAATTTTCCTTTGTTTTGATTGCTAAAGCATGTAATTCATTTCCCATTCTTCCTTTTAATGAATTATAAACCATTTTATGTTGTTCGATCTTGCTTTTTCCAGAAAATTTTGAAGAAGTAACGGTAGCAGAATAGTGATTTCCATCACCTGCTAAATCTTGAATCTCAACTACTGCATCTGGTAAACTTTCTTTTATCATTACTTCAATTTCTTTTAAATCCATTGCCATTATTTGCTCATATATTTAATTAACCAATTTTTATTTGAACTTTTTAATTCGTCAATTGTAACTTTTGACTTTTGACTTAAAAATAGCATATTTTCATTAATTGTTCCTAGTTCATCATAATGAACAGCGTTTTTATCTAATATATCCAAGACCTTTTTTTGGTCTTTTTTAGAAATTTCAATGATGTATCTACCCTGATCCTCTGCAAAAAAGTACTCTATTTCGTTAATTAAATATTTTGGTTTTTTAAGATTTATACCTTTATTACCCTTAATACACATTTTTGATACTGCGGTCATTATTCCACCTAAAGAAACATCATGTGCGCTTTTAATTAAATTACCATCAATTAACTTCAATAATGTTTCGCCATTATTTTTTTCGTTAAATAAATTTATTTCTGGAGGGGGACCATTTTTTTCATCTAATATAACCCTTGCAAATAAACTTTGATCAATGTGTCCTTCTGTTTTACCTATAACTAGAACAATATTATTAACCTCTTTAAAATCCATAGTGATCATTTTTGAATAATCTTTTATAAGCCCAACTCCGCCTATAGATGGAGTTGGTTTAATACCTTGATCTTTTGTTTGATTGTAAAAAGAAACATTTCCAGATACGACAGGGAATTTTAAATAAGAACTTGCTTCCCCAATTCCTTGAACACATTCAACAAACTCTCCCATGTTCTCTTCATTTTCAGGACTACCAAAATTTAGACAATTAGTAATAGCAATTGGTTTTGCTCCAACAGAAATTAAATTTCTAAAACTTTCACAAACCACTTGTTTTCCTCCAGTTAGAGGATGAGCCCAACAATAAACTGCTGACGAGTCTACCGATGCGGCAACTGCTTTGTTGGTGCCATGAACTCTGACTACACCAGAGTCTCCTCCAGGTTTTTGTATAGTATCTCCCATCACTGTATGATCATACTGACTCCAAATCCACTCTTTACTACAAATATTGGGATTAGCTAAAATTTTTTTTAGAATATCTATTATTTTTAAATTATTTATATCTTCTTTTTCAATTTTATTTTTTTTTGGGAGTTTTGCTTTTTTCCATTTACGATCATACATAGGTGAATTTTCAACAAGAATATTTACAGGTACGTCCGCAACTCTCTTATTATCAAAATACAGTTCAATTTTTTTAGATTTTGTTGTTTTTCCAATGATAGCAAAATCTAAGTTCCACTTATCAAATATCTTTTTGGCCATTTCTTCTTTTCCATTTTCTAAAACAATCAACATTCTTTCTTGACTTTCTGAAAGCATAATTTCGTAAGGAGTCATTTTTGACTCTCTACATGGAACTTTGTTTAAATTAATTTCTATTCCGAGATTTCCTTTTGAAGCCATTTCAATACTTGATGAAGTAAGACCCGCTGCCCCCATATCTTGGATGGCAATGATTGAATCTCCTTCCATTAGTTCTAAACATGCTTCAAGTAAAAGTTTTTCTGTAAATGGATCACCGACTTGTACTGTTGGTTTTTTTTCTTCAATTTTGTCATCAAAACTAGCTGAAGCCATGCTTGCTCCGTGGATACCATCACGACCTGTTTTAGATCCCACATATATTACTGGTTTGTTTAAACCTGCTGCTTTTGAGTAAAAAATCTTATCTTTCTTGACCAATCCTAAAGTCATTGCGTTAACTAGAATATTTCCGTTATATGAGCTGTCAAAACTGGTTTGTCCTGCAATGGTTGGAACGCCCATACAGTTTCCATAACCTCCTATTCCATTGACCACACCTCTTAATAGATTTTTTGTTTTTTTGTGTTGCGTTGAACCAAAGTGTATTGAATTTAAATTAGCTATTGGTCTTGCACCCATTGTAAATACATCTCGCATTATTCCACCAACACCAGTAGCAGCACCTTGATAAGGTTCAATAAAAGAAGGGTGGTTATGACTTTCAATTTTAAATACTATTGCATCATTATCCCCAATATCTACTACTCCAGCATTTTCACCAGGCCCTTGAATTACTTGTTTACCTTTGGTTGGTAATTTTTTTAGATGAAGTCTTGAAGATTTATAGGAACAATGTTCATTCCACATCGCTGAAAAAATTCCAAGTTCAGTAATATTGGGAGTTCTTTTTAAAAGTTCACAGATTTTTTGATATTCTTCTTTTTTCAATCCATGATCGATAGCTATTTTTTCGTTTACAATCATTTTAAATTATTAATTAGGTTTTTAAAAAAAATAGATCCATCATCACCTGATAGAGAAGGGTCAATCATTCTTTCAGGATGAGGCATCATACCCAAAACATTTTTCTCTTTATTAAAAATTCCAGCAATATTTTTTATCGATCCATTTGGATTGAATATTTCTTCAATTTTACCTTCTGCATCGCAGTAATTGATTGCAATTTGAGCGTTATCCTCAATTTCCTTTAATTGATCTTTTGTACAAAAGTAATTTCCCTCATTATGAGCAATATGAAGTTCTAGTATATTGTTATTAATATTTTTAAAATAAAAATTATCTTTGTTACTAATTTTAACGAAGACATTTTTACAAATAAACTCTAAGTATTTATTTCTCAACAAAACTCCAGGCACCAAACCTGTTTCAACTAAAATTTGAAAACCATTACAAATACCCATTACCATTCCTCCAGAATTTGCAAAATTGATAACTGATTGCATAATTTTTGATTTAGAGGCCATACTTCCACATCTAAGATAATCTCCATAAGAGAATCCACCTGGCAAAACTACTAAATCACTTTTAGGTAACTCGATATCTTGATGCCAAACCATTTTGTTATTGAAGCCAAATTTTTTTAAAGCAACATCCATATCTCTATCACAATTAGAACCTGGGAATGTAATAACTGCTGATTTCATCAATTACTGTACATCGATAATTTTGTAATTTTCAATTACAAGATTAGCTAAAAGTTTTTTGCACATTTCTTCAACTTTATCTTTCGCTTTTTTAGGATTGGTTTCTTTAGTATCGATTTCAAAATATTTACCTTGTCTTACTTCATTAACATCATTAAAGCCCATTCCATCAAGAGCTTGATGAATAACTTTACCCTGAGGATCCAATACATCTTTTTTTAATGTAATAATTACCGATATTTTCATTTACGTTTTCTTTTAATTGAGGATAGTTTTGTTACGTTAACTACACTTAAGTTGGATTGTTCGTGAAGGATACCAAGTCTTTTAGCAACTTCTGTATAAGCTGGGATTAAGTCTCCCAGATCCTTTCTGAACCTGTCTTTGTCTAATTTTTTATCTGTGACACTATCCCATAATCTACAAGTATCTGGACTAATTTCATCAGCTAAAATTACCTCTTTCTTTCCGTTCGAAGTTAGTCTTCCAAATTCTAACTTGAAGTCTATTAGTTTAATTCCAACACCACCAAACATACCGATCATAAAATCATTAATTCTTAAAATCATTTTTTTTACTTTTTCTATTTCTGTTTTAGATGCCCAATCAAACGCAAGAATATGTTCTTCAGCAATTAATGGATCACCAAGCTTGTCATCTTTTAAACAATATTCAATTAATGGCTCCTTTAATATAGTACCATCTTCAATACCAAGTCTTTTTGTTAATGATCCCGTTGCAACATTTCTCACAATAAATTCGATTGGTATAATCTCAACAAGTTTAACTACTTGTTCCCGCATATTTAGTCTCTTAACTAAGTGATTTTTGATACCAATTTGTGAGAGCTTTGAAAGTATGTGTTCAGAAATTCTATTATTTAAAACTCCTTTTCCCTCAATAGTAGATTTTTTTTGATTATTAAAAGCTGTTGCATCGTCTTTAAAATATTGAATTACTAAATCTTTATCACTTGTTGAATAAATAATTTTAGCCTTTCCTTCGTATATTTTTTTTCCTTTTTTCATTATTTAAAAACTCTTCTAAAGATTAAATTTACGTTTTTATAATGTTTAGAATAACTAAAAATAGATTTTAGTTTTCTTTGTGAAATTTTATTCATAATCAATTTATCCTCTAAAAGAACATCATATAAATTTAAATTTTCAGCAAAACATCTTTTCGCATAGTTTTGTACCATTTTATAGGATTTCTCTCTACTCAGCCCAGATTTTGTTAGTTCTAACATGACTTCTTGTGAAAAAATTAATCCTCTAGTTATGTTTAAATTTTCTAGCATTCTTTTTGGATATACAATCATATTATCTAAAATGTTTGTAAGTCTTGCTAAAGCAAAATCTGTTGTGATATTAGCATCTGGACCAATATTTCTCTCTACGCTTGAATGAGAAATGTCTCTTTCATGCCAAAGAGCAATATTTTCTAAAGCTGGCATCACTGCACTTCTTACCATCCTTGCAAGTCCAGTTAAGTTTTCACTTAAAATAGGATTTTTTTTGTGAGGCATAGCGGATGAGCCTTTTTGATTTTTAGAAAAATATTCCTGCAATTCATAAACTTCTGTTCGTTGCAGGTGTCTAATTTCAATTGCAACTCTTTCTATTGAACCAGCAATAATTCCTAGTACTGAAAAATAGAATGCATGTCTATCTCGTGGTATTACTTGAGATGAAATTGGCTCTACTTTTAAACCTAGTTTTTTTGCTACATGCTTTTCAACTTTTGGATCAACATTTGCAAATGTACCAACAGCTCCAGAAATTGCACAAGTTGATACTTCATCAATTGCATCCTTTAATCTTTTTCTATTTCTTTTAAACTCCTCATAAAAAGAGGCTAATTTTAACCCAAAGGTTACAGGCTCAGCGTGAATTCCATGGCTTCTACCTATACAAGGAGTTAGTTTATATTTTTTAGCCTGTCTTTTTAAAACTTTTAAAATTTGATCAATATCATTTAAAATAATTTTTCCCGATTGGACTAGTTGAACATTGAAAGATGTATCCAACACATCAGAAGATGTCATTCCTAAGTGAAGATATCTAGCTTTAATTCCAGCTTTTTCTGTAACAGAGGTTAAAAATGCTATTACATCATGTTTAACTTCAGACTCTATTTTATGAATTCTTGATACATTAATTTTTGCTTTTTTTCTTACAGTTGAAGAAACTCCTCTTGGAATTTGATCAAGTTTTTCCATCGCTTCTGCTGCAGCAATTTCAACATCTAGCCAAATTTTATATTTATTTTTCTCTGACCAAATGTCATTTAATTGTTTACGCGAATATCTTTTAATCATTAATTATAAGTATGGAGGCTTTGAATAACCTTTAGCAGATTCTGTAAAGATTTCATAACCATTTTCAGTAATTCCTAACGTATGTTCAAATTGTACAGATAAAGATTTATCTTTTGTAACAGCTGTCCAACCATCATTTAACATTTTTACATCATATTTTCCTGAGTTAATCATAGGCTCAATAGTAAATGTCATTCCAGGTCTAAGTTCCATACCTGTATTTTTACTTCCGTAATGTAATATATTAGGAGATTCATGAAATGTTGTACTAATTCCATGACCACAAAAATCTCTCACTACAGAAAAACCTTTTTCCTCAACAAATGATTGAATTGTATATCCAATATCTCCTAACTTAATTCCTGGTTTTAGTATTTTAATAGCTCTCATCATTGACTCATAGGTAGTATCTATAAGATTATTTAACTTAACTGGTGTTTTACCAATGCAAAACATTCTACTCGTATCACCGTAATGTTCATCGACTATTGCAGTTACATCTACATTTACTGCATCGCCTTCTTGTAAAATTCTATCTGAAGGTATTCCATGACAAACAACATGATTTAAAGAGGTACATAAAGATTTTGTAAACCCTCGATAGTAAAGTGGAGCAGAATGACCACCATTATCTTTTATGTATTCATAACCTAATTTGTCAATGTAGTCTGTAGAAATTCCTTCTTTTATATTTTCAGTTAACATATCCAAAGTTCTCGCTGCAAGGTTTCCAGCAATTCTCATTTTTTCAAATTTTTCTTTATAATTATTCATCAATTATTTTAAGTTTTTTATCTATAAAAATTTTTTTTGAACTAATATCACAGCTGTAAGCTAAAAAATTTACTCCAGCTTTTTTAGCTAAAATGTAGTTTTTGTAATACTGTTCATCTATATCTTTAGCTATTTTAAAATATTTCATATTTTGAATTTGAACTAAAAATAATAGATATGTTTTATAGCCTTTTTTTATGGCATCAATAAGGGTTAATAAATGTTTTGATCCACGTGATGTGACAGCATCTGGAAATTCTGATGTGTCCATATTCCTGAATAAAGTCACATTTTTAACTTCAACAAAGCTTTTTTGGTCACCTTTCTCAAGTAAAAAGTCAAAACGCGTTTCCTTATTAAAAAATACCTCTGATTTTATTAAATCTATATTTTTAAGTTCATTTATCAGGTTATTTTCTAGACCATGTTTAGCAATTTTGTTTGCCATGTGGGTATTTACACCAACTAAATTTTTCCGCGACTTTATAATTTCAAGTCCATACTTAAGCTTCCTTTTAGGATCATTATTTGGAAGTAAATAAACATCATTACCCTCTTCTAATAATCCTTTCATAGATCCTGTATTTGGACAATGTGCTGTCACTGTTTCTTTTTGCAACTTTACATCAGTAAAAAATCTTTTATATCGTCTGATTAATTTGCCTTTTACTAAAGACTTGGTAAATTCCATCTCTAAATTATACATATAATATGAGCAAAAAAACAAAAGTTAATGCCGCTATACTAATAATTGGTAACGAAATATTGTCAGGCAGAACACAAGATACTAATACGTCAACAATTGCAGTTTGGCTCAATTCAATTGGTGTAAAAGTAGAGGAGGTAAGAGTAATACCAGATATAGAAAAAACAATTGTAGATACATTATCTTACTTGAAAATAACTTATGATTATGTTTTTACAACTGGAGGTATAGGTCCAACACATGATGATATCACTGCTCAATCTGTTTCAAAAACCTTTGGAATAAAATACGAAATCCACAAACAAGCTTTTAAAATTTTAGAAGCATACTACAAACCAGGTGAATTTAATGATGGGCGACAGAAAATGTGTTGGATGCCCGAAAATGCAAATTTAATTTTAAACCCAACAAGTGGCGCTCCTGGATTTAATGTTGAAAATGTTTTTTGTTTACCAGGTGTGCCATCTATTCTTAAATCAATGCTAGGAGGCCTAACGAATACAATAGTTGGTGGAGAACCGATTAAAAGTCATACAATCAGCTTAAGAACAGTTGAGAGTGAAATTGCAAACTCTTTGACTAAAGTACAAAATGATAATCAAGATGTAGAGATAGGAAGCTATCCTTTTTTCCATGCTGGAAAATTAGGTGTTTCAATTGTAATAAGATCTGAAGATCAATCAAAAATAGATGTGTGTAATTCTCAAATCTTAGAATTTGTTGATGCAAAAAAAATTGAAGTAGTTGAAAGATAATGCTTTACTTTGCTTACGGTAGTAACCTTCATCATTTTCAGATGAAACGAAGGTGTAAAGATAGTATTTTCTTAAAAAAAATTAATTTAAAAGATTTTAGGCTTACTTTTAGAAGTAAATATAGAGCTGCAGATATTGAAATTAAGAAGAATTCAATTGTTCCAGGAGGTTTATTTGATATTTCAAAAAGTGATGAAAAAAAATTAGATATATATGAGGATTATCCAATACTTTATAAGAAATATTATTTTTATTATTATGGAAAAAAAGTAATGACTTATACCATGGTTAAAAAAACTCCATTCAAGTTTCCAACCGAAAGATATCTAAATGTTGTTAAAAGAGGATATAAAGATTGCAAACTTGATAAAAATTATCTTAATAGCGCCTTGAAACCTTAAAATTCATAATGTTTTTACATACAAAATTAGAAAATCGAAAAGATCCTATAAAAATTTGTTTTATTGGATGCGGTAAATTTGTAAGTATGTTTTTGGCTCAATACAATCATTTAGAAAAAATTCAAATAGATACCATAGTTGATATTAATGTTGATCAAGCAAAGAAAAATTGTTTGAAAAGTGGATTAAATGAGCAAGTGGTTAAACAAATAAATTTTTCAAATTCGTTAGAGAAAGTTTTGGAAAGAGATATTGAAATTTTTATTGAGGCAACAGGCAACCCAATAGTCGGAACTGTCCATGCAACAAAGATAATAAAAAATAATAAACATGTAATATTAGTCAATGTTGAAGCTGATATAACTTGTGGTAAATTTTTATCTGATCTTGCAAAAGAAAAAGGTGTTATCTGTTCGATGGCTTATGGAGATCAACCATCATTAATTCTTGAGCAAATAGAGTGGGCAAGATTAAATGGATTTTCAATAGTTTGTGCTGGCAAAGGAACAAAATATCATCCAACTTTTGAATATTCTACACCTGATACTGTTTGGGGTCACTATGGTCTAACTAAAGAGCGAGCTGAATTAGAGTCTGGAATGAACCCAAAAATGTTTAATAGTTTTTTATGTGGAGATAAGTCTGCAATTGAAATGTGTGCAGTAAGTAATGCAGCTAACTTAAAATGCCCTAGTAACGGATTAACTTTTCCTCCTGTTGGTGTTTATGATATTGCAAAAAAAATGATCCCAAAAAATGATGGTGGTCTAATTGAATTTGATGGTCAAGTAGAAGTTATCTCAAGTATAGATTTAGAAAAAAAAGATATTCCAAATGATTTAAGGTGGGGCGTTTATGTTGTTATTAAAGCACAGAACGAATATGTAAAAAATTGTTTTAAGGATTACGGCATGGTTACAGACACATCTGGAAATTATTCTGCAATTTGGAGGCCTTATCATTATATAGGACTAGAGCTTGCACAATCTATTTATTCAATAGCACTAGACAATAAAGCAACAGGCTATACAAAAAATTACAATGCTGATGTTGCAAGTTTAGCTAAGAAAGATTTAAAAGTAGGTGAAAAACTAGATGGAGAAGGAGGGTTTTGTGCAAGAGGACGATTAATAACATCTCAAGAATCAAAAAATGAAATGATTTTACCTCTAGGCCTTACTGATAATGCTATATTAACAAGAGATATAAGTAAGGATGAAGTTATTAGACTTGATGATGTCGTGTTAAATCTTCCCTCCGAAGTGGTCGAAGCAAGAAACTACCAATATAATTTACTAAATTAGTTATATTTCTTTTCCATTACCAAATCTAAAAATAAAGAAGCGGTCCAAGAAAAGTTACTTGCCCCAAATGCTTCTCCTGTTTTAAAACTGTAGTATTCATAGAAACCCTTTTTTTTAATTAGATTTATTGTTTTTTCTTTAATTTTATTAGCAAATTTCTTATCTTTATTCTTTAACCCTTGATAGATAATCCAATTACAATTTATCCAAACTGGACCTCTCCAATAGCGTTTTTCCTCAAATTTCCCATAATTTGGTTTAATACTAGAAAATAGATATTTTTCATTTTGGTTATGATTTTTTAGATCCTTTATTATTTTTTTATTAATTGATTGATTTTTTAAATCAGCAAATAAAATAAAATAATTTGTAATTGAGGGAACTATGATTTTTTTTTTATTTTTAATATCATAATTAGTAAAAACTCCTTTTTTTTCATTATATAGTTTTTCAATCTGATTTTCTGATTTTAAAATAAATTTTTGTAAACTTTTATGTTCAAGATTAAAAATTTTAAGCAATTCTAGTAAATCTTTATTTGCTCTTAAAAATATTGAATTAAAGCCGACATCAACAACATTAAACATAGACGTTTTATAAAGATTCTTGGGATTGTATTTATTTTTTCTTAAATGATTTTTAATTGTTACATATCTATCGTAATCTGTATCTAAGGGTCTGTATTCTGGATTTATAACTTTATTATCTCCTCGTTTATATTTTAAATTTTTTTCAACTTTTACCTCGTTCATAGAATAATCCCAAAGTGGAGAATTATCATATCCACTTTCCCAAGGATGCAATATCGAAACCAGACCTGTATTTTTTGGGTCTCTATATTTAATTAACCAATCGTGATATTTTTTTAATTTTTGAACTATTGACTTAATTTTTAATTTGTCTGAAATTTTAATTTTATTTTTATCTAAAATTTTCTTTAACATAATTGCAAGAACAGGTGGTTGAGTTATTCCTGACGAATGAATCTTGTTCCCGCAATTCCATACGGAGTGGTTTGGATAATAATCTGTCTTTAAATCATGGAATAAAATATGAGGTATCATGCCATCTTTCCATTGACCCCTTAAAAGAGTTGTTATTTCATCAAGTGCATACTTGAGTTTAAAATGCGAGTACCCTAGAGCAATAAATCCAGAATCCCATTTCCATTGAGCGGGATATAATTTATTATTTGTAGGTAATGTGAAACCTTTTTTTTTATTACCTAATAAAACCTTTTTTGCTTTTTCTATTAAATTATCTCTCAACCTTTTACACTCCCTGCAGTAAGACCACTGACTAAATATTTCTCAAAATAAACAAAAATAAACAGAACAGGTAAAGTCACAATAACAGAACCAGCCATTAAATATTGTCTAGGTGTTTCTGCATCACCACTTAAATATTGTATGGCTCTTGAAAGAGTAAAAGAATTTGGGTTATCTAGAAACATTAAAGAAAATAAGAATTCATTCCAAGCTATCATAAAAACATATAAAGCCACAGAAGATATTGCAGGAATACTTAATGGAATTATTATTTTAGTAATTATTCCAAACCAACTAAGTTTATCCAATATTGCTGCTTCCTCTAATTCTTTAGGGATGCTCTTAAAATATCCTTGTAGCATATAAATTGCTACCGGTAGAGTTGTGGCTGTATAAACAATTAACAAACCTTCTATAGAATTTCTTAGACCTAATTGACTAAAGATTGTGTACAGAGGAATTACTAAGACAATTGCCGGAAACATATAAATTATTAATATTGATGTTGACATAAATGTTTTTCCAAAAAAATTTAATCGAGCAATTGCATATGCTGCTGGGATAGCAAAAATAAGAGTTATTATCACTGTGCCTACAGACACAATAGTACTAGTTAAAATATATTGACCAAATTTATAAGATTTAAAAATTACAAAATAAGATTTAAATAGATCTTTAAAATCTTGACTAAAATTAATACTGAAATCTAAAGGGTTAACTAATAAAGCTATTTGAGTTTTAAAACTTGTAATTAACATCATATAAAAAGGAAAAAGTATTACGAATGAAAAAAATAAAATACCAAATAATGTTAAAAAATCAAAAAAGATTACTTGAGTTGAGTGTTGTTCCTTTAAATCTTTAAAACTATATTTATTTATTTTATTAACAAAAAAATACAAAATTATGAAAATACCAATGTTATACCATAATGGTAATTTTTGAATAATATAACCATCACAGATTACAAAAATTAGAGAAAAAATAATTGATTTATAAAAAATTTTGATTTTGCTGCCTATTCTTAAATTAGCAAATGATATTAGGAGACCAAAAATAAAAATTATTTGTAAATTAAAGCTTTGAATATTTAATCCCTGTAACGTTGCTAATATTTTCCATATAGAAACTATGAAAATCAAAAAAAATGATGTTATCAATGTAAATAAAATTGAATTTTTAGTTCTCATCCACTCTTTTTCCTAAAAGCTTAAAGTAAAAAAACATAAATAATAAAAGTAAAACGACTATCACCATTGAAACAGCCGATCCCATTCCAATGTCAGATATTGCAAAACCTTGTTGATAAACATTTATGGGTAACGTTCTCGTACCTGAGGCGCCACCTGTAAGTAAGAAAACATCTTCAAACTTATTAAAATTCCAAATAAATCTAATCATAAATAAAATCGATATAACTGCAGTAATTTGAGGGAGGGTTATATTGAAAAACTTCTGAAACGGGCTTGCCCCATCAACATCAGCTGCCTCATATAATTCTTTTGGAATAGCTTGAAGTCTTGCAAGGATAAATAAAAAAGCTAAAGGAAAATATCTCCAAATTTCAAACATAATTACTGTTGTTAGAGCTAATCTTAATTTAAAATCAAACCCTAATATATTAATGTTGATGTATTTTTGTCCGAGTAAATTTATGGGTGTTTCAATAACTTGGTAGTTGATTAGCAAACTATTTAAAGTCCCACTATTTGGATCCAACAGAAGTTCCCATGTATAAGCTAAAGCGACAACTGGTGCAACATAGGGGAAAAGTAAAACACTTCGCATAAATGTTCGACCATAAAATTTTTGATTGACCATTTGGGCTGTTAAAATACCAAATATGATTGAGCCAAGTGTACCAAAAAATGTGTAGTAAAAAGTTGTGAGTAACAGGTCTACAAATTCATTATCAAATAAAACTTTCTTGAAATTTTTTAAAGTAAAATTAGTATTTAGTAATATATTATCTGATGAACCATTTAATTTAGGTTTTGTTGATTTGAGAACTTTTTTATCAATATTTGAACCATCATTTGTTCCAAATACTATTTGAAAATTTTCTCTATATTTTGCTGGCCAATTACCAAATTTACATTTTAAAGTATATTTTTGGTAATCACAACGTGGGTCTAATTTTTCAATTTCAAAATTTTTTGGAAATTTATCTTGAAATGAAACATCCCTAATTTCTTGAAGTAAGGAGCTATTTCTTAATTTATATAAAATTTTTATTTTTGAAGGATCTTTAGATATAGATTTGACAATTTTTTTAGCTCTTGGCTCTGGTATTCTTATATCTTTAAGCTCAACTTCTTTAAAACTTATCCAAACATTCGCAAAAATAGGAAATAAAATTATTGCAAAAACTAAAGTAACTGCAGGTAAAGTTAAAATATATGCAGTCTTCTTTTCAGTATTTGCTAAAGTATCTTTCATAAAAAAAGCGGATAAGTAATCTTATCCGCTTTTTTAATTAATTTAAATTATTAGAAGCTAGCTAATCCAGCATTTATTTTATCAACCGCTTCATCAACAGAAATTTCATCATCTATATATTCTCTTGTGATTCTGTTTATGAATTGTGAATTAATAATTTTAGATGCTCTAGATAGTTCACCTTCTTTAACTCCCCATCTATTTGCAGTATCTAAACCTGCAACAATGTTATTTATAACATCTGGGTCATAAAGATCTGACAAAGGTGCTTTTCTATCAACTCCAACTGGCAGTTTACTCCAAGCTTTTGTAAATGCTTCAGGATCGCTCGAATTTCCTCTTCTTACTGGAAATTTACCCTCTGGAGCGATAGATAAGGTACTTGTATAGCCTTCATCCATTGAGTACATGATAAATTGCTTTGCTTCATCAGTATCAGCGTCAGCTGTTATACCGAAGTATCTAATATCTGCCCAAGCAGCACCTTTCTTATTACTCGGACCACTAAAATTAGTTATAAAACCAGTTTTAGAGGCTAATTCAGGTGATGTTGGATCGCTATTTATTGTTGGAGGAGCAGAGTCTCTTAAACCTGCAAGCTCATCCATAATAAAGGGAGACCAAATAATCATTGGCGTCTTTCCAGCAAAATAAAGTGCTCTTGATTGTTTCCAATAAAGTTCACCTGGAGGACTTGCCTTCGCGATGACCTTATAAAACTCTAATGCTTCTTTTAATTTTTTACCTTGCTTCTTAACACCACCTTTTTTAACAATGTTTACTCCATTTGCTAAAAGAACATGTTCTAAAACCTGACTCATAAAATTTTCATCAGTTTTAGTAGCAGCTACGAAACCAAACACGCCATTTACTTTTGATAATTTCTCAACAGCTTTTACAATGTTAGCATAACTTGTAGGTGGTTCTAAATCAGCGTTCTCAAAAAGATCTTTTCTGTAAACAACCATCTGTGTCCAACCATCAACTGGGACAGCAGCAATTTTTGATCCTGACTTAGCCATATTAAGAGCACCTGGAGCAAAAGTACTTTTACCAAGTGCTTTAACTACTGCGTTATTAGCATCAACATCTAATATACCTGCCTCTGCCCACGGTAATACATATTGTAAAGTATGGTAGATTACATCTGGTAAATCTCCTGCTGCTGCTGCAGCTGTTGCTCTAGTTCCCAACTCTTTTTCTTCAATTGGAATTACATCTACTTTTATTCCTGTTTTAGCCTCAAAAGCTTTAGCCATTTCTTCTTGTTTAGCCATTCGAGCAGGTTGGACTTCTGTGGTCCAGAATTTAATATCTGCATAAACTACATTTGTAATGAATAATGAAACTATGCAAAATATTTTAACTATATTTTTCATTTCTCCTCCTAGGATTTTTTTAAAAAAAAATACTATATTTGACAGGATGTCGCAAATATTTGAGTAAATAATTAATAAAAAATATTATTTAATTTTATTTTACATGAAAAAAACGAATTATATCAATTTACAGTTGTATTATAATTTTATTCTTTCTCCATTTTTATTGAAAATAAAAATATCCTTTAAATCAAAACCAACTTTATTTGTAACTTTTTCATTACTTGAAATTTTTGCACTTAGCTGGTCGGCCTCATTTTTAATGTATACAATTTTTTCATTTCCAAGATTTTCAATCAACTCAACTTCAGGAATAAAAGTAAAAGCACTTTTATGATTTACTTTCAAATGTTCAGGCCTAATGCCAATATAATGTTTAGTTTTTTTAAATTTAATATTATTAAATTCAATTTCTAAACCTAAAAATTTTATTGTAGTTTCAGATATTATATTTTCCTCACTAATTTCTAATATATTCATTTTTGGTGTTCCAATAAATTGAGCCACAAAAATATTTGCAGGATCATTATAAATTTCTTCTGGAGTTCCAACCTGCTCAATTTTTCCTTTATTAAGTATAACTATTCTATCAGCTAAGGTCATTGCCTCAACTTGATCGTGAGTAACGTAAATCATATTAGTCTTAATTTGATTATGTAACTTTGATATTTCTACCCTCATTTCTGCTCTTAATGCAGCATCTAAATTAGACAAAGGCTCATCGAAAAGAAATATTTTTGGATTTCTGGTTATAGCTCTTCCAATAGCAACTCTTTGCCTTTGCCCACCAGATAATTCTTTTGGTCGCCTATCTAAAAGTTCCTCTATTTTCAAAATTTTTGCAGCCTCTGCTACTTTCGACTGAATTTCATCTTTTGGTCTCTTTTCTATTTTTAGCCCAAAAGACATGTTTTCAAAAACATTCATATGGGGATATAGAGCATAAGATTGAAATACCATTGCGGTTTGACGTTTTGAAGGGTGAAGTTCGTTTATTTTTATATCGTTAATAAATATTTCTCCATCATCAATCTTTTCAAGTCCTGCAATCATTCTTAATAAAGTTGATTTCCCACACCCTGATGGTCCGACTAAAACAAGAAATTCATCTTCGTTACCTTTTAAATTAAAATCTGTAATTATTTTATTTGAACCAAATGATTTATGAATTCCTTTAAATTGTATGTTAGCCACGTCTAATATCTAATAATTAGTGAGTATAAATTAACTTTATTAGTATTAGATAAAAATTTTTTAGATAGCTGTACAAAAATCATAATTATTAAATAATTAAAATTTTATTAAATTAAAACTAATTTTCAATAGCTTTATGGTTTGGTTTGCTCCACTCTTTTCCTTTAAACATTACGTTCCATTGCAACCAAGGAAAAAGTTTTGATTTCATTTGCCAATATATCGAACTAGGCTTAGTTGGATCAAAGGGTAAACTTGGGGTAACTTTTCCACCATAACAAAACTCTGCTAACATTACTTTACCGTAAGCAACTGTTAGTGGACAAGCACCATATCCGTCATAAAGTCTATATTCTTGAGATGACTTATTAATATCCTTTACAATATTATGTGCAACTATTGGAGCTTGCTTTCTAACTGCCGCCCCTGTTTTTGCATTAGGTGCATTCATTACATCGCCTAAGCTGTAAATATTTTCGTATTTTGTATGTCTTAAAGTTCCACCTTTATGGTCAACATCCACCCATCCTCCAGCATCAGCTAACGGACTATTTTTAATAAAGTCTGGAGATGTTTGTGGAGGTGTTACATGAATAAAATCAAATTTCTTGGTAACTTCTTTTGTATTTCCATCTTTATCTGATTGTTTAAAAACAGCTTCTTTAGCTTCTCCACTTATGGAAATTAAATTGTGTTGAAAGCTTCTTTTAATTCCATATGAGTCACAAATTTCATTAAGCGGACCTTGAAAATGAGGTACTCCAAAAATTACAGGTTTTGCACATAAAAATTCTAAATTACTATCTTTTAGTGCTCCTTTTTTTTTCAAATGATCAGCAGCTAAATATGCTATTTTTTGTGGAGCCCCCGCACATTTAATCGGCATAGGTGGTTCAGTAAATAATAAATTACCACTATTTAAATTCTTTAAACACTCCCAAGTATATACAGCCATATCTGCACTATAGTTTGTGCAAACATTATTTTTTCCTAATGACTCTTTTAATCCTGCAACACCATCAAAGTTGAGTTTAAGACCAGGACAAACTACTAAGTAATCATATGAATATTCACCACTTGATGTTTTGACTGAATTTGATTCAGGTGCAAAACTTTCAGCATATTCTTTAATCCAATTTACAAAACTTGGCATTACCGAAGACATTGGTTTAATTGTACTATCAACATCGTAGGCACCAGCACCAACTAAAGTCCAAGCAGCTTGATATAAAGATTTTTCTGAAGGTTCAATAATAGATATTGTTAAGTCAGATTTTAAACTTTTTAGTCTTGTGGCAACCGATATACCAGCGCAGCCGCCACCGATTATTAAAATATTTGAGTGATTTGAGTTATTCATATAAAAAAACTAACACTAATAAACCATATAAGATACACGTCTTATAAGTTGTTTTCTTAATTTTAAATATCGTTGATAAACCTCATCAATAACTTATAATGGTTCTAAACAATTAAAGGAGAGTTAAGCATGTTAAAAATAAATAGTATGTGCCCTGATTTTCAATGCAAAACAACTGAAGGTGATATTTCTTTTCACGAATGGTTAGGTGACAGTTGGGGAGTTATATTTTCACATCCAAAAGATTTTACACCAGTTTGTACAACAGAACTTGGAGCTTTAGGTTTGATGAAAGCTGATTTTGATAAAAGAAACGTCAAAGTTATAGGTTTAAGTGTTGATGGAGTTGAGGATCACAAAAAGTGGCTTGAGGATATTAAAGATGTATCTGGGAGTAAACCTGATTATCCAATTATTGCTGACGAAGATTTAAAAGTTGCAAAATTATTTAATATGTTAGAAGGCGACGCAGGAACAACATCAATGGGAAGAACCGCAGTTGATAATGAAACAGTTAGAACTATTTTTGTTATAAGACCTGACAAAAGAATTGGTCTTTACCTGACTTATCCAATGGCAACAGGAAGAAATTTCTCAGAAATCTTAAGAGCAATAGACTCTATGCAGCTTACTGCGAAACACAGAGTTGCAACTCCTGCCAATTGGAAAAAAGGTGAAGATGTTGTTATTTTACCAGCTGTTAAAGATGAAGAAGCAAAAAAAATATATCCTGATGGATGGGAAACTGTAAAACCTTATCTAAGAAAGGTTCCAGATCCTTCTAAATAAATTGGATAAAGATATTTTAAACCAACAATCTCAGCATTGGGAAACAAATTTCTCAAATAAGCCTGAGATGTTTGGTTTAGAACCAAGCTACTCAGCAAAAAAAGCACTAGATATTTTTAAAGAAAATAAATTATCAAATGTTATCGAGTTAGGTGCAGGTCTTGGAAGAGATAGCATTTATCTTGGAAAAAATTTAATAAACCTAACTGCCTTAGACTATAGTGAAAATGGCCTAAAAGTTCTTGATCAGAAAATAAAAAATGAAAATTTATCCTCATCAATTTCAACACTAAAATTTGATATAAGAGATAATTTACCTTTTGAAAATAATTCCATTGATGCATGTTATTCTCACATGCTTTATTGTATGGCATTTACATTTGATGAACTGATTAAACTCAATGATGAAATCAAAAGAGTTTTAAAACCTGGTGGACTTAATATTTACACAGCAAGAAATACTGACGATGGAGATTATAAAAAAGGAATACATAGAGGTGAGGATCTTTATGAGATAGATGGCTTTATAATTCACTTTTTTTCAAAAAAAACTATTCAAAATTTAATGAATGGATACAAAAGTTTATTAATTGAATATTTTGAGGAAGGTTCATTTCCTAGAAAACTATTTTTTGTTTGTAATAAAAAAATTAATTAAAGATAATGACTATTATCTTCATTTACTGCTTTTTCAAGCCTTACTAAAAAATCAGGTATCGCACTTTTTACTCTGCTCCAAGTTGGTATAAAAGGTGCGTCCATAGGATTTAAGTAAAAGTCTTCTCCAGCTTTAATTATATTCATTGAAAAAAGTTCAACTGCTTTTTCTTCCGTATGAGAGTCAAATTTTAAACCATTCATTTCAGCATCACTTCTATATGCATCAATTAAATCTAACGCAGCCCTATAATATGTTGCTTTGAGTGATCTTAATTGTTCTCTGCTAAAAGAGTGACCCTGTGTAGCCAACTTTTTAATAAAAGTTTTAATGATATCTATAGACATTCTAGAAAGACCTTTTTTTTCATCATTTAGAGATAATTCTTGATGTTTGTGATCATAAGTATCAGCCAAGTCTACCTGACATATATTTTGTGGAGAAAAGTTTCTTTGCATTTCCGATAAAATTCCAATTTCAATTCCCCAGTCAGATGAAATTCTTAACTCAGGTAAAATGTTTCTTCTAAATGAAAATTCACCTGCCAAAGGATATTTAAAAGATTTCATAAAATCTAAATAGTCGCTTTTTCCAATAGTTTTTTCTAAAGCATTTAATAAGGGAAAAACTAACAGTCTTGCTACTCTTCCATTCATTTTGTTATCAGCTACTCTTGGATAATAACCTTTACAAAACTCAAAGTTAAATAGGGGATTTACAACAGGATAAAATAATTTAGCCAACATTCTTCGGTCATAAGTTTTTATATCGCAGTCATGTAGTGCTACAGATCTAGCGCTGTTTCTTGCTATAGACATTCCAATGCAGTACCAAACATTTCTACCTTTACCATGTTCACTAGGTGCGAGCTCTTTTTTTTGTAATTCTTTATCTAATTTTTTTAAATTTGGACCATCATTCCATAGAATAGTGAATGGGGTTTCTAATTTTTCAAAAAAAGTCCAAGCTTTTCTCGCCTCTGCTTCACTGGCTTTATCTAATCCTATTATTATATGATCAATATAATTAGTCTTACTAATCTCAGAAACTATCTTTGGAAGAGCGTCACCTTTTAATTCAGAGTAAAGACAAGGCAAGATAAGTTCCATCTTTCTCTCTTTAGAGAAATTTAAAAGTTCTTTTTCTATTTGCTCAATTGATTTTGTTCCAAAATCATGAAGTGTTGAAATTATTCCATTTTGAAAGAAATCACTCATAAAAATATCTTATTAATTTTTATTTATTTTAACTAGAGCCATTTTGATCACATCAGCCCAGCCGTCAGGAGATGGCTTATTTGTTGTTATTAAATCATTTATTGGAATCTGATCTAATGTAAATTTGTCATTAAAAACCAAGCAAGGGAAATCACTTATTTTAAGCATATCTAAATCATTGTAATTATCACCCACTGCTATTGTTTTTACATTTTGATTTTTTTTCTTAAAAAATCTGACAAATACTTGAAGCGCTTTAGCTTTATTGACTTTATCAGTTAAATTAATAACTCTACCGCCTTCCTGTAAAGCTAACCCCTTTTTTTTTACAATTTTAGACAGTTCTTTTTTTTCATTTTTATTTCCCTCAAATATAAAAGGAATAGTGTATTTTCGATCTAAAGCCATTTTAAGTTTTTCATCTTTTAAACCAAAAATTAAACTTTGTTTGTTCTTATCCATCTTAGATAACCATTTACATTTATTTTGCAAATTATCTGGAACTGATTTTTCAAAAATTTTTGCTAGATTATCTTTTTCTTTACTCAGGATTAATTCTTTAGGTAAATTAGAGTTTAGTAAATCTAAACCTTTTATAACAGCACCATTTTCAGCAATATGTGGCAAACTCGATCCTAGCTCATTATTAAATTCTAAAATCTCTTTTTCTGTTTTACTTGTGTTAGGTATTATAAAAATACCTTTAGACAGCAATTGTTTGAGATAATCTTTTATATGATCAAATTTAAATGTGTCTCTATGAAGGAGAGAGCCATCAAGATCAGTAAATATTAATATCTTATAAATTTTTTCCATTTTTCAATCAATTAATGTGAATAAGAAAGTACACAAAGATTTTTAACGAGTGATAAGCAAAGCTTTTTTATCTTTTTTACTTTTTAATTTTTTTTTTTGATCACAATATCTCTTAAAAACATAAGCAGCTGATACACCACCAATTAGTATAATTTTTAATATCTTTAATTTAATGAGTCTTTTAATCATGATTAAATATCAAACTTTTCTAGTAATAAGTGGATTACTAAATTGTAGAGAAATACAAAACAAGAAATATAGAATAGAAAAACTATTTCTTTTGAATTAAAGATGTATCCAGTAGAGGTTAAAAGTGCAATAAATAGGCTAATTGATAATGCGAGCTTTGATTGTGCTTTTTTTTTTAAGTGAGATTTAAAAATATTTTTTTTCATAAGTCATAATGATAATTATTAAAGATATTTATTCATCATTAATTTTGTCCTACTTAGACATTCCAACTGCTTATTAATGGTTATAAAATATTCAAATAAATAACAATTTTACTTGTTAACCTTGTTTAATTATAAATATTAGCATAATCACTCATTAAATACCCATATCTATATTTAAATATAATTAGAATTCTTTTTTAAAAAAAAATACATCAATATAATCCTCAAAATGAACTCTATCTTTTTTTGATAATAATGGAGGTGTATCTGAAAATAGTACAAGTAAATCATCTGAATTTAAATTATTTATAAATTTATTAATTTCATTATTAAAATTTAATTGATAATGGAACAATGTACAAAATTGAGGATGTAAATTTAAAGGATAATTTTTACAGATACTTTCTTTATAATTTTTAACATGAACAGGTATGTGATTTTCTACAGTTAAATATAAAATGAATTGTTTTTTTTGATTTTTTTGAAGTTTATGTAATAGCTTATTTACTATTTCTTTTTCACATATTCCAGGGTAATACCAATTAGTATCGCAAGTACTATATCCTAATTCTGATAAATCTTTTTTAAAATAAACCTCATCAAAAAAAGGATTTTCTTCTAAATAGTATCGATCTCTACCAAAGGAATATTTGTCAAAAGAATGAATAAAAATATTGTGTCTATTTTTAAATTTGTTTATCCAACAATCATTTTTTGAGAGAAATTTACTAAAATGATGTTTAAATGAATCCCAGCTACCTTTTTTATCGCAAAAGAAATCCATTTCAGCACCTTGTGTGCTATATTTACTATTCCAATCTTTTTTATATTTTGAAATCTTTACATTTTGTAAATTTGACTCTAATGCATAGTTAAGCTTTTTTTTTATATTTTTATCTTTAAAATTTGGATAGCTTTCATTAATTATTACAAAAATATTTTGGACATCATTTTGATTTTCAAAAAGTTTTTCAAATGAAAATTGTGTTAATATGTTATCTTTTCTATTATATTTGATGGTATTTTTAGAAACAACATACCAATTATCATTTCGAAAAAAATTCCCGCTAATTATAAAATAAATTTTGTCAACTGATCTTTGATAGATAATTTCAAAGTACTTATTATCTTTAACTTTGTAGATAGTTAAAGGTATCAAAATTATAATAATAGAAATTAAATAGAATAATAATTTTCTGTTATAAATTATTAACTGCAATAATTTAATTAAATTTTCTCTGCAAAACAGTAAAACAATATTTAAAATAAAAAAAATTAAATATTTAAAATTTTTAAATACAATATAAATACTAAATTCTGAATTGAGATTTTTAATATCAGTTAAAATTAATTCAATAAAATGTAGAGTTAAACCATAATAATCAAGATAAGCTGATACCGTCTCAAATAAAATAAAAAAAATAAAAAGTAAATTGTTAATGCTATAAAATAAACTTTGAATAGATAATAATCCTAGATTAAAACTTGTTGTATCATTTAAAAGAAATAATGCTAAAAAATTAGAAAAAAAAACTAAATAAAAGTATTTAAAAAAATCTAAACTTGTAATTTTTTTTAATTTTATCATATTGGATTGATTTTATATATGAAAACAAAATATAAATACTACTTTTATATATCATTATTATTTTCTATATTTTTAGGTGTTATTTTATTTTTATATTTTAATTCTTTAAAAACGTTTAGGGTCGCACATGCTGGCGGAGAGTATAATGGCATTAAATATACAAATTCAATAGCGGCAATGAATTTTAATTCTAAATACACAAAATATATTGAACTAGATTTGCAGCTTACTAAAGACAATAGGTTAGTTTGCGTACACGATCCTTTAATGCATGATAAATATTTCAATGAAGTTAAACAAGATCCTACATTAAGGGCAAGATTAAATCCTCTTGACAAACAATTTCCTGAAAATGATTTTTGTTATGATGATACTTTAAAAAAGTTTTTAGAGGAAAATCAAGAAATCATTGTTATAACTGATTTTAAAACTGATAATCTTACAGGACTTAAGTTTATTAAAAGTTATTTCGAACAATTTTCTACAAGATTTATCCCACAAATTTATAACGAAGATGAATATTTTGCTGTAAAGAAATTAGGTTACGAAGAAATTATATTTACATTATATAGAGTAGGATCTTATTCAAATGAAAAAATTATTAAAATTATTGAAAATTTAGATTTATTTGGTTTAACTATGGATCCTCCGAGACTTAGAAGTGGGATTGTAGACAAAATTAAAAATAAAGATTTTTTTATATATGTGTATACAGTGAACTCCTATTTAAGGTTTTTACAATATAAAATATTTTTTGGTGCAGATGAAATCTATACAGATAATTTATTTTAATTTTAAGTTAAGACTAGATAATAGAGGACAACTAGTAAGAAACTAGTAAGCAGAGAGATAAAATAAAAAAAATTTACTTATTCCTCTTGTTCAATTATAAATATTGGCATAAACACTCATGAAATTCACAAATGCCCTCGTGGTGAAATTGGTAGACACAAAGGACTTAAAATCCTTGCCGCTTGCGGAGTGCCAGTTCGAGTCTGGCCGAGGGCACCACTAAATGATTAGACTTCAGATTATTTCTGATAAAAATAAAAGATCTTTAAAGATTAAACATTTATTAACTAAAAAACTTTATCAAGAACAATTTAAAAAAGAAAATCTTGTTATTGTGATTGGAGGAGATGGATTTATGCTACAAACACTAAAAAAAAATAAGAATTCTAAAAAACTATTTTATGGAATTAATTCAGGTAACTATGGTTTCTTGATGAATAAATTTTCTTCTAAAAATATTATTAAAAATCTGTCTAAAACAAATTTGGTTTCTATTTCTCCTTTAGAAATGATTGTTAAAAACAGAAATAATCAAACTAAAAGATTTATTGCAATTAATGAAGTTTCAATTCTAAGACAAAGTAGACAAGCGGCATCACTTTCTATAAAGCAGGGTTCAAGACAAATAATAAAAGAATTAGTTTCAGATGGTGTGCTGGTTTCAACGCCTGCCGGAAGCACTGCTTATAATTTATCTGTACATGGACCTATTTTAAGTTTGCATTCAAAAAAACTATCTATTTCTCCAATAAGTGCTTTTAGACCCAGAAGATGGAAGGGAAAAGTTGTTAACGATCAAACTAAAATTATTATAAATAATTTAAATCCATCAAAAAGACCAATAAGTGCTGTTGCAGACAACTCAGAAGTAAGAAACGCTAAATTAATTACAATTAAAACCAATAACAAAATTAAGTTTAATCTTCTATATGATAAAAACAGAAGTTTACAAAAAAAAATTAAAATTGAACAAATAAGGAAAGAAACGTCTTAAATTTATCTTTATTAATTGAGATTATCTTTATGAAAAATTTTCTTTTCACAATTTTAACTTTATTTATATTTATATTAATATTTTTTAGTTCATTAAATTATTTTCTAGGAGGCGTACCTCTTTTCAATATATTTAATATTAATATTACACAAGCGGTATACGTATCTAAAGATGAGAATTTAAAAAAAGATTACGAAATATCTTTCAAAGAAAATACTAAATATTTTGCCCATAAATGTGGTGCTAGTGAAAATGGCTTTTATAATACAGCCTATGAGCCAGATGATTTTGGTTTTAGAAGCAATCCAAACGAATTATTTTATAATACCGATGTAATTATCGTAGGTGATTCATTTGGCATATCAAGTTGTGTAAATTATCCTTTTGACATCACAACAAGGTTAAAAAAAAAAATTAATAATGAAAAAATATTGAATATTTCAGTGCCTGGTACTGGGCCATATTTTCAAAAAGAATTGTTAAAGTGCTTAGTTGAAAAAAATAATACAAAATTTAATACATTTATTTGGCTTTTTTATGAAGGAAATGATCATGAGGATTTAAATAAATATTTTGGTCGTGAGGTTGCATGTAAAAGTGGATACGCTAAAGGTACTAACAATGGTAAAATTGAGGTAGATCACAGACCGAGTGAAAATTTTTTTCTTTTAAAATTTAAATTATATTTATCAAATTATTCTAGAGGATTTGGTACATTGATAAAGTATTTCAAAACCTATCCAAAGCTTCTTTTGAATGATAATAATTATGATACTACTTTTGCTGATTTAAATAACTATTTGATTTCAAAAAATGTTGAAAAAAAAATAATATTTTACATACCCAAATATACAAGGCTTGCTTATAATAAAATAAATCATCCACAATTAACTCAATTAAATAATTTAAAAAAATTAGTTGAAAAAACTGCTAAAAAATATAATTTTGATTTCATTGATGGATCTGAAATATATCATAATTTAGAGGACTCCCTGAGTGTTTTTCATTATCGATTACCAACTCATTTTAATAACAAAGGATATGATATACTAGCTGAAGAATTATCAAAAAAATTAAACTAATAATTTTTAATAGTGATAAAATTTTGAAGATGAAAAAAATTAATCCAATTATATTAATAGCAATAGTCTTAATTGGAGGATTTTTTGCATTTAAACTAATGTCTTTTCTGGGTTGTTACGTTCGTCTAGAAGATGCAGATAAGTGTTGGAAACTGACTGCTTGGTAATAGTCTAATGCCTGCGATAGGGTCATAATAATGAAGCAAAAAGATAAAGTAAAATTTAATTGGAAGCTTTATGATGGAAGTGGAAAATTAATGGATGACAATGATTATACTTTTTCCCCAGGAAAAGCTATGACTAAGCTTAATGATAAAAAATTATAATTAATTTCGACACACTTAAAATCTAAATTATGGAAGAAAAAATTACTAAATCAAAACAAATAATCTCTAAAGAGAGAGTAAGTAGTTTTGGTGAAGTTTACACTTCAGAAAAAGAAGTTAATGATATGTTAAATTTGGTAAAAGACCAAACAGATAGAATAGATTCTAGATTTTTAGAACCTGCTTGTGGAAATGGAAACTTTTTGTCTGAAATATTAATAAGAAAATTAGCAATTCTAAATAATTTATATAAAAAAAATCAATACTCATATGATAAATTTTCAGTATTACTGATCGGATCATTGTATGGAGTTGATATAATTCAAGACAATGTAAACATAACTCAAAAAAGACTTCTTAATATTTTTAAAAATAATTATAAAAATCTTTTTAAAAGTGAAAATATAGAACTTCTTAAAAATATAAAATTTATTTTAGAAAAAAACATAGTTTGCGCAGATGCTTTGACATTCATTTCTCCAAATAAAAAAAAGCCTTTAATTTTATCTGAATGGTCTTTAATTGATGATAAAATTAAAAGAAGAGATTTTGAGTATAAAAATTTAGTCGATTATTCTCCATTTGAGGAAGGAACGTTATTCTCAGACTTAGGAGAGGAAGCGATAATACCAAATCCTATAAAAGAATATCCATTAATTAATTTTCTAAAACTATATGAAACTAGAGAAGATACATAATCCCGATATTTTAACGTGTATAGCAAACCTTAGTAGTGATGAGGTTTTTACCCCACCTAAAATAGTCTCAGATATGCTGGATAAACTTCCTGAAGAAATTTGGCAAAATGAAAATATTAAATTTTTGGATCCTTTTTCAAAATCAGGAGTATTTTTAAGAGAAATAACAAAAAGACTGATTAAAGGACTCTCAAAAAAAATACCAAAACTTGATAGAAGAATAGATCATATCTTAAAAAATCAAGTCTTTGGATTGGCTATTACAGAATTAACCGCATTGTTAAGTAGAAGAACTGTTTATTGCTCAAAATATGCTAATGGAAAATATTCAATTTCTAATTTTAATTCAATTGAGGGAAATATAAAATTTTATAAATACAATCATTCATGGAATTCAAAAAATTTATGTAATTTTTGTGGTGTTAATAAAGAAATATTTGAGAGAGATGAGCAATTGGAAAATTATGCATATTCATTTATACATGAAAATAATTTAGAAAAATTATTTAAAATGAAATTTGATGTTATTATTGGAAACCCTCCTTATCAGATGACTGATGGAGGTCACGGCATAAGTGCAAAACCAATATTTCAATTGTTTGTAGAACAGGCAAAGCGTCTTAATCCAAATTATTTGTCTATGATAATACCCTCAAGATGGTTTGCAGGCGGTAAGGGGTTGGATGATTTTAGAAAAAACATGCTAAACGATCAAAGGTTGAAAGAATTAATTGATTATCCAAAAAGTCGCGATTGTTTTCCAGGTGTTGATATTGCAGGAGGTGTTTGCTATTTTTTGTGGGATAAAAATTATAAAGGTACTTGTAAGTTTACTTCTATAAATAGTAACAATAAAGATTCACTAAACAGAAAACTTAATGAAAATGAAATATTCATAAGAGATAATATTGGATTGGGTATTGTTAGAAAATTTAATGAAAATCAAAAGTTTTTTAACGAAATTGTTCTATCAAGAAAACCCTATGGCATTGACACTTCTGTAAGAGGAAAAAATTCTTTTTTTAATGACTCAGCTCAACTTATATCAAGTGGAGGTATTGGGTATATTAAAAAAGATTTAGTAACTAATAATGCAAATTTAATAAATAAGTATAATGTTTATATTGGAAAAGTTAACCCAGATAGGGGAGGTGTAAATAATTCTAAAGATGGAAAATCCAATGTAATAACAAAAGTAAAAATAAGTGGAATTAATCAAGTAACATCAGAAACTTATTTAGTTTTAAATTCATTTGAAAAAAAAATTCAAGCTGAGAATTGTGTAAATTTCTTTAAAACTAAGTTTGTAAGATTTCTTGTCCTTTTAACACTTTCATCAATGAACATTACAAAAAGTTGCTTCCAATTTGTACCTCAAGAAAATTTTGATCAAGATTGGAACGACAAAAAATTATACAAAAAATACAAGTTATCTGAAAAAGAAATAGAGCATATAGAAAATCTTATTAAAGAAATGTGATGGATAATTTTCCAACAAGGCCAGATATATCTCCTAAAATCTATGCATATACAGAAAAAAAACCCGAATACAAAAGTTTAATAAAAATTGGTTATACTACACGATCTGTTGAAGAAAGAATGAAAGAACATTTCCCAACGAAAGGACCCTCGGGTATTTTAAAGTATGAGATTTTATATATAGAAAGTGCTGTTAAGAGTGATGGAACTTTTTTCAAAGATAATGACGTACATAGAATTCTCAAATTAAATGGCATAGAAAATGTTGGTGGTGAGTGGTTTAAATGTACAATTAATCAACTTAAATCAGCAATAATATCTATTAAAAACAACTCAACAATAGATTTTAATAGAACAGTGAGTTTTGGTTTGCGACCTGAACAAAAAGAAGCAATAAAAAAAACTTCGACATATTTTAGAAATTACAGAAATATTGAAAAAAAAGTTCCTCATTTTTTATGGAATTGTAAAATGAGATTTGGAAAAACTTTTACGACCTATAAACTTTCTCAAAAGATGAATTGGAAAAAAATTTTAATTCTTACTTTTAAGCCAGCTGTTGAAAATTCATGGAATGAAGATTTAATGACTCATAAAGATTTTAATGATTGGCAATTTATTTCAAAAGATGGTGTAAAATATTCTGAAATAAATAAATCAAAACCCTTTGTTTGTTTTGCATCGTTTCAAGATTTTCTTGGCAAAACTTCTTCTGGAGGGATCAAGATTAAAAATAGATGGGCTCATAAGATTAATTGGGATTGTATTGTTTTAGATGAATACCATTATGGCTCATGGAGGGACACCGCTAAAGAGCTATATGAAAATGAGAGTAAAACTGAAATGAACGACTCAATCGGAACAGGTATTGATGATTGGAGTGAGGACATCTCACCCTTAAAAACAAACCATTATTTATATTTAAGTGGAACTCCATTTAAAGCTATTGAATCAGGTGAATTTATTGAAGAACAAATTTATAATTGGACTTATACCGATGAACAAGATGCAAAAGAAAATTGGACTGGGAAAAACAACCCATACAAATCTTTACCAAGACTAGTTATGATGACTTACCAATTACCAGATGCAATTATAAAAATAACTGAAAAAGGAGAATATGATGAATTTGATCTAAATATTTTCTTTAAATCTGAGGGTGAGGAAAATGATGCTAAATTCAAATATGAAAATGAGGTTCAAAAATGGTTAGATTTAATTAGAGGAACTGGATTTGAAAATATTTATGATAATTTAAAACTTGGCATAGCAAAACCAGCACTTCCATTTTTAGACTCTAACCTGTTAAATATTTTAACTCACACTTTTTGGTTTTTACCATCCGTTTCATCATGTTGGGCTATGCACAATTTATTAAAAAAAAAACAAAATTCATTTTATCAAAGTTTTGAAATTATAGTTTGTGCTGGAAAAAAAGCAGGCATAGGTGTGAAGGCTTTAAAACCAGTAAGAGATAGGATGTCCGATCCTCTTGAAACAAAAACAATTACTTTATCTTGTGGAAAACTTACTACTGGTGTCACTATAAAACCTTGGAGTGGAATTTTCATGTTGAGAAATACAAAATCTCCTGAAACTTATTTCCAATCTGCTTTTAGAGTTCAGTCACCGTGGACTTTAAAAGATGATATTAATGAAGAAACAATTCTTAAACAAGAGTGTTATCTTTTTGACTTTGCCCCAAACAGAGCTTTAAAACTTGTAACAGATTATAGCTGTAGACTTAATATTAATGAAAACAATCCAGAGGAAAAAATAGAGGAATTTATTAAATTCTTACCGATACTTTGTTTTGATGGAACTTCAATGAAAAAAATAAACGCTCAAGAAGTTCTAGATTTTAGTATGGTTGGTACGTCAGGGTCACAGTTAGCTAAAAAATTTGAGAGTGCTAAACTAGTAAATGTAGATGATATAACTCTTAAAAAATTAATGGATAATCAGAAAGCTATTGATGCACTAATGAATGTAGAAGGTTTTAGATCTTTAAACTCAGATATTGAAAAAATAATTAATCGATCAGAAAAAATAAAAAAAATTAAAAATGATAGTAGAGATGACAAAATTGATAGTAAAACAAAAAAGGAGCTATCTGAAGCAGAAAAAGAACAAAAAAGTCTAAGAAAAAAAATACAAGAAAAACTACAAAAATTATCAACAAGAATTCCTGTGTTTATGTATTTAACTGATTATAGAGAACAAACTCTAAAAGATGTTATTACACAGTTAGAGCCTGGTTTGTTTAAAAAGGTTACTGGCCTTTCAATCAAAGATTTTGAATTACTACTAACCTTAGGAGTATTTAATTCATCTTTAATGAACTCAGCTGTATTTGCATTTAAAAGATATGAAAACGCATCCTTATATTATGCGGGCGGTTATACAAAATATAGCCCAAAAGAAGTAGGCTTGTATGATACAAAAATTACAATTGATGAATTTAAAAATAGCTAAACTTCAAAATTAATTAATTACAATTCACTACATATTCACTACAGTCAGTTCCTCTTTCTTCCATTCTATAGTCTTATTCAACGATTTTAATTTTTTAAAAAATTAAAGTAATTATTATATTTATTAAAAAAATGAGATTTTAATGGTGCCCCCGCACGGATTCGAACCGCGGACCTATTGATTACAAATCGAGAGTCTAAATTAAAAAAGATAAATACTATCAACGTTAATTGAAAGTTATTTCAAATCTATACACACTATGAACACGGTGATAAACTTTTTTTATGAATTTAACTGAACAATTAAAAAAAAAAATTGCTCGAGTTAAATTAAAAGAAACCGGAACTTTTGCATCTATTTATGCAGGAGATCTTGTGTATGATATTTTAAGAGTAGATCCCAGAGTTGTTGATGGTGTTGATTTTGTTAGAAAAGGAGATTTATCAAATATACTAAAATTTGGAAAACAAGAAATTGCAGATAGGGCAGAAAAATCCTCTGAGTCATTAGCTGGACTTCATAGCACATATACTGGTTATACATTTGAGAGAGTTGTAGCTTTAGATTTTCAAAAAAGAGGTGCTGAGGTAGAATTTCCAACTTCAGCTAATCAATCTGGTCACGATTTGGTTATTAATAACGAAAAGTTTCAAGTTAAAACTCAGGGAGATGGAATAGAAATTATTGAGAAACATTTCGAAAAGTATCCAAATATAAAAGTTATATCAAATAGTGATGCTTATGAAAAATTTATTGAGAAATACCCTGATAAAGCTAATTTGATAATAAACAGTGGATTTAGTCACGATCAGACTCAAAACCTTGTTAAAGAAAGCACAGACGCTGCCGTTGAAGTTTTTGAAGACAATAATTTATTTGGAACAGCAATTCCAGAAATACTTGGGATAGTCTCAATCATTTCTATTGGAAAAAACTTTATGAATTGGGCAGGAGGAAAAACTGATATGGAGACAGCATTGAAAAATGTAGCAATCGATAGTGTCGGAAAATTTGCAGGAGCAGGCGTAGGCGCTAAATTAGGATCTTTCATACTTCCACCATTTGGAACTATTGTTGGAGGAACTCTAGGTTTTGTGTTTGGTGGAAATTTAGCTAATGAATATAAGATAGAGAATTACTGCAAATCAGAAATGGAAGATTTAGACAAAGCAATAGATGATTATTTAAAAAAAGGTGAAAAAATTTTAACTGATAATCAAAAAGTATTTGAGAATAAGGTTAAATATTTAAATAAATCTCTTAAAGAAAAAAAAGGTGAAAGAGCAAGAGAATTTTATAAATAAAAAAATTATAAATGAAAGAAAAAATAAAGAAGGAATACTAAGAATTCTAAGAAGATATTTTAAAAAAAAAAGAAGAGGTATTGAAAAATTTGAAGAATTGTCTCTAAAATTTAAAGATAAAACTAGCTCAACAAAATATAATCACTACGCATTAGAAGCTCTTAAATTATCAGGAAGGGGTGGTGTTAGCCCTGAATTTATGCCCCAGGAAGCAAATAATTTATTTGATAAAGTTAAAAAATTTATGCAAGCTGCTAAAAAACACGGAGTTTAATCTGATTGAACTAATCATAGCAATCGAATTGGCTTCTTTTATATGGTACATTTCAAATAAATAATGTTTGAGTGGATTAAAAAAAAAATTAATCGCAAAATTAATTCTGAGATGGATGGATGCATAATCCAAAATTATAATTTTATTCACATGGTACAAGCCAAAAGATTTGCACTTCATGAAGATATTGATGATGAAATTTTTGATAGTTTATCAAAAGTACTTTATTCAACAGAACAAATAGATAAATCAAAAAAAGCGGGTGAAGATTTTACACCAAAAGAAAATGATGCATTATTAAAGATGAATAAATATTGTAGAGATGTATGGACAGGTTATTTCAAACAAAGTGCTATGAATTTTGACAAAGAATTTTCTTCTGAGGAACTAGCTATTGAGAAAAATGAAACTAACGTATTTTAAAAAATGGAAACTTGGCAAATTATATTAGCAATTATCATCGTTGGTTTATCAATCATAATGCCAATTTATTATTCTAACCAAAGAAAAAAAAAGGCTAAACAAGAAGAAGAAGCAATTGAACGTATGCAAATCAGAGAATACGGAAGAAAAATTAACGACGAAACTAGAAATAAACATAAATGAAAAAACTTTTAGGGATCGTGGTTCTGGGTTAGAATTTATTATGGGTTTATTTGATATATTTAAAAAGAAAAAAAAAGAATATACAGATGATGAATTAATTCAAATTTATGCTCTTCACATTAAAAATATAGCTGAAAAAAATAACGGAAAATCTTTAGGTTTAAAAATAGATTTAGACCTTATTGTAGTTGATATTGCTTTAAAGACTCTTAAGGAAATGGACAAGCTCCCTCTGTTGAATACTCAATTAAAAAAACAAGGCTTAAACAAAACTGAAATGCTTTCATTGATGGTTTTCATAATAACAGTTAGATCTTTTATGCTTGGATTAGTTTCAAAAAAAATAGATTTAGATAAGTTTTGGAAAGAATCAGGCGAGGCTATTCAAAATGTATTAGTAGCTCATATTGCTCTAAATAAAGAAGAAGATAACAAAATTATTGAACAACTTATTCTTGCTTCATTTCAAATCTCAAAAAAAGTCATAACTTCTGACACAAAGGTATTCAATACTTTCACTGAAGGAATGCAAAGTATTGTTACAATGTATGTAGAAAATAGAGGTCAAATGCCAAAAGGATTTTCAAAAAAATTTAAAAATTTTAATCAAGCTTTTGCTAATTTTTTAAGAAATTTTATGATCATTATGAAAGAAATCAAGGTCGATTAAAAATAGATTTTGATCTAACTTTTGCCACTTTTAATATTTATATTTATAATTGTTAAAGTTCTTTAACGTATAACTTCAGCAACACTCAAACTATGAATGATACAATTCTTAAAAAAGAGTTTAGAGAAGATGCGATTGATAGATTTGAAAATCAAATAGCTACTTATTATTATACCTTGCAACAATACCCTGATAGTATTGTATATATTGAGAGTATCTGTCCCAAAAAGGGGATGCCTCAATATGGTATTGATTTTAATGATGAAGTAGAAATTGAAAATCAAAATCTTAAATCATTAACTTATGAACAAATACTTCTCTTTCTTAAAAATATAAAAAAGGAAAGAAAAGAAAAGTTTATAAATTTTTTGAAAAAAAGAGATATCACTTTCAAGTCTGAACTAGATTATTGGATAGATAAAGACGTTATTTAGTTGATAAGACTACTTGACTGAAACACACTCTTAACACACTCCTAACACAGTCAATGTGTTTTAACGGATAAGATTAAACTTTTGCAAAAAAAAAATAGTGTTGATTTAGTTGAGTGATGGTGCCCCCGCACGGATTCGAACCGCGGACCTATTGATTACAAATCAATTGCAAAAGTTTAAATAAACATTTGTTTGCAACAATAATCATAAAATAGTTTTGAGTTGGCAACAATCTGACAACAATGATATTATTTCACAAATGATTAAACTTTTAGATTCAAAATTTATTCCATTAATACTATTCGCAATTTTAATGCTTATAAATTTAGATATGTATTTTAATTCAGGATCAATAACGGGTTTGCAAAGACAGGGTTTTGTTTTGCCAGGAGCAACAATTTTAGCATTCATATTTGCAGTAAGAGCTTTATTTAAAAAATGAAAAAATTTTTAGGCATTGTGATTTTTGTTTTGTTGTGTTGCAACATAAGTTTTGCTGAATTTATAGAATTTAATAGATGTTATGATCCTAAGTATTCAAGTTTTGACGATAACAACAATAAGAGACACACAGGTAAATATCTTGATCACGTTTTAACAATAGATACGAACGCAGGTACGATTACTAAAACTTTATTAAGAGACTCAAACAATGCAAAAAAAACTACAGAAATTCTTTCAGAGATTGCCGGTAAAGAAATAAAAACTAATAAAATTACTCAACAAATTTATGGAATAACCACTTACTCAGCAGGGTATATATCTGGAGAAAGAATTGGAAAAGAGACTCCAGGAGTTTTAGAAGAATATAAGATTTTTGTAAACTTAGCAGAGGGGACATTTGATATTCAGGTTAAAATGTTCAGAACGACAACAACAGCATATGGTAAAGCAGGTGAATTGGCTATGCAAAGTGAAATACCTTTTAAATGCGAAGGAGTTTTAAGTGATACAGCAGAAACTTCTGAAGGGTCAAGTGGTACAGCTTTTTTTATAAATAATCGTGGAAATTTATTAACAAATAATCACGAAGTAGATGGATGTAAAAGTTTAAGTATTAATTACAACAATAAAGAATACGACACACAATTAATTGCAACAGATAAAACATTAGATCTAGCTCTTTTAAAAGCAAATGTCAGATCAAAGTCATTTATTAATTTTTCAAACTACAACCCCAAAAAACTGCAAAAGATTTATGTTGCGGGTTACCCTTTTGGAAAAGGTTTAAGTGATGATTTGAAAATATCCTCTGGAATAATTAGTTCACTTAAAGGTGTTCAGGATAATTCAAATGAACTTCAAATAGATGCAGCAATAAATCACGGTAACAGTGGCGGTCCAATAGTAGGTGAGGGCGGAGAGTTAATTGCAATTGCTGTTTCAGGTCTTGGTAAAGAAATGTCTGAAGGTATTAATTTTGGAATTAAATCATCTGCAGCATTAAATTTTCTAGGTGCAAATGATATTGATCCGTCAAGATCTAATCGAAGTAAATTAAAAAGTGACAAGTTATTAAAAATATTAGAGGAAAGTACCCTATATATTTCTTGCACATATTAATCTTATATACGACCACTTGATTTGACAACAATCTGACAACACTTATTGTCGTCAGAATAGCTTTTGCATAAATTATTTTGATAAAAAAGTAAGTGAGATGGTGCCCCCGCACGGATTCGAACCGCGGACCTATTGATTACAAATCAATTGCTCTACCAACTGAGCTACAAGGGCATGCGCAATAATTATTAACTATTTATTAAATAATCAACTCTTTTTTTTAATATAACTTAAGTGATGAAAGACAATAGCAGCGCTATTGGAGATATTTAAACTTTCAATTTTATCATTTATATTAATTTTAATAAAGAAATCAGCATATTTACCAGTATGTTGTCTCATACCAAAACCCTCAGAACCAAATAACAAAATATTATTACCTTCCCACTTAATGTCTGTAAAATCCTTTTCACCTTTCGCATCAAAACCATAAACCCAAAAATTTTTTTCCCTTAAATTTTTTAGTGTTGAATTTATATTAGATACTTCAAAAATATTTAAATGTTCCATACATCCACTAGCAGATTTGTACATTAGCTTACTATCACTTGGAAAATGTCTTTCTTTTATTATTAAACCATCAATTTTAAATGAAGCTGCACTCCTAATTAAAGAACCGATATTTCTTGGGTCTGTCACTTCATCCAAACAAACAAGTGTGAGATTATTTTTGTCTTTTACAAACTGTTTAAGATCAGGTTGATCTAAATGCTCTAATTCAGCGACATAACCATTATGCATCAACTGATCTTTAGATGAATATTTATCCAATTCTTTTTTTGATTTAAAATAAACCTTAACGTCTTCTAGAAGGTTTTTGTTTTGGTTTTTTCTGTGAATATTTTTTTTTGCTTCTTCAGTTAAAAAAACTCTTAAAACCTTTCTTTGTGGGTTTCGAAGAGCCTCGATAACAGCATGTTGACCGACAATAAAAAATGAGGATTTGTTCATAAATTATCATCAGTTTTACACGTTTTTTTAAATATTTGGCTATTAAATCACGTGTTGCATTTGCATAAATAAAATATATAAAACCCATGTTGTTTAAAGCTTTATTGAACAGGGTACACTTCCCCAAAAGGAGGGGTTCCAGAGCGGTCAAATGGGGCGGGCTGTAAACCCGTTGACTTCGGTCTTCGAAAGTTCGAATCTTTCCCCCTCCACCATTCAGTAGAATTTTAAGTAACGATGGAGTGTTACTCTTGGGGTTGTGCGGGTGTAGTTCAATGGTAGAACGCTAGCCTTCCAAGCTGGATGTAAGGGTTCGATTCCCTTTACCCGCTCCAAGAAAAAAATTAGTAATGAAACAAATATAACTGAGGTAAAATAGTAATGTCTAAAGAAAAATTTGTAAGAAATAAACCCCACTGTAACATTGGGACTATTGGTCATGTCGATCATGGTAAAACAACTCTAACTGCTGCGATTACTAATGTATTAGCACAAGCAGGTGGTGGAACTGCTGTTGCTTACGATCAAATTGATAAAGCACCAGAGGAAAAAGAAAGAGGAATAACAATTTCAACTGCTCACGTTGAGTACGAAACTGAAAAGAGACACTATGCTCACGTAGATTGTCCAGGTCACGCTGACTATGTAAAAAATATGATTACCGGTGCAGCACAAATGGATGGTGCGATTTTAGTTGTAAATGCTGCTGACGGTCCAATGCCGCAAACTAGAGAACATATTCTTTTAGGTAGACAAGTTGGTATTCCAGCAATTGTTGTTTATCTAAATAAGGTTGATCAAGTAGATGATAAAGAAATGATCGAGCTTGTAGAAGAAGAAATCAAAGAACTTTTAACTTCTTATAAATATCCTGGTGATAAAACACCTATCGTTAAAGGTTCTGCTTTAGCAGCTGTTGAAGGTAGGGATGATGAAATTGGAAAAAATTCAATTTTAGAATTAATGAAAGCTGTTGACGAACATATCCCACAACCAACTAGAGAAGTAGATAAGCCTTTCTTGATGCCTGTAGAGGATGTATTTTCAATTTCTGGTAGAGGGACAGTTGCAACTGGTAGGGTTGAGTCTGGTGTAATTAAAACGGGTGAAGATGTTGAAATCGTCGGAATAAAAGAGACAAAAAAATCAGTCTGCACTGGTGTTGAAATGTTTAGAAAGCTTTTAGATACAGGTGAAGCTGGTGATAATGTTGGAATTTTATTGAGAGGAATAGAAAGAGATGACATCGAAAGAGGTCAGGTTCTTTGTAAACCTGGATCAATTACTCCACACACTAAATTTGAAGCTCAAGCGTATGTACTTAAAAAAGACGAAGGTGGAAGACATACTCCTTTCTTTACTAAGTACAGACCACAGTTTTATTTTAGAACAACAGATGTAACTGGTGAAGTAGAATTACCAGCTGGAACTGAAATGGTAATGCCAGGTGATGATGCTAAATTTACAGTAAAATTAATTACACCTATTGCAATGGCTGAAAAATTAAATTTTGCTATTCGTGAGGGTGGAAGAACTGTAGGAGCAGGAGTAGTAACTAAAATTATAGAGTAACTCTATAAATAGGAGTGTAGCTCAATTGGTAGAGCGCCGGTCTCCAAAACCGGAGGCTGAGGGTTCGAGTCCCTCCGCTCCTGCCAATAGAGCTTTAAAATATATGAGAAACCCAATTAAATTTATTCAAGAAGTAAAACAAGAGGTATTTAAGGTTACTTGGCCAACTTGGAAAGAGACTTTGCAGGGCGCTTTAATGGTGTTTGCTATGGCTGTAGTGATGTCTTTGTTTTTTTTACTTTTAGATCAAGTTTTAAAATTTTTGCTAGAAATCTTACTTAAGGTTAGTATTTAATGAAAAATTGGTACATTGTTCAGTCTCACTCTAGCTTTGAAAACAAAGTGGCTTCATTAATCAAAGAAGAGGCAGATAAGGCAAAAATTAGTGAAAAATTTGAAGAAATAGTTGTCCCAACTCATGATGTTACTGAGGTTAAAAGGGGAAAAAGAATACAAAGAAAAAAGAAATATTTTCCTGGATATGTACTAATTAAGAGTGAAATGGATAATAATATCTATCACATGATAAAAAACATAAAAAGAGTGAGTGGTTTTCTTGGCACAAAAGGTATTCCAGTTCCAGTTTCGGACAAAGAAGTAGAAAAGATTTTAGGTCAAATAAAAGATGGTGTGGCTCAGCCAAAATCTGGTATAGAGTACAGCGTTGGAGAAAAAGTTCAGGTTGTTGATGGCCCTTTTGCGTCATTTAATGGAATGATTGAAGAAATCGATGAAGAAAAGTCTAGACTTAAAGTGTCAGTTTCTATATTTGGACGTCCAACACCTGTGGATTTAGAATATAACCAAGTAGAGAAAGCAAGTTAATGGCAAAAGAAATTAGTGGATTTATAAAATTACAAATTAAAGGCGGTCAAGCTAACCCTGCACCTCCTGTAGGACCTGCTTTGGGTCAACGAGGTGTTAACATCATGGAATTTTGTAAAGCTTTCAATGACAAAACAAAATCAATGGCAGGTAAACCTGTGCCTGTTGAAATTACAGTATATAAAGACAAAAAATTTGACTTTAAGATTAAATCACCCCCTGCATCTTACTATATCAAAGAAGCAGTTAAACTTAAGGGTGGGTCAAAAGAACCAGGAAGAAATATTGTAGCCTCAATTTCTAAAAAACAGTTAGAGGATATTGCTAAAGAAAAAATGAATGATCTTAACGCTCATGATATCAATGAAGCGGTAAAAATTATTGCAGGATCAGCAAGATCAATGGGTATAGAGGTAAAAGAATAATGTCTTCAAAAAGGTTTAAAAAATTACCAGAGAAATCAAAAGATCTCAGCGCAGAGGTATTTGAAAAATTGATACCTGAACTTAAAAAAAATTGTACTACAAAATTCGATGAGTCTTTAGATTTAAGTTTTCAAATAAACAACAAACAAAAGAAAAGTGAAGTTAATATAAGAACAGTAGTTAATTTACCAGGTGGTACTGGTAAAAAAGTCAAAGTAGCTGTTGTTTGTGAAGATAATAAAGCTCAAGAAGCTAAAGATGCAGGGGCAGATATTGTTGGTAGTGAAGAATTTGTTGAGAAAATAAAAGGTGGTGAGTTAAATTTTGAAAAATTAATTTGTACACCTGGAATGATGGTTAAGCTTTCAAAGTTAGGAAAAGTTTTAGGACCAAAAGGATTAATGCCAAATCCAAAACTTGGTTCTGTGTCTGAAAACATTAAAGAGGCTGTAATAAATGCAAAATCAGGTCAAGTTGAAATAAGAAACGACAAAGATGGAAATATTGGTGTAAGCATTGGTAAGAAATCTTTCAGTGATGAGCAATTAATTAAAAATTATAATGCTATCTTAGAAACCTTGGAAAAAGAAAAATCAAATAATACTTTAAAAGGGGATTTAATAAAAAACGTTTTTGCAACATCAACAATGGGTGTTTCTTATAAAGTTAAATTAGGTAAATCGATATAGTTATGATGAATAAAGATCAAAAGAAAAATTATATTGAAGAAATGACTTCAAAATTTGAAAACAGTAAAGCTATTATGGTTACTCATTATCAAGGTTTAACCATGTCTCAATTAGATGATTTAAGAGCAAAAATGAGAGAGCATGGAATTGTTTTTAAAATAACAAAAAATAGGATTACTAAACTTGCTTTAGAAAAAACTAAATGCAAGGATTTGACTAATTTGTTTACTGGCCCTACAGCTGTTGCTTTTAGTGAAGATGCAATCATGTCAGCAAGGATTCTCTCAAAATTTGCAAAAGATAACGAAAATTTAAAATTAATTGGCGGCATAATGGATAATGAAGTCTTAGATCAGGCTGGTGTCCAAAATGTAGCAAGTTTACCAACCTTAGACGAAGCAAGAGCTAATATTGTGGGTATTTTGAATGCTCCAGCATCTAAACTAATTAGCATTTTACTTGCACATTCAGAAAAAATGAGTAGTTTGAGCGCTGAAAATTCTGAAACACAACCCAAAGAGTAATATATATGCCTGACCTTAACAAAATTATTGAAGACCTTTCAAGTTTAACTGTTGCAGAGGCAGCTGAACTTTCGAAACAACTAGAAGAAAAATGGGGTGTAACTCCAATGGCCGCAGCAGCTCCAGCAGCAGCAGGCGGTGCAGCACCAGCAGAGGAAAAAGATGACTTTACTATTATGCTTGTGTCCGCAGGTGATAAAAAAATTAATGTCATTAAAGAAGTAAGAGCAGCAACTTCATTAGGATTAAAAGAAGCTAAAGATCTAGTTGAGGGCGCACCAAAAGAAGTCAAATCTGGTGTTAACAAAAAAGATGCTGAAGAGATTAAAGCTAAGTTAGAAGCTGCAGGCGCTAAAGTAGAACTTAAATAAATTAACAAGAAAGAATTCAAATACTGATTATTTTTAATCAGTATTAATAAACATAAATGCAATTATCTTTTACTGAGAAGAAAAATATAAGAAAGAGTTTTGGAAAACTAAAAGAAAGTTTGTCAATACCAAACCTAATAGAGGTTCAAAAAAATTCTTATAAAGAATTAACAGAATTTAATACTGAAGCAGCTGAACTGACTAAAGGTTTTGATAGAGTTTTTAAAAGCATATTTCCTATAGAAGATTTAAATGATAAGGCAACTTTAGAATATATTTCTTATAGACTAGAAAAACCAAAATTTGATGTTGAGGAGTGTATTACAAGGGGTCTAACATATTCATCTGCATTGAAATGTACTTTAAGACTAGTTGTATATGAAATAGATCAAGATAATAATACAAAAGATATTTTGTCTGCCAAAGAACAAGAGGTTTATATGGGTGAAGTCCCAATGATGACAAACAGTGGAACATTTATTACTAATGGTGTTCAACGTGTTGTAGTTAATCAAATGCACAGAAGCCCAGGTGTTTTCTTTGATCACGATAAAGGTAAAACACATGCTAGTGGTAAACTATTATTTAACTGTAGAGTTATACCAAATAGAGGATCGTGGTTAGACTTTGAATTTGATGTTAAAGATTTTTTATATTTTAAAATAGATAGAAAAAAAAAAATTTTTGCATCTACTTTACTTTTAGCCCTTGGATATACTAAAGCTGAAATAGCCAATGAGTTTTATGAAAATGAACAATATACCTATGATACTAAAACAGAAAAGTGGAAAACAAAATTTAATCCTGAAAATTATAAAGCTAAAAATTTTTCAGAAGAAGTAATTGATGCAAAGACTGGCAAAGTTGTAATAAAATTAGGAGATAAAATTAATTTTTTAAATGCAAAGAAACTAGCAAATGAAGGACTTAAGGATATTTTAGTTTCAAGAGAATCTTTATTTGGTAAAATTTTACATAGAGATATTAAAGTTAATGAAGACGAGGAGGGAACATTCAAAATTGGTACTGAATTAAATGATACGATTATCCAACAAATTTTAGATGCAAACATTCACTCACTTCAAATCTCAGTAACAAACTCAATTAACAAAGGTCCTTATCTGCTATCTACTATTTTGAATGATAAAAATAACTCAAAAGACGAAGCAATAACTGAAGTTTATAAGATGTTAAGACCTGGAGAGCCACCAACAATAGAAATTGCCACTCAGATATTTAACAATCTATTTTTTAGCTCAGACAGATACGATCTTTCTGATGTTGGAAGAGTTAAAATGAATTCTAGATTAAATCAGGAATGTTCAGATAAAATTACAATACTAAGAAATGATGACATTATAGCGATTGTTCACAAAATGTTAGACCTAAGAGACGGCAAGGATGAAGTTGATGATATTGATCATCTAGGAAATAGACGAGTTCGTTCTGTTGGTGAGTTGGTTGAAAACCAAGCACGTATTGGTGTTTATAGAATGGAAAGAGCAATAAAAGAAAAGATGACTACTTTGGATGTGGAGTCAGCAATGCCACAGGATTTAATTAATGCAAAACCTTTAACTGTTTCTTTGAAAGATTTTTTTGCTAGTTCACAACTGTCACAATTTATGGACCAAACAAACCCACTTTCTGAAATCACTCACAAAAGAAGAGTATCGGCTTTAGGACCTGGTGGCTTAACAAGAGAAAGGGCAGGATTTGAAGTTCGAGATGTTCACCCAACTCATTATGGTAGAATTTGTCCAATCGAAACTCCAGAAGGACCAAACATAGGCCTAATAAATAGTTTGTCTACTTATGCAAAAATTAATAAATATGGCTTTATTGAAAGTCCATATAAAAAAGTTAAAGACGGTGTTGTTCAAGATAAAGTGGAATATCTTTCCGCTATGGAAGAAACCAAATATACTATTGCACAAGCAAACACCAAACTGGATAGAAATGGAAAAATTGTTGAAGACTTAGTTTCTTGTAGACAAAATTTGAACTTTCTTTTATCAAAGCCAGACACAATTGATTATATCGATGTTTCACCCAAACAACTTGTTTCAGTTGCAGCATCACTGATTCCTTTTTTGGAAAACGACGATGCTAACAGAGCTCTTATGGGTTCAAATATGATGAGACAAGCAGTTCCATTATTAAAACCAGAGTCTCCTCTGGTTGGAACAGGCATAGAAAGTGATGTTGCCTTAGATTCAGGTGTAACAATTGTTGCAAAAAGAGATGGTATAGTTGATAAAATTGATGGAAAAAGAATTGTTATAAAAGTAACAGAGGAAACAGATTTTAGCGAGTCTGGTGTTGATATCTATAACTTACAAAAATTTAAAAGATCAAATCAAAACACATGCATTAATCAAAGACCATTAGTTAGAGTTGGAGACAAAGTTAAATCAGGAGATATAATCGCAGATGGGCCTTCAACGAAGTTAGGTGAATTAGCTTTAGGAAAGAATGTAACTGTGGCCTTTATGCCTTGGCAAGGTTACAATTTTGAAGACTCCATTTTAATTTCAGAAAGGTGTGTTACTGATGATGTATTTACTTCTGTTCACATAGAAGAGTATGAAATTATGGCTAGAGATACTAAACTAGGTGAGGAAGAAATTACAAGAGACATTCCAAATGTTAATGAGGAAGCGTTAAAAAATCTTGATGAATCAGGTGTTGTTTACATTGGAGCTGAAGTAAATGCAGGAGATATTCTAGTTGGAAAAGTAACTCCAAAAGGTGACTCAGCATCAGGTCCTGAAGAGAAATTATTAAGATCAATATTTGGTGAAAAAGCTATAGATGTCACTGACACATCTTTAAGAATGTCTAGAGGAAGCAGTGGAACGATTGTAGATGTGAGAGTTTTTAACAGACATGGTATTGAAAAAGACGAAAGATCAATAACTATTGAAAGAGCTGAAATTGAGGAAGTTCAACAAGACAAAATAGTTGAAGAAGAAATTTTAGAGAGAAGTATAAAACAAAGAGCTGCTCAAATTTTATCTGAAACGTCGTTAAATAAAAAAATTAAGGACTTAACTGAAGGTACAAAACTTGATTTTGATATAATTAATAATCTTACGATTAATGATGTTTTTAAAATTTCAAACGGAAATACCGCAAATGAAGCAACCCTCTCCCAATTAAAAGAACAATACAACAAGGCAAAACAAGATATTACTGAAAGATTTGAAGATAAAGTTCTTAAAATTAGAAGTGGTGACGATTTACTTCCAAGTGTAATGAAAATGGTAAAAGTTTTCGTTGCGATCAAAAGAAGATTAAGACCAGGTGATAAAATGTCAGGAAGACATGGAAACAAAGGAGTGGTTAGTAAAATTGTACCAGTCGAAGATATGCCTTACCGTGAGGATGGTAGACCCGTCGATATAGTGCTTAATCCACTCGGTGTACCTAGTAGGATGAATGTTGGTCAAATATTGGAAACTCACTTAGGTTGGGCTTGCAAAGAGTTTGGAGAAGAAGTTAAAAAATTAGTTAACGAAAATAGTAAAAAAATTGAAAAAACTGAAAAAATAGGAAATTTTTTAAAATCTGTTTATGGGGAAGAAATTTTTAACGATAAAGTAGACAAATTAAGTAAAAATGAATTTAAAGACTTATGTGAAAATTTACAAAATGGAATAGCAATTTCAACACCAGTATTTGACGGAGCAAAAGAAAAAAATGTAACTGAAATGCTTGAATTAGCTAAATTACCAGGTTCTGGTCAAACTTATTTATGGGATGGAAGAACAGGTGAGCAATTTGATAGACCAGTAACAGTAGGAATTATCTACATGTTAAAACTTCATCATTTAGTTGAAGATAAAATTCATGCAAGATCAACTGGACCCTATAGTTTAGTTACACAACAGCCGCTTGGAGGTAAGGCTCAGCTTGGTGGTCAAAGATTTGGTGAAATGGAAGTTTGGGCTTTAGAAGCATATGGTGCTTCTTATACACTTCAAGAAATTTTAACTGTAAAATCTGATGATGTTGCAGGTAGGGTTAAAGTTTACGAGACAATCGTTAAGGGTGAAGAAAACTTTGAATCAGGTATTCCAGAATCTTTCAATGTATTGGTTAAAGAAATTAAATCGTTAGCATTAAATGTGGAGCTAAATTAAATGAAAAAAGAATTAACAGATCTATTTAAGAATACCGAAATTTCGGAAGCTCAAAATTTTAATAGCATTAAAATTTCACTTGCTAGCCCTGAGAAAATTAAATCATGGACATACGGTGAAATTAAAAAACCTGAAACAATAAATTATAGAACTTTTAGACCAGAAAAAGATGGACTGTTTTGTGCTAGAATTTTTGGTCCAATCAAAGACTACGAATGTTTGTGTGGAAAATACAAACGAATGAAATTTAGAGGAATAATCTGTGAGAAATGTGGTGTTGAAGTTACTAAGTCAAATGTCAGAAGAGAAAGAATGGGTCATATTAATCTTGCTACACCTGTTGCACATATATGGTTTTTAAAATCTCTACCTAGCAGAATTGCATTAGCTGTTGATATGAAGCTCAAAGAAATAGAAAGAGTTCTTTATTTTGAGAATTTTATTGTAATTGAACCTGGCTTAACTGGTTTACAAAAAAATCAATTATTAAATGAAGAAGAATTAGCAAAATATCAAGACGAATTTGGTGAAGAGTCATTTACCGCAGGAATTGGTGCAGAAGCGGTACTAGAAATGCTTAAGAATTTAGATTTAGAACTTGAAAGAAAGAATTTAGTTAGTTTTATTAAAGAAACAAAATCAAAAGTTAATGAAGAAAGAGCAATTAAAAGATTAAAACTTTTAGAGTCATTTATTGAAACTGGTCAAAAACCGGAGTGGATGATATTGACAGTTGTTCCTGTAATTCCACCTGAATTGAGACCACTTGTTCCATTAGATGGTGGTAGATTTGCTACATCAGATTTAAATGACCTTTATAGAAGAGTCATCAACAGAAATAATAGATTAAAAAGATTAATGGATCTTAAAGCTCCGGATATCATTGTTCGTAACGAAAAAAGAATGCTTCAAGAGTCAGTTGATGCATTATTTGATAACGGAAGAAGAGGAAGAGTAATTACTGGAACAGGAAAAAGACCTCTTAAATCACTAGCTGAAATGCTTAAAGGTAAGCAGGGTAGATTTAGACAAAACTTATTAGGAAAACGTGTAGATTATTCTGGTAGATCAGTAATTGTTGTTGGCCCAGATTTAAAACTTCATGAATGTGGATTACCGAAAAAAATGGCTTTAGAATTATTTAAACCATTTTTGTATGCTAGATTAAATAAATTAGGTTTAGCTTCAACAATTAAACAAGCTAAAAAACTAGTTGAAAAAGAAACTAATGCAGTTTGGGATGCACTTGAGTTAATTGTAAGAGAGCACCCGGTATTACTAAATAGAGCACCAACACTTCATAGACTTGGTGTACAAGCATTTGAACCAAAATTAATTGAGGGAGATGCAATTGAACTTCATCCTTTAACATGTGCAGCCTTCAATGCTGATTTTGATGGAGATCAGATGGCGGTACACGTTCCGTTAAGTTTAGAAGCACAGTTAGAAGCAAGAATTTTAATGTTATCTACAAATAATATTCTTTCACCTTCAAATGGTAAACCTATTATCGTTCCAAGTCAGGATATGATTTTGGGAATTTATTACTTATCGCAGGAGCCTGTTATTGATAAGCCAGCTGGTTACTTTGTTGATTCTGATCAAATAGAATTTGCATTATCTTCAGGACAGATAAAAGTGCACAGCACAATTATATCTAGATTTGAAACTGTAGATGATAAAGGAAATAAAAAATTTGAAAAATATACTTCAACTGCTGGAAGATTTTTACTAGCAAATTTATTACCGAAAAATAGTAATATTAAGTTCTCTTTAATAGATAGGTTATTACCTAAAAAAGTAGTTTCAGAAATTATTGATATTGTCTTTAGATTTTGTGGTCAAAAAACTACAGTTATATTTTGTGATAAGTTAAAAGATTTAGGATTTAAGCATGCATTTAAAGCTGGGATATCGTTTGGTAAAGATGATCTGGTAATTCCTGAAAGTAAAACTCAATTAATTGACGATACTAAAAAATTAATTGCTGACTATGAAACACAGTATGCAGAAGGATTAATTACAAGAGGTGAAAAGTACAACAAAGTTGTTGATGCTTGGTCTAAGTGTACAGATAAAGTAGCTGGCGAAATGATGAAAGGTATATCTGCAACTGAAAAAACATCAGAAGGATTAAAAATTAATTCTGTATTTATGATGGCTGATAGTGGCGCAAGAGGTTCTGCTGCTCAAATGAAACAATTAGCTGGAATGCGTGGTCTAATTGCAAAACCATCTGGAGAAATTATTGAAAGTCCTATTATTTCTAACTTTAAAGAAGGTTTAACAGCTCTAGAATATTTTAATTCAACTCACGGAGCAAGAAAAGGTCTTGCTGATACCGCACTAAAGACTGCTAGTTCTGGTTATTTAACTAGAAGACTTTGCGATGTTGCACAGGACTTAACTATTACAAAAGTTAAATGTGATAATCCTGGATTTATTGAACTTTCAGAGATTTTAGAAGGTGGAAACGTTGTTGTTAGTTTGTCAGAAAGAGCGTTGGGAAGAGTAACAGCTGCAGATGTTAAAAACCCATTAAGCGGTGAAGTAATAATTAAAAAGGAAGAAATGATTGATGAGGCTGGCTGCGATAAAATTGATGCTGCTGGTGTAAAATCAATTAAAGTTTATTCAGTAATGACATGTAGTTCAAAAGAAGGTGTTTGCGCAACATGTTATGGTAGAGATTTATCTAGAGGTAAGATGGTTCATGTTGGTGAAGCTATTGGTATGATATCTGCCCAATCTATTGGTGAGCCAGGAACTCAGTTAACAATGAGAACTTTCCACGTTGGTGGTACAGCATCAGTAAAACAAGATTCTCAGATTGTATCTAAGAGTGAAGGAACCTTAAAGATTTTAAACTCAAATATTTTAGAAGACTCTAAGAAGAACTTAATTGTTATGGGAAGAAATACTCAACTTTCCATAGAGGATGATAAAGGAGTTCAAATAGCAGTTTATAAAGTTGCTTATGGGTCAAGATTATTTTTTAATAATGGAGATAAAGTTAAAGCTAATACAAAAATTTGTGAATGGGATCCATACACGACACCAGTTATCGCTGAGAAAAGTGGTGAAGCTAGTTTTGTTGATTTGATTGATGGTGTTTCTATTCAAGAAACTACTGATGATGCAACTGGTATATCTTCTAAATCTGTAATTGACTGGAGAGGTCAATCGAAAAGCACTGATTTAAAACCTAGAATTACTTTAAGAGATGAAAAAGGGAACGTAATTAAAAAAGCAGATGATAATGAAGCGAGATACTATCTAGTTCCAGATTCAATTTTATCTATTAAAGATGGCCAAAAAGTTTTTGCTGGAGATGTTATTGCAAGATTACCCAAAGAGACTACTAAAACAAAAGATATCACTGGAGGTCTTCCAAGAGTTGCGGAACTATTTGAAGCAAGAAAAGCAAAAGACAGCGCAATTATTGCTGAAAATGACGGTCAAGTAGTTTTTGGCAAAGAAGTGAGAGGAAAACAAAGAGTTTCAATTGTACCAGAAGATGGAGCAGAACCTTCTAACTACTTAATTCCAAAAGGAAAACATATTAATTTTAATCCTGGTGAAAGAATTCAAAAAGGTGAATACCTTCTCGATGGTCAGCCATTACCACACGATATTTTAAGAATTCTTGGTATTAAAGAATTAACTGAATATTTCGTCAACCAAGTTCAAGAAGTTTACAGATTACAAGGTGTAATCATTAACGACAAACACATTGAAACTATTTTAAGACAAATGCTGAAAAAAGTTGAGGTTAAGGTTTCTGGAGATTCCTCTTATTTACCTGGTGAGATTGTGGATAGAATTAAATTTGATAATGCTAATGAAAAATTAGTTGCAGACGGAAAAGATCCAGCTGTCGGTGAAAGAGTTTTAATGGGTATTACTAAAGCATCTTTGCAAACAGAGTCATTTATTTCAGCAGCATCTTTCCAAGAAACTACAAGAGTATTAACAGATGCAGCTATTAAAGGTAAAGTTGATCCATTGAACGGTCTTAAAGAGAATGTTATTGTTGGTAGATTAGTCCCTGCTGGAACTGGAAATATTAAAAATAAATGGAACAAAAAAGCTCTCAAGGATGATAATGAGTTCTTATCTGAACAAGAAAAAATTGAGAGCCCAGAACCTTCTGAAACACAGGCAAATCAGTAAAAAAATCGCTTAATACTTGAACTTTTAGTTTGACAATAGTCAATTAATAAGTAATTTGGCGATGTTTTTGGTTGGAATGTAGTGCTTCTAACAGTGCTAAACGCTGCCATAAAATAACCTGTCAGTTATTTTCATCTAAAAATAAATTAATTAATTTTTAAAAATTTATGCCAACAATTAA
>CABXYF010000002.1 GCA_902516435.1 uncultured Pelagibacteraceae bacterium | reverse complement strand
AGAGTAGGTCTTGAGGCCGAAAGAATTAAATATTGGCTTGGTCAAGGAGCTAAACCAACTACTAGAGTTGCGAGAATATTGGGAGAAAATGAATTAATGCCAATGCCTGTAAATGGTAATAACCCCAATAAAGCTATTCCGAAAAAAGAAAGAAACAAAAAAGAGGAAGATAAAGCAGAAGCTCCAAAGGAAGAAAAAAAATAGTTTAAAAATTATTTATGTGGCAAGCTCAAGTTTTTACACTTTATCCAGAAGTTTTTCCTGGCCCTTTGTCTAAAGGACTATATGGAAAAGCTATGTCTAAGAATTTATGGGATTTAAAAGTTGTTAATATTAGAGATGCAGCTGAAGATAAACACAAAACTGTAGATGACACTCCTTATGGAGGAGGATCAGGAATGTTGCTAAAGGCAGATGTGCTAGCTAAATCAATAGATCAAAACAAAAATGAGGGAGAAACGATTCTATATTTATCTCCGAGAGGAAAGAAATTTGATCAAAGTTATGCAAAAAAATTAGCAAGAGAAAAATCCTTATCACTTATCTGTGGTCATTTTGAAGGAGTTGACGAGAGAGTATTGTCCACAAGAGACATAGAGGAAGTTAGCATTGGGGACTATGTTTTGTCTGGAGGGGAAACCGCAGCATATGTTGTTATTGATAGTGTGCTTAGGCTTTTGCCAGGAGTTTTAGGAAACGATAACTCAAAGATGGAAGAAACATTTGAAAATGGTCTATTAGAGTATCCGCAATATACAAAACCTCAAATTTGGGATAAAAAAGCAGTACCAGATGTATTATTATCAGGTGATCATAGTAAAATTAAAGACTGGCGTTTGTCTCAATCTGAGGCTATAACACGCGTCCGAAGACCAGATTTATGGGAAAAATATAAGAAAAGCTAATTTGATAAACACTAACATGAAAACTATTGAAGAAATAAACCAGCACAATGTAAAGAAAATTCTTTCTGAGAAAAAAATTCCGGATTTTTTCCCAGGCGATGTTGTTAAAGTTGGAGTAAGAATTACCGAAGGTAAAAAAAACAGAATTCAATATTTTGAAGGTGTTTGTATTGCAAAAAAAAGTAGAGATATAAACTCTTCTTTTACAGTTAGAAAGATTTCATTCGGAGAGGGAGTTGAAAGAACTTTCCCATTATATGGAACGCTAATAGACTCAATTAAAGTTATTAGGTCAGGTAAAGTTAGAAGAGCAAAATTATATTATCTACGAGATAGAACTGGTAAATCAGCAAGAATTGCAGAAAAAATAAGAAAAAAAATTGGTATAGATGTCGATGTTAAGCCAGAAACGGTAACAGAAGAAAATGTTGCTCCAGCAGCTGATGCTCAAAAGGAAGAAGCTCCTAAAATAGAAGCAACACAAGATGAAACTGTTAAAGCTAAAGAGGCACCAAATGAAGAAGCTTCTAAGGAAGAACAAAAATTAGAAAGCTCTTCAGAAAAAAAATAAACTTTTTTTCAATGTCCACAACACTTTACGATAAAATATGGAATGATCACTTAGTTGATCAACAAGATGATGGAACAGCCCTTCTTTTTGTTGATAGACATTTAGTTCATGAGGTGACAAGTCCACAAGCATTTGAAGGATTAAGAAATTCAAATAGGAAAGTAAGGTATCCTAATTTAACACTAGCAGTTGCAGACCATAATGTTCCAACTACAGATAGGACAAAGGGAATAGCTGATCAAGAGTCAAAAATACAAGTAGATACTTTAGATGCAAATTGTAAAGAATTTGGCATCCAACTTTTTGGAATGGATGATAGACGACAAGGTATTGTACACATCATAGGCCCAGAGCAAGGCTTTACTCAACCTGGCACAGTTATAGTATGTGGAGATAGCCACACTGCAACTCATGGAGCTTTTGGAGCTTTAGCATTTGGAATTGGAACTTCAGAGGTTGAACATGTTTTAGCAACTCAAACACTAGTTCAAAAAAAAGCAAAAAATTTTAAAATAGATGTTAATGGCAAACTTCCATTAGGTGTCACTTCAAAAGATGTAATTCTTCAAATAATTGGAAAAATTGGAACTGCTGGCGGCACAGGTTGTGTAATAGAGTATGCAGGCGATTTAATTAGATCATTGAGTGTTGAGCAAAGAATGACCATATGCAATATGACAATCGAAGGTGGTGCTAGAGCAGGACTCATTGCACCAGACGAAAAGATATTTGATTACTTAAAAGGTAAACCAATGTCGCCTAAGGGTGAAAATTGGGAAAAAGCCGTAAATTACTGGAATAGTTTAAAAACTGACAAAGATGCAAATTTTGATAAGGAAATAAATCTAAATGCTGCTGAAATCTTACCAATGATAACTTGGGGAACATCACCACAAGATGTAATCACAATTGATGGAAAAGTTCCTAATCCACAAAGTGAAACAGATGAAGACAAAAAAAATTCGATTGAAAGATCACTTAAATATATGGGATTAAAACCTAATATGTCAGCAACAGACATTAAGATTGATAAAGTATTTATAGGAAGCTGTACGAACGGTAGAATTGAGGATTTAAGAGAAGCAGCAAAAATTCTAAAAGATAAAAAAATATCATCTCATGTTAACGCAATGGTAGTTCCGGGATCGGGACTAGTTAAACAGCAAGCAGAGCAAGAAGGTTTAGATAAGATATTTATAAATTCAGGATTTGAGTGGAGAGAACCTGGTTGTTCAATGTGCTTAGCTATGAATGCAGATAAATTAAAGCCAGAAGAAAGATGTGCCTCTACTTCAAACAGAAATTTTGAAGGAAGACAAGGTAGGGGTGGTAGAACTCACTTAGTAAGCCCGGGAATGGCTGCTGCAGCAGCAATTTCAGGCAACTTAGATGATGTTAGAAAGTATCAAAATTAAATGCAGAAGTTTAATAAATTAAAAAGTATTCCTGCATATCTGCCGATAGTTAATATTGATACTGACATGATTATACCAAAGCAGTTTTTAAAAACTATTAAAAGAACTGGTCTTGGAAAAAACTTATTTTTTGAAATGAGATATGATGAGCAAGGAAAAGAAATTGATGATTTTATCCTTAACAAAATTCCATATAATAAATCTAAAATTCTTATAGCTGGTAAAAATTTTGGATGTGGTTCATCAAGAGAACATGCACCTTGGGCATTATTAGATTTTGGCATTACCTGTGTGATTAGTTCTAGTTATGCTGATATTTTTTATAGCAATTGTTTTAAGAATGGTATTTTGCCCATTATCCTTCAAGAAGAAAAAATAAAAGAACTTTCAGAATATGCAAATAGAAAAGAGGATATATCTATCGATTTAAATGAGGAGAAAGTTATTTATGGTAATAATGTGATTAAATTTGAAATAGACCCATTTAAAAAAAAGTGTTTACTTGAAGGTTTGGATGACATCGCCTTATCATTAAAAAAATCAGAAAAAATTGAAAAATTTGAAAAAAATTTAAAACAGCAAAAACCATGGATATTCTATGATTAAAGTAAAAAAAAGAAAAATTCTTTTACTTCCTGGAGATGGTATTGGCCCAGAAGTAATTAGTGAAGTAAAAAAAATTATTAAGTGGTTTAATGATAATAAATCTTTAGACTTTGAAATCGAAGAGGATCTTGCAGGTGGTTGCTCATACGATAAGCATGGAACTCCAATTACTGATGAGGTATTTTATAAAGCTTTAGAAAGCGAACTTGTTATGTTAGGTGCCGTTGGTGGGCCAAAATGGGATGAAGTTGAATTCTCAAAAAAACCAGAGAGAGCGCTATTAAAACTACGAAAAGAATTAAAACTATTTGCAAATTTAAGACCAGCTATCTGTTTTGAGCAATTAGTTAGTGCCTCAACACTTAAGCCCGAAATTGTATCTGGTCTAGACCTTATGATTGTAAGAGAGTTGACAGGAGGTATATATTTTGGTGAACCAAGAGGAATTAAGCCAATTGAAAATGGTGAGAGAAAAGGAGTTAACACTCATACTTATACCACAAGCGAAATAACAAGAGTTGCACGTGTAGCATTTGATCTAGCCCGAAAAAGATCTAACAAATTAACTTCATGTGAGAAATCAAATGTAATGGAAGCAGGACAACTTTGGAAAGAAGAAGTTCAAGAGCTTCATGATAAAGAGTTTAAGGATGTAGAGTTAAGCCATATGCTTGCTGATAATTGTGCAATGCAACTACTTAGAAACCCTAAACAGTTTGATGTAATTGTGACAGATAATCTTTTCGGAGACATGCTCTCAGATCAGGCATCAATGTTAACTGGATCACTTGGATTATTACCTTCAGCATCATTAGGTGCAAAAAATAAAGACGGAGAAATGAGGGCGATGTATGAACCAATTCATGGTTCAGCACCAGATATTGCGGGCAAGGGATTGGCAAATCCAATTGCAACAATATTAAGTTTTGCTATGGCTCTTAGGTACTCTTTAGATCTTGATAATGAAGCTGATAATCTTGAAAAAGCTGTGCAAGAAGTATTAAATGATGGTTTAAGAACAAAGGATATACTATCTGAGGGAATGAAAGAGGTATCGACTTCACAAATGGGTGATGCGATAATTTCAAAATTGCAATAAATCTATAATTATTCTAAAGTTCAAAAATGCCAAATTATACAGCACCGCTAGATGATATGTTGTTTCTCTTTGATAAATTGAGAGATAATAAAAATTATAATGAATTACAAAAATATAACGAAGTTAATTCAGATTTAGTTAAAGATATTTTGGGGGAAGCAGCGAAAATTAGTGAAAATCTTATATTACCTTTGGCATTATCTGGAGACGAACATCCTGCTCAACTAGAAAATGGAGTTGTTAGAACCCCCCCAGGGTATAAAGAAGCATATAACAAATATATAGAAGACGGTTGGATTTCATTATCTTGTGATCCAAAATATGGTGGTCAAGGTATGCCAAAAACAGTGAGTGCATTTTTTGATGAAATGTTATCTTCCACATCACTTTCGTTTAAACTTTACAGTGAACTAACTATTGGTGCTTACAATTGTCTCTTGCGACATGCAACTGATGAAATGAAAGATAAATATCTTCCAAAAATGGTTGAAGGTAAATGGAGTGGCACAATGTGTTTAACGGAACCAGTTTGTGGAACAGATTTAGGAATGTTAAAAACAAAGGCTGTTGAACAAAAAGATGGAACTTTTAAAATTAGTGGACAAAAAATATTTATAACATCTGGTGATCACGATCTTACAGAAAATATTATTCATTTAGTTATAGCTAGAGCTTCAGACTCGCCAGCTGGAACTAAAGGTATAAGTTTATTTCTTGTACCAAAGTATATTGTTAAAGAAGATGGATCAATTGGACCAAGAAATGGAGTATCCGCAGGTTCAGTGGAACATAAAATGGGTATTAAGGGTTCAGCCACATGTGTTTTAAATTTTGATGAAGCAGTTGGATATATGATTGGCCCAAAAAATAAAGGTTTAAGTCAAATGTTTACTATGATGAACTTAGAAAGAATTGTAGTTGGTATTCAAGGACTGGGTATATCAGAAATTGCTTATCAAAATTCACTTTCTTATGCAAAAGAAAGAAAACAAGGCAAGACGAATAATTCTAAATCTACCAATGGTGCAGACTTCATTATTGAGCATGCAGATATTAGGAAGTCTTTGCTTAATATGAAATCAATTATAGAGGGTGAAAGAGCATTATGTTTTTGGTTGTCTCAGCAAACAGAGGTAAGCCTTTATCATTCTGATGAAAAAATAAAACAAGAGGCATCAGACTACGTTTCTTTGATGACACCAGTTGTGAAGTCACTATTTACTGACTTAGCAATGGAAATTACTAGTGATGCAATGCAAATACATGGTGGTTATGGATTTACAAAAGATCAAGGAATAGAACAATTTTATCGTGACAATAGAATAACCCCTATTTATGAAGGTACGAATTCTGTGCAAGCCGCTGATCTAGTATTTAGAAAATTAATAAATAAAAATGGAGATATAATTGGTAAATTTTTAGAAATGATTAAGTCTGAGTGTGATAGTAAAAATGGGAAAGTAAAAACTTTTTCAAAAGAACTTAATTATTACTTAGATATTCTCTCAAAATTTACTGATTGGATTAAAGAAAGACATAAAGACGATAAAGACGATGTTAGTGCTGCAGCAAATGATTATCTTAAAACACTTGGGTTTGTATCTTTAGCTTATTCATGGATTAAAGTACTTGATGTGAGTTACAATGAATATGATAACAACAAAAAATTTTACGATGACAAAATAAATACAGCAAAATTTTATTTTGAAAAAGTATTACCTAGAGCAGAGTTTCACTATAAATCTGCGATATCTGGAAGTTCAAATATTATGAACTTTAAATTTAATTAACTTTCTATGAGTCATTACGAAACCAATTTAGATAAAAATAAAGCAAACTACGTCCCACTTACTCCCTTAACTTTTTTAAAAAGAGCTACTGAAATATATCCTAATTATGAAGCAATAGTCTATGAAGATAGAAGCTATACTTGGGCTGAAGTCTATAAAAGATCAGTTAAATTTGCTAGTGCGTTATCTAAAATTGGAATTCAAAAAGGCGATACAGTATCTTTCTTGGCATTTAACACACCAGAAATTTTTGAGGCACATTATTCAGTACCAATGACAGGTGCAGTATTGAATACAATTAACATTAGACTAGATGCAAATACTATTACCTATATTTTAAATCATAGCGATGCAAAAGTTTTAGTAGTAGATAGACAGCTTCATATAGAGGTTAGGAAGGCATTAAAAAATTTAGATAAAGAAATTACTATTATTGACATTAACGATAAATATGCTGATCAATCAAAATTAGAAAAAATTGGTGATCTAGAGTATGAAAGTTTCTTAAATACTGGTGAAGAGAATTTTGATTGGCAAATGCCAGATGATGAATGGCAATCAATCTCTTTAAGTTATACCTCAGGTACCACTGGAAACCCAAAAGGCGTGGTCTATCATCATAGAGGAGCTTATTTAATGTCAACTGGAAGTTCTGTTGCATGGAATATGCCAAATCGTTTGAACTTTTTAACAATAGTACCAATGTTTCATTGTAATGGTTGGTGTTATCCGTGGACAATCCCAATGTTAAATGGAAGAACAGTATGTCTAAGAAATATTGATGTAAAAAAAATTTTTGAACTTATTGATAAGTTTGATGTAACACATTTTGGAGGAGCACCAATTGTTTTGAACATGATAACAGGTGCACCAGAGACTGATCGTAAAAAACTTAAACACAAAGTTTATGTATTAACTGCAGGAGCACCTCCACCAAGTGTAATATTTAAAAAAATGAAAGCTCTGGGTTTCGAGGTAATGCATGTTTATGGTTTAACAGAAACTTATGGACATGTTACGCAATGTGCATGGAACGATGAGTGGAAAGATTTTGATGAAGATAAGCTAAATGAGATTAAAGCAAGACAAGGTGTAAGATATCCAAATACTGAGGGAGTTACCGTTTTAGATCCAGAGACAATGAAAGAAGTACCAAAAGATGGAAAAACAATCGGCGAAATCATGATAAGAGGAAATGTAGTAATGAAAGGGTATTTTAAAGATAAGGATGCAACAGAAAAAGCCATGAAAGACGGTTGGTTTCATAGTGGCGACTTAGCAGTAATGCACCCTGATGGTTATGTAAAAATACAAGATAGATCAAAAGACATAATTATTTCTGGAGGAGAGAATATTTCGTCAATAGAAATTGAAAATACTCTTTCCAAACATCCATCAGTTTCAATAGCAGCTGTAGTTGCTAAACCTGATGAGAAATGGGGCGAGGTTCCATGTGCTTTTATTGAAATGGTTAAAGACAAACCTGTATCAGAAAACGAATTAATTGATTTTTGTAAAGAGACATTAGCTGGGTTTAAAGTTCCCAAAAAAGTTATTTTCTGCGAGTTACCAAAAACATCAACAGGAAAAATACAAAAATTCGAATTAAGAAAACAATTCTAGATAATTCAAGGTCACGATCATATGATTATTATTGCAAAATCATATGAAATAAGAGAAAAGGTTTTTGAATTTTAAAAAAATGAGAAATTTTCCTGTAGCAAAATCTAGAAGACTAAGAAGCACACCTTACACAGATAGGATAGAAGCACATGGTGTTAGCAGTTATACAGTTTACAATCATATGCTCCTTCCTGCTTCTTTTAAGTCACTAGAGTCAGATTATCACCACTTAAAAAAATTTGTTCAGGTTTGGGATGTTGCAGCTGAAAGGCAAGTTCAAATCTCAGGAAAAGATTCTGCAAAATTAGTTCAACTTATGACCTGTAGAGATTTATCAATGTCAAAAGTTGGAAAATGCTATTACGCACCAATAATAGATGACGATGGATTATTAGTTAACGATCCAATTATAAATAAATTAGCAGAGGATAAATGGTGGCTTTCTATAGCTGATTCGGATGTAATATTTTTTGCCAAAGGTCTTGCAGCTGGAAATAAATTTGATGTTCAAATTAGTGAACCAAATGTAAATATTTTAGCAGTACAAGGACCTCTTGCAGATGATTTAATGTCTAAATTGTTTGGTGATGAAATCAGACAATTAAAATTTTTTAATTTTAATTATTACGAATTTAAAGGTCATAAATATTTTATCGCTAGATCAGGCTGGTCTAAACAAGGTGGTTTTGAAGTATATGTTGATGACGACTTAGCAGGCCAAAATTTATATGATTCCTTATTTGAAGCTGGAAAAGAGTTCGATGTAAAACCAGGATGCCCAAATCTTATTGAGAGAATAGAGGGGGCACTTTTATCTTATGGAAATGATTTTGATAATAGAGATAATCCCTTTGAAGCAAATTTCAATAAATATATAAGTTTAGATACCGATGTAAATTACTTAGGTAAAGCAAAACTAAAGATCATAAATGAAGAGGGAATTTCAAGAAAATTAAGAGGTGTAAAAATTGATCACAATAAAATTGACATGTATTGTGAGAAAACACTATTTGACGATAATAAGAATATAGTAGGATATGTGAGATCAGCTGCATATTCACCAACTTTTAAAAAAGTAGTTGGAATAGCAATGATAAATAAACCCTATTGGAATATGAAGGACCAATTTAGAATTGAAATTGATGAAAAAATACACTTAGGAACAGTTTGCGATTTACCCTTCGTTTAGTATAAAACTTAAATACCATGAATATAGCAATTGTAGGAGCAACAGGAAATGTTGGAAGAAAGATTATAGAAATACTTGAGAAAAAAAAATTAGGTATAGAAAATCTTTTTTTATTAGCATCCAAAAATAGTGAGGGAAAAAAAATTAGCTATAATGGAAAAGAGCATATAGTTGAAGACCTTGAAAAATTTGATTTTTCTAAAGTAAAAATTGCCTTTTTTGCGGCAGGAAGTGGAGTGGCTGAAAAATGGGCTCATATTGCTGCAGAAAAAACTATAGTTATTGATAATTCAAAATATTTTAGAAAAGATCCTAGTATACCACTAGTAGTTCCAGAGGTTAATTCAAAAAAATTAGCTGATGTTAAAAATAAAAATATTATTGCTAATGCTAATTGTTCTGTGATTCCAGTTGTAGTGGCTTTGAAGCCCTTACATGATTTATATAATATCAATCGAGTGGTTGCATCCACATATCAATCTGTATCTGGAGCAGGTAAAAGTGCTATGGATGAATTGTTATCTCAAACAAAGGATTACTTTCAAAATAAAGAAATAAATTCTCAAAATTTTACTAAACAGATTGCATTTAATGCAATCCCTCATATTGATAGTTTTTTAGAAAATGGCTATACAAAAGAGGAACAAAAAACTACCGATGAAATACAAAAAATTTTAGATAAAAAAATTAGAGTTACGTCAACTTGTGTAAGAATACCTGTTCTTGTCTCCCATTGTATTAGTGCAAATATAGAATTTGATAAAAAATGTGATTTAGATCATATAAAAAAAGTTTTATCTACTTCTCCAGGATGTAAAGTCGTTGATGAGCATCAAGACGGCGGATATACAACACCTGTTGATGCAGAGGATAAATTTGAAACTTTTATTTCAAGAATAAGATTGGATGAAACCCAAGCAAACACAATTAATTTATGGATTGTATCAGATAATCTCGTAAAAGGAGCGGCATTGAATGCAATTCAGATTGCTGAAAGTTTGATTAAAAATGATTTCTATGGAAAATAAAAAACCATTATCACCCCATATACAGATTTATAGTTGGCATATTTCATCTTTAGTTTCTATTTCACATCGTATCACTGGAATAATAAACATAATTGCTATTACAATAATCTGTTTTTGGTCGTGTTGGTTAATTCTGGGTGAAAATAATTATGATTTTTTGAATTACTTTTTAGGTTCTTTAATAAGTAAATTTATAATTTTGGGAGTGGTATGGTCTTTTAGTTTTCAAACTTTAAGTGAGATAAGACATCTCATAATGGATATGGGATATGGTTTTGAATTACAGACAACTAAAGTGACAGGTTTACTAGTTATACTTGGATCGCTTGTTCTTACTGTAATTATTTATTTAATTGGTAGAAATTTTATTTAGTATGAACATCGCAACAAAAAAGTGGATATTCTTAAAGTTGTCATCAATTGCCTTAATACCTTTAATGCTTTGGTTTATTGTTAATTTTGTTTCTATTTATGACAAAAGTTATTTTGAAGTTTTAAATTTTTTTTCTGACTCATTAAACAAGTTTCTATTTAGTTTGTTTATTATCTTTGCTTATTTCTTCTCAGCTTTAAGTATTAGTGAGGTTTTTGAGGATTATATTAACAATGAAAAAATCAAAAATGTCGCAAACAGAGCACTGCAAATTTCTGCTATAGCTATTTCATTTTTAACAATTATTACTATATTTAATTTAAACTAATGGGATCATATAATATTATAGATCATGAATACGACGTAGTAGTTCTAGGTGCTGGAGGATCAGGATTAAGAGCTGCCGTGGGGCTAAGTGAAGCTGGTTTGAAAACTGCGTGTATTTCTAAAGTTTTTCCAACTAGAAGTCACACTTCAGCTGCCCAAGGTGGGATTTCAGCTGCCCTTGGGAATATGGGTGAAGATGATTGGAGATGGCATATGTACGATACAGTCAAGGGAGCTGATTGGCTGGGTGATCAAGATAGCATTGAATATTTATGTAAGGAAGCTCCAAAAGCGGTTCTAGAGCTAGAAAAATATGGAGTCCCGTTTAGTAGAACAGATGAGGGAAAAATATATCAACGACCTTTTGGAGGTATGACTAAAAATTATGGAAATGGAATCGTTCAAAGAACGTGCGCTGCTGCAGATAGAACTGGACATGCAATATTACACACTCTTTATGGTCAAGCCTTAAAACATAATACTGAATTTTTTATAGAATACTTTGCTTTAGATTTACTAATGAAAGATGGAGAGTGTAAAGGATTAATTGCCTGGAATTTAAACGATGGAACTATTCATAGATTTAGAGCTCATACAGTAATAATTGCAACAGGCGGATATGGAAAGGTATATTATTCTGCAACATCTGCACACACTTGTACTGGTGATGGAAACGCAATGGTATTAAGAGCAGGATTGCCTTTACAAGATATGGAATTTGTTCAGTTTCATCCAACAGGTATTTATGGACATGGAACTCTTATTTCTGAAGGAGTTAGAGGAGAGGGTGGATACTTGGTAAATTCTAAAGGAGAGAGATTTATGGAGAGATATGCTCCAAATGCAAAAGATTTAGCATCAAGAGATGTTGTAAGTAGATCAATGTCCATAGAAATCAATGAAGGCAGAGGTGTAGGAGAAGAGCAAGATCATGTTCACTTGCATTTGAGCCATTTGGATAAAAGTGTTATTGAAAATAGACTTCCAGGTATTACAGAAGCTGCAAGATTATTCGCTAATGTAGATGTAACTAAAGAACCAATACCTGTTGTTCCGACCGTACATTATAATATGGGTGGTATTCCGACAAATTATAAAGCTGAAGTATTAACTGTTAATGGATCAGAAAAAACAGTTCCAGGATTAATGGCAATAGGTGAGGCTGCATGTGTTTCAGTTCACGGAGCTAACAGACTTGGTTCAAATTCTTTAATTGATTTAGTAGTTTTTGGAAGAGCTGCTGCAAAAAGAGCTGCTGAATTAGTTAAACCAGGATCACCGCATGAAGAAATCCCAGAAACCGAAACACAAAAATGTTTAGATAGATTTGACAAATTAAGAAATGCACAAGGGGACAACAGTACTGCAGAATTAAGACTTGCAATGCAAAAAACTATGCAATCAAAATGTGCAGTATTTAGAACAGAAAAAAATTTGGAGGAAGGCGTTAATGAAATTAGAAAAACTTATGATGGTATGGACTCTATTTCAGTTAAAGACAGATCATTAGTTTTCAATACAGATCTAGTTGAAACCTTAGAGTTTGACAATCTAATTAGGCAAGCAGTAACAACAGTTGACTCTGCATACCACAGAAAAGAAAGCAGAGGTGCGCACGCAAGAGAAGACTATCCTAAAAGAGATGATGAAAAATTTATGCAACACACTTTGGCCTGGTGTGATGGAAAAAATACTAAAATTACTTATAGACCAGTGCATAAGTCAACGTTGACTAATGAGGTACAATATTTTCCACCACAAGAAAGAGTGTATTAATGGCACAAATTAGTTTACCAAAAAATTCTACGGTAAATAAAGGAAAATATTATAAAGACCAAACAGGTTCAAAAAATATTCGTAAAGTGAATGTTTACAGATGGGACCCATCTACAGAAGAAAATCCAAGAATAGATACATATGAAGTTGATATGGATAATTGTCCATCAAAAGTTCTAGACATCTTAAATAAAATTAAAAATGAAATCGATCCTTCTTTAGCTTACAGAAGATCATGTGCTCATGGAGTCTGTGGATCTTGTGCAATGAACATGGGTGGAAAAAATGGTCTCGCATGTACAACACCGCATACAGAAATAGATGGTGAAATAGATATTTATCCTTTGCCTCATTTAAAAGTTAAGCGGGATTTAATTGGTGATTTAGATGGTCTTTATAAACAATATCAGTCAATTGAGCCTTGGCTTAAAAATAATTCATCTAAAGAATCAACTGAAATTTTTCAATCAAAAGAAGATAGGGCAAAATTAGATGGTGCATATGAATGTATTATGTGTGCATGTTGTTCTACTTCATGCCCTAGTTATTGGTGGAATGGTGATAAATATTTAGGTCCAGCTGTACTTTTACAAGCCTATAGATGGATTGTTGACAGTCGAGATGATGAGAGAAAAGCTAGATTAAAAAAAGTTGCTGATGAACTAAAACTTTATAGATGTCATACTATTCTAAATTGTACTAGTGCATGCCCCAAGGGGCTAAATCCAGCAAAAGCAATTGCTGAAATCAAGAAAATGTTAGCTACAGCTAATGTTTAAATAGACTAACAAGTATTTTTGTTTTAAAAGATCATTCTCATGAAGTTAATTGAACACTTTGTTAACGGAAAAATTTTTTCAGGCTCATCTGATAGAAAAGGTAAAGTTTTTAACCCAGCTACGGGGGAACAAGAGTCTGAGGTTAAATTAGCTTCGAAATCAGATTTAGATCACGCAGTTGAAATTGCCAAAAAGGCATTCGAAACATGGTCTTTAAAACCAGCTCTTCAAAGGGCAAGAGTAATGTTTAAATTTAAAGAGTTGATTGAAAAAAATTCTGATGAATTGACAAAACTAATTGTTTCTGAACATGGAAAAGTTTTCGAAGATGCTAGAGGGTCCTTAACAAGAGGTTTAGAAGTTGTTGAATTTGCCTGTGGAATTCCTCATTTGTTAAAAGGTGAATTTTCTGAAAATGTTGGTACGAATGTGGATAGCTGGTCTATGAGACAGCCTTTAGGTGTAGTTGCAGGCATTACTCCATTTAATTTTCCTGCAATGGTTCCGATGTGGATGTTTCCAATAGCAATCGCCTGTGGAAACACATTTATTTTAAAACCTTCGGAAAAAGATCCTTCATGCTCCATTATGCTGGCTCAATTACTTATTGAGGCAGGTCTACCAGAGGGTGTGTTTAACGTAGTTAATGGAGACAAAGAGTCAGTGGATGCGATATTAGATAATTCAGACATAAAAGCAGTTAGCTTTGTAGGTTCAACTCAAATTGCGAAATATATTTATGAAAACTCAGCAAAAAATGAAAAAAGAGTTCAAGCATTAGGTGGTGCAAAAAATCATTTGGTAGTAATGCCTGACTGTGATTTAGATGGAGCTGTTAATGGTTTAATGGGCGCAGCATATGGATCTGCGGGCGAAAGATGTATGGCACAATCTGTTGCAGTAGCTGTTGGAGATATTGGTGATGAACTTGTTTCAAAATTATCTAAAAAAGCTGAAGCTCTAAAAGTTGGTCCTGGAATGGATAAAACATCAGAAATGGGACCATTGGTCACTAAAGAACACTTAGAAAGAGTTAAAGGTTACGTAGATTTAGGTGTTGAAGAGGGTGCCAAATTAGTTGTTGATGGAAGAGATCTTAAACTTCAAGGTTATGAAAATGGTTTTTATATTGGTGGCTGTTTATTTGATCATGTTGATAAAGATATGAGAATATACAAAGAAGAAATATTTGGTCCAGTATTGTCAGTTGTTAGAGTTAAAACATTTGAAGAAGCTGCAAAATTAATTAACGACCATGAATATGGAAATGGAGTAAGTATTTATACTAGAGATGGAGATGCTGGAAGAACATTTGCCAGCAAAATACAGGTAGGCATGGTTGGTATTAATGTTCCTATACCAGTCCCTATGGCCTTTCATAGCTTTGGAGGCTGGAAAAGATCTTTATTTGGAGATAGTGCAATGCATGGCATGGAGGGAATAAAATTTTATACCAAACTAAAAACAGTAACATCTAGGTGGCCTTCAGGTATCCGTTCTAATGCGGAATTCATAATGCCAACAATGAAATAAAAGGAAAAATAATGACAAAAATATCTTTAATTGGCGCAGGCCAAATTGGTGGAACTCTTGCTCACTTAATTGGAACAAAAGAACTAGTAAACGAAGTAGTATTATTTGATGTAGCGAGCGGCATTGCAAAAGGAAAAGCTTTAGATATTGCTCAATCTTCATCTGTAGATGGTTTTAATGTAAAATTTTCAGGTACAGATGATTACAAAGATATAAAAGACTCAGATGTAATAATTATTACTGCAGGTGTACCTAGAAAACCAGGAATGAGCAGAGACGATTTGCTTGGGATAAACTTAAAAATTATTAAACAAGTTGCTGAAGGCATTAAACATAATGCACCAAATGCTTTTGTAATATGTATAACTAATCCATTAGATGTAATGGTTATGGCGTTTCAAAAATTTTCTGGCTTACCATCAAATAAAGTAGTTGGTATGGCTGGGATCTTGGATAGTTCAAGATTTAAATTATTCCTATCTTTGGAACTTAATGTACCAGTTAAAGAAATTGAAGCGATGGTGATGGGTGGGCATGGAGATACAATGGTTCCCATGCCAAGGTTTACAAAAGTTTCAGAAAGACCTTTACTTGATTTAGTTAAAGAAGGAAAAATAACTCAGGAAAGACTTGAAGAAATAAACCAGAGAACAAGAGATGGAGGTGCTGAGATTGTTAAGTTTTTAGAGAACGGATCAGCGTTTTATGCTCCTGCAGCATCAGGTGTTCAAATGGCTGAAGCATACTTAAATGATCAAAAGAAATTATTACCGTGTGCAGTTCAATTAAATGGAGAATACAGCGTAGATAATGTTTACGCTGGTGTGCCTGTTATCATTGGAAAAGGAGGTGTTGAAAAGATTGAAGAAGTTAGCTTAGATAAAAATGAGAAAAAAGAGTTTATGCATTCCATAGATGCAGTCAAAGCTCTTTGGCAAGCAGCATCAAAAATAGACCCTGATCTTTCCAAATAAGAATGAATATTCACGAGCATCAAGCTAAACAAATATTAAAAAAATATGGCGCTGTAGTTCCCGAGGGAATATTTGCATTAAATGTTGAAGATTTACTTGAGAAAGCAAAATTACTTAAAACCGAAAAATACGTTCTTAAAGCACAAATCCACGCTGGAGGAAGAGGAAAAGCTGGAGGAGTAAAAATTTTAAATACACTAGAAGAATTAGAATTAGCAGCCAAAGAGCTGCTAGGAAAGACACTTATTACACATCAAACAGGCCCAGAGGGAAGAAAAGTTAAAAGACTGTATGTTGAGGAGTCATCGAACATAGAAAAAGAATTTTACTTATCTTGCCTCGTAGATAGAGCTAGTTCTAAGATTGCTTTCATTTCAAGTGATCAAGGTGGTATGGATATTGAAGAAGTCGCAAGTAATAATCCAGAAAAAATTATTACAACTAAAGTTGATGTCGGTGATCAAATTTCTGTTTTAGACTGTGAAAAAATTATTGAAATTTTTAAATTAGATAATGAAACAAAAAATCAAGCAATAAATTTGATTCAGTCAATTTATAAAATGTTTACTAGTATGGATGCTAGTATGGTTGAAGTAAATCCATTAATTTTAACCAAAGAAAAAAAGATAGTTTGTTTAGATGCAAAAGTAAATTTTGACTCTAATGCGCTATTTAAACATCCAGAAATAATAGAGTTAAGAGATTTAAATGAAGAAGATCCAGCAGAAATAGAAGCTAGCAAACATAATCTCGCTTATATCAAATTAGATGGAAGCATTGGTTGTATGGTAAATGGAGCAGGATTGGCTATGGCCACAATGGATATAATAAAGTTATATGGAAAAGAACCTGCTAATTTTTTAGATGTTGGTGGTGGAGCATCAAAAGAAAAAGTTTCAGCTGCACTTAAACTTATTCTTTCTGATAAAAATGTTAAAGGAATTTTAATTAATATTTTTGGTGGTATCATGAGATGTGATGTTCTTGCACAAGGCGTAGTAGAAGCAGCCAAAGAAATAAATATAAATGTACCTTTAGTTGTAAGGCTTGCTGGTACCAATTTTAAGGAAGGAAAAGAAATACTTGATAATTCTGGATTAAAATTAATTTCTGCAGACAATTTAGATGATGCTGCTAAAAAAATTGTGGAGGCAATAAAGTAAAGTAAAGTGTCAGTTTTAGTTAACAAAAATACAAAATTAATTTGTCAGGGATTTACGGGATCTCACGGAACATTTCATTCAGAACAAGCTATAAAATATGGAACAAATTTAGTTGGAGGTGTTACTCCAAAAAAAGGAGGACAAAAACACTTAGATAGACCAGTTTTTAATTCTGTATTAGAAGCAAAAAACGAAGTTGGAGCAGATGCAACAATGATCTATGTCCCAGCAAAATTTGCAGCAGCTGCAATCATTGAGGCAATTGAAGCTTCTATAGAACTTATAGTTTGTATAACAGAAGGAATACCCATCCAGGATATGCTTAAAGTTAGACAAATTTTAAAACGCTCAAATAGCAGACTTATAGGACCTAATTGTCCAGGAATAATCACTCCGGGCGAATGTAAAATTGGAATTATGCCAGGTAATATTCATAAAAAAGGGACTGTTGGCATAGTATCTAGATCAGGAACCTTAACCTACGAAGCGGTAGCTCAAACGACAGAAAATGGACTTGGTCAATCAACATGCATTGGGATTGGTGGTGATCCAATAAATGGAACAAATTTTATAGATTGTTTAGACCTATTTTTAAAAGATAACGATACAGAGTCGATATTAATGATTGGTGAAATTGGAGGCTCAGCCGAGGAAGAAGCTGCAGAATTTGTGAAGAGTCACAAAATTAAAAAACCTATTGTTGGATTTATTGCAGGAATTACAGCCCCACCAGGTAGAAGAATGGGGCATGCGGGGGCAATAATTTCAGGTGGAAAAGGTGGTGCCGAAGATAAAATTAAAAAAATGGAAAAATGTGGCATTACAGTTGCTAAATCACCTTCAATAATTGGCAAAACTTTATTTAATAAACTGTCTAATTGAAAAATTATATTAGGGCTATATATTCATTAAATTAAAGATGTCTTCATCAAAAAATCTTGAATTCGAAAAAACTTCATTTTTAAATAAGTCTAATAGTGCATTTATTGAACAAATGTATCTGAAGTTTATAAATAAAGACCCCGATCTTCCAGAAAGTTGGTTAAATTATTTTGAAGGAATTGGAGAAGAATTAAATGTAATAGCTAAAGAAATAAATGGACCTTCCTGGGGGCCACAAAAAAATAAAGTTAATATAGATGAGTTACAAAATAAAATTGAGGAAGAAGACAAAAATACTTTTGAAAATAGTAAAGTTGATAGTTCTAAAAAATTTAATTTTCAGTTACTCGCAGACTCAAACAAAGATTCTATTAGTGCAGTTGCATTAATTAGAGCTTATAGATTAAGGGGACATTTATTGGCAGATCTTGATCCTTTAGATATGAGAGTATCAGAGTATTTAGATGAACTTCATCCTGATTTTTATGGTTTTAAAAAAGAAAACTATGATAAAAAAATATTTCTTAATGGAGTAATTAATCGCAAATATGCAAATATAAAAGAAATACTTAAATTTATGAAAAAAACCTATTGTGGAAAAATAGGTTATGAGTTTATGCATATTTCCAATCCAGTGGAGAGAAAATGGTTTAGAGATAGAATTGAGCAAGATAAAAATGCACTCCAATTTACAAAAAATGGAAAAGAAGCAATTTTAAATAAACTAGTGCAGGCGGAAGGTTTTGAGAAATTTCTTGCTACAAAATATGTTGGAACAAAAAGATTTGGTTTAGATGGAGGAGAGAGTTTAATACCAGCTCTCGAGCAAATAATTAAAATTGGTGGTCAAAATCAAATTAAAGAAGTTAAAATTGGCATGTCACATCGAGGTAGACTTAATGTTTTAGCAAATGTATTACAAAAATCTTATAAAAGAATATTTAATGAATTTTCAGGTGAAATTAGTTCAGATAAAGAAGATGGGGCTGGGGATGTTAAATATCATCTTGGAGCATCTTCGGATAGAAAGTTTGATGGAAATTCTGTTCATGTAAGTTTAACAGACAATCCATCTCACCTAGAAGCCGTTAATCCAGTTGTATTGGGACAAACAAGGGCAAAACAGTTTTTTCACAAAGATAAAGAGAGAAACAAAGTTATTCCAATTTTGATTCATGGAGATGCAGCTTTTGCTGGCCAAGGAGTTGTAGCAGAATGTTTTGCTATGTCAGGACTTCCTGGTCATAACACAGGTGGCACAATACATATAATAGTAAATAATCAGATAGGATTTACTACAAGTCCCAGGTTTGCTAGATCATCACCTTATCCCTCAGACGTTGCAAAGATGGTTGAAGCTCCAATACTTCATGTTAATGGAGACGATCCAGAAGCAGTTGTTTATGCGACTAGAATTGCATCAGAGTTTAGATTAAAGTTTAATAGAGACGTTGTTGTTGATTTGATTTGTTATAGGAGATTTGGACACAATGAGGGAGATGAGCCTTCATTTACCCAACCTTTAATGTATAAAAAAATTAGATCTCATCCAAGTGTTTACAAAATTTATGGCAATAAACTTGTTAATGAACAATCTATTACCGAAGAATTACTGATTCAAAATGTAAAATCATTTAAACAATTATTAGACGAGCAGTATAAAAGTGCCAAAGATTATAACCTGAAAATAGAGTGGTTTGAGGGAACTTGGTCGAGATATAAGCCAGAAAAAGGTAAGGATAAAAGAGGTGTTACTGGTTTTGATGAAAATAAACTAAAAGAAATTTCTAATAAAATAAATACAATTTCTGAAGATAAAAACACTCATAAAACTATATCTAAAATTTTCAACACAAGAAAAGATACTATTGAAAAAGGTTTTGGTATTGACTGGTCTTCTGCAGAAGCACTTGCTTTCGGATCATTGTTAGAGGAAGGTTATCCAGTAAGACTTGTAGGACAAGACTCTGGAAGAGGAACTTTTAGCCAAAGGCATTCTGTTTTAAGAAATCAAGTAGATAATTCTAGATACATCCCATTGAATAATATTTCAAATAAACAGAAAAAATTTGAAGTAGTTGATAGCTTTTTATCAGAACTTGCTGTTTTAGGATTTGAGTATGGATATAGTTTGGTAGAACCTAACACACTTACAATATGGGAAGCACAATTTGGAGATTTTGCAAATGGAGCTCAAGTTGTAATAGATCAATTTATAGCCTCTGGTGAAAGAAAATGGAATAGAGCATCAGGTATAGTAATGCTTCTACCACATGGATATGAAGGACAAGGACCCGAACATTCTTCAGCTAGATTAGAGAGATTTTTACAGCTATGTTCAAACGATAATATGCAAGTTATGAACTGCACAACTCCTGCAAATTACTTTCATGCACTAAGAAGACAAATGCATAGAGATTTTAGAAAACCTTTAATAATAATGACACCAAAGTCATTGTTAAGAAATAAATATTGTGTTTCAAATCTTGAAGATTTTAATAAAAAAAATACTTATCATAGAATATTATGGGATCATGCTATTGATCCAAAATCTAAAAATTTTATTAAACTTAAAGAGAACTCTAAAATTAGAAAAGTAATTTTATGTTCAGGAAAAGTATATTTTGACTTACTAGAAGCTAGAGAAAAACTTAAAAAAAATGATGTTATATTATTTAGAATTGAACAATTATATCCATTTCCTGTAAAAGCGTTAGTGAATGAGCTAAAACCTTTTGCAAAAAATGCTAAATTTGTCTGGTGTCAAGAAGAGCCCAAAAATATGGGGGCATGGTTCTCGGTAAGAGATTATATCCAATGGACATTAGATACTATAAAGGCTAATAATAATAAAATTTCTTATATAGGAAGAAGCCCAGATGCCACTCCAGCAACAGGATATGCAAAAAGGCATAATTCTCAACAACAAGAAATAATAAATAAGGTTTTTGAATAATTTATAATGAGTGAAAAAATTTTAGTGCCAGCTCTTGGCGAAAGTATTACAGAGGCTACTGTTGCTAAGTGGTTAAAAAATGCTGGAGATCCTGTGGAAGCTGACGAGCCAGTTGTTGAGCTTGAAACAGATAAAGTTAACTTAGAAGTTCCATCACCAATTACAGGGGTTTTATCTGAAATAAATGAAAAAGATGGATCAGTAGTTGCGGTTGGAGCATTATTAGGATCTATTTCACAAAATAGTGCAAAAACATCTGCTAAAAAGATAGAGGAAGTTAAAAAAATAGAGCCTTCTCTTAAAGAAAATAATGTAATCAAATTAGATCCAATTAAAAAAGATCCAAAAATATTTGAGGAAAAATCAAAAGAAAACACCCGGGATACAAAACCTTTAGTTTTGACCGAAGAGGTTGCTGATGAAATTCTAGTAGTTAAACAAAGTCAAAATCAGACTTTGTCACCAGCGGTTAGAAAAATTGTAAACGAAAATCAAATAGATATTAATTCAGTTCAAGGTTCTGGAAAAGATGGAAGAGTTTTAAAAGGAGATCTCATTAGTATGATGGGAGCAAACCCAAAACCCTCTGAGAGAAAAATACAATATGGTCAAGAGGAAAGAATTAAAATGTCTAGATTAAGACAAACTATTGCTAAAAGATTAAAACAAGCTCAAGAAAACGCTGCACTATTAACTACATTTAATGAGATTGATATGACAAATATTATGGAGATGCGAAAAGAAAATCAACAAGATTTTCAGTCTCGATATGGTATCAAATTAGGTTTTATGTCCTTCTTTGTAAAAGCATGTGTGGTAGCTTTAAAAAACTTTCCAGCTGTAAATGCTGAAATTGATGGAGATGAAATAATTTATAAAAACTATTATAATATTAGTTTTGCTGTTGGAACCGACAAAGGTCTAGTTGTCCCAGTTTTAAGGAATGCGGACGAGTTATCTTTTGCTGATATAGAAAAAAATATTAAAGCTATTTCAGAAAAAGCAAAAGATGGAAAATTAACTATTGAAGAACTTCAAGGAGGAACGTTCACAATAAGTAATGGTGGAGTATATGGATCTATGCTTTCAACACCAATACTAAATCTTCCACAATCTGGAGTTCTAGGAATGCATAATATTGTTGATAGACCTATTGTTGTTGATGGTGAAATTAAAATAAGGCCAATAATGTACTTGGCATTATCTTATGATCATAGAATAATTGATGGAAAAGAATCTGTATCATTTCTGAAAATGATTAAAGAAAACTTAGAAGACCCTAGAAGGTTATTTTTGGATATTTAAATGTCAGAAAAATTTCAAGCAGTTGTTATTGGTGGCGGTCCAGGAGGCTACGTTTGTGCAATAAGACTTTCTCAGTTAGGTCTAAAAACAGCATGTGTGGAATCTAGAGGATCCTTGGGAGGCACTTGTTTAAATGTTGGGTGTATACCATCAAAAAGTTTACTGAATTTATCTGAAGAGTTTCACAAAGTAAAAGGTTTAGCGAGCAAAGGAATAGAAATTGGAGATGTTAAGTTAAATCTTGATAAAATGATGAAAAGCAAAGATAAAGCTGTGACAGTATTAACTAAAGGTGTTGAGTTTTTACTTAAGAAAAATAAAGTTACGTATTATAAAGGAACTGGAAGCTTCAAGTCTCAAAATGAAATCATAATTAAAGATGATCAGAATAATGAAATTATAATTGAAGCCGAAAAAACAGTGATAGCCACTGGTTCCGTGGCAACGTCTTTGTCAGGAATTAAAATTGATGAGAAAGTTATCGTATCTTCAACAGGTGCACTTAAATTAGATAAAGTTCCAAAAAAAATGGTTGTTGTTGGTGGTGGATACATTGGATTAGAAATGGGGTCTGTTTGGTCAAGATTAGGAGCCGAAGTAGCAGTGGTAGAATTTTTAGATCATATCACTCCTGGCATGGATAAAGAAATTTCTTCAGAATTTATGAAGATTTTAAAAAAACAAGGCATCAAATTTCATATGGAAAATAAAGTTGATGCTATACAAAAAAATGAAACAGGAGCAGTTGTAGTAACAGTTGATAAAGATGGAAATACAAATAATTTTGATTGTGATGTTGTTCTTATTTCAGTCGGACGAAAAGCGAATACGAATGGTTTAAACATAGAAGCCGCTGGGGTTGAATTAGATGAGAAAAAAAGAGTTAAAACAGACGATAATTTTAAAACTAATATCCAAAATATCTATGCGATAGGTGATGTTACAAGTGGACCAATGCTTGCTCATAAAGCAGAGGATGAAGGAATTGCAGTTGCTGAAAATATTGCAGGTCAATCAGGCCATGTTAATTATGATACAATTCCTGGGGTAATTTACACAACCCCTGAAGTTGCTTCAATCGGTAAGACAGAAGAACAATTAAAAGAACTAAATACAAATTACAAAGTTGGTAAGTTTTCTTTTATGGCAAACTCAAGAGCAAAAGCAATAGATGATGCAGAGGGCTTTGTTAAAATTTTAGCAGATGAAACTACAGATAAAGTTCTAGGTGCACACATAATCGGCCCTCACGCAGGCGAACTTATTGCAGAAATAGGTGTTGCAATGGAATTTGGAGCAAGTTCAGAAGATATTGCAAGAACATGTCATGCTCATCCAACATTTTCAGAAGCTGTTAAAGAAGCAGCATTATCAGTAGATAAAAGAGCAATACACTCTTAATTATTTTTCATATTATTAAAATATGAAAGTACCGATTCTTTTACCAAATATATTTAATCATCCTTTTACTTATGAGAGTGATATTAATTTAAAAGTAGGTGATTATGTGGTGGTACCTTTCGGTAAATCTAAAATCACAGGAGTAGTTTGGGATGAATTTGAAAATAATAATAGTAGAAAGTTCAAAATAAAAAGTGTTTTAAAAAAACTAAATGTTTCCCCATTAAAAAAAACAACAATTAAATTTCTTAACTGGTTTTCTGAATACAATATAATTCCTAAAGGAATGGCTTTAAAATTAGTCTTGCTTAGCAGCAATGCTGTAGAAAAACTTCCAAAAGGTACTCATAAGATTTTTGAAACAAATATAAAAAAAAATTTAATAAAACTCTCCGAAGAACAAAAAAATTCTCTTAAAAAAATGAAACTTACTAGTCAAAAATTTAGGGTTCATGTACTTCAGGGAACAACAGGTTCGGGAAAAACTATGGTATACTTTGAAGCTTTTAAAGACATTATAAATAAAGGTTTTCAGGGCCTAATTTTATTACCAGAGATTGGTTTAACTGGTGAATTTAAAAAAAAATTTATAGAATTTTTTGGTTTTACACCAGCAGTTTGGCACTCTGGTATTACAAAAAAAAACAAAGAAATTATTTGGAGTGGAGTCGTGAATGGAGAAATTAAAGTTGTTATTGGTGCTAGATCATCATTATTTTTACCATTTAAAAAACTAGGATTAATTATTGTTGATGAAGAGCATGACCAATCTTACAAACAAGATGAGGGTGTTACCTATAATGCAAGAGATATGGCCATTTCAAGAGCGTCATTTGAAAATATACCTATCAATTTAATAACAGCGGTACCATCAATTGAAACTTATGAAAATGTTAAAAAAGGTAAATATAGTATTTCCAAATTAGAAAAACGTTATCAAAATGCATCTTTACCTAATTATGAAATAATCAATCTTAATGATACAAAGTTGGAAAAACAATCATGGCTATCAAAAAAAATATTAGAAAAAGTAAAATTTCATCTTGATAAAAATGACCAAGTATTATTTTTTTTAAATAGAAGAGGATTTTCTCCACATGTGCTTTGTAATAAATGCTTTAATAGTTATTCATGTCCAAATTGCTCAATTAATTTAGTTTATCACAAAAATAAAAATAATTTATTGTGCCACTATTGTGGTTTTAAATCTTCATTAAAAAGAGACTGTGTAAAAGATAAGCACTGTGAATTTATTTTTAGTGGTCCTGGGGTTGAGAGAATATTTGAAGAGGTTAAAAAAAACTTTCCATCTAAAATAATTGAAATTTTTTCAAGTGATACCATGAATAAGAAAGACTCTAGTAAAAAATTAGAAAAAATAATTAACAATGAAGTACAAATTTTGGTTGGAACACAATTAATTTCTAAAGGTTTTCATTTCCCAAATTTAAACTGTATTGTTGTAGTCGATATAGATCTTTCCTCACAAGGACATGATTTAAGAGGAGCTGAAAAAAATTTACAACTTTATCATCAACTTTCAGGAAGGGCTGGAAGAACTGGAAAACCAGCTACAGTTTATTTTCAAACTTATAATAATGATACAAAAATGATTGATGATATCACCAATAAAGATCCTGATATTTTTTTAGAAAGAGAATTAGAGATTAGAAAAAAAAATAAACTTCCCCCTTTTCAACGATTTGTGTCATTAATACTTACCGGTGAAAATGAGAATAAATTAGAAAAAGAGGCTTTAAATTTTAAAAATTTTATAGAAACCAAAATTGAGGGTAGAGTCTTGGGTCCAGTAAATGCACCCATATTTAGGTTGAAAAGAAAATTTAGAGTTAGATTATTAATAAGAGGAATTAAAACTATGAAAGTACAAAGCTCAATTGCAAAAATTATTTCAAATTATAAGTTTGCAGCTGGAATAAAACTTTCAGTTGATGTTGACCCAATAAACTTCAATTAATTAGTAAAAAAACGCCTTTTTAACAAATCGGTTACTTGAAGACCCAAAGTTCATATGCTAATTAAAGCCTGTTTTTAATTTAATCTTCAACATTTTAGAGGAACAAAGTTGAGCAAAGACACAGGATTTTCAATAACTTCAGCAGAAAGATATTCGCTCGCACTTTATGAGTTATCCAACGAGAGCAATGTTTTGACTAAAATGGAGGAACAGTGCTCATCTATTCTTAGTTTAATAAACTCTAGTGAAGATTTTAAAAATTTAATAAAAGATCCAACAACAAAACGAGATGATTTATTAAAGATTATAACTTCAATTTCAGAAAGTTATAAATTTGAAACTTTATTTAAAAATTTTTTAAATTTTTTAATTCAAAAAAGAAGGTTCTTTTTTTTAGAGAGAATTCTTAAAAGTTTTATTGAGATATGTTCAAAAAAAAGAGGTGAACTTAAAGCAGAATTAAAATCAGCAATAGAATTGTCTAATGATGAAATAATAAAAATTACAGAGGAGCTAACTAAAAATTTTAGCTCTAAAATAAAATTAAACTATAAATATGACAAAAGTTTAATAGGAGGTTTAGTCCTGCAAGTTGGAAGTACAATGGTTGACACCTCAATTAAAAATAAATTACAACAAATTGAAAACAGAATGATAGAGGCATAAATGGAAATAAATCCTTCAGAAGTTACAAAAATATTAAAAGAGCAAATTAAAAATTTTGGTGAAAAGACTGAGGTTACTGAAGTCGGCCAAGTATTGTCTGTTGGAGATGGTATTGCTAGAATTTATGGATTAGATAATGTTCAGGCTGGTGAGATGGTTGAATTTGCTGATGGTTCAAAAGGTATGGCTCTTAACTTGGAAAGTGAAAATGTTGGTGTTGTAATTTTTGGTGACGATAGAAATATTAAAGAAGGTGATGTTGTTAAAAGAACAGGTAATATTGTTGATACGCCGGTTGGAAAAGAACTTTTAGGTAGAGTAGTTGATGGCTTAGGAAATCCAATTGATGGCAAAGGAGCGCTGGATAAAAGTGTTAAAAAAACAAGGGTAGAGGTTAAAGCCCCTGGTATTATTCCTAGACAATCAGTTAGTGAACCAATGCAAACAGGATTAAAATCAATTGATAGTTTGGTGCCAATTGGAAGAGGTCAAAGGGAATTAATTATTGGAGACAGACAGACAGGTAAAACTGCTGTTGCTGTTGACGCAATTATAAATCAGAAAAAAATTAATGAATCAGGTGATGAGAAACAAAAATTATACTGCATATATGTTGCGGTCGGGCAAAAAAGATCAACCGTAAGACAAATTCAAAAAACTTTAGAAGAAGCTGGTGCAATGGAATATACAACTATTGTTGCTGCTACAGCATCAGATTCAGCTCCGTTACAATTTTTAGCTCCTTACACTGGTTGTGCCATGGGTGAATATTTTAGAGATAATGGAATGCACGCGTTAATCATTTATGACGATCTATCAAAACAGGCTGTTGCATATAGACAAATGTCTCTTCTTTTAAGAAGACCTCCAGGAAGAGAAGCTTACCCAGGAGATGTATTTTACTTGCACAGCAGATTATTAGAAAGAGCAGCAAAACTAAGTGATGAACATGGTGGAGGATCACTAACAGCACTTCCAATAATTGAAACCCAGGGAGGGGATGTTTCTGCATTTATTCCAACAAATGTAATTTCGATTACAGATGGCCAGATATTTCTAGAAACAGAACTTTTTAACCAAGGTATTAGACCAGCAATTAATGTTGGTTTATCTGTGTCAAGGGTTGGATCTTCGGCTCAAACAAAAGCCATGAAGAAAGTATCAGGGTCGATGAAACTTGAGTTAGCACAGTACAGAGAAATGGCTGCTTTTGCTCAATTTGGATCAGATTTAGATGCTTCAACGCAGCAACTCCTTAATAGAGGTTCAAAGTTGACTGAACTTTTAAAACAAAAACAATATTCACCACTGACAGTCGCAGAGCAAGTAGTATCTGTTTTTTGTGGAGTAAAAGGTTATTTGGATGATATCGATTTAAAAGATATTGCTGAATTTGAATCTAAGATAATTGAAAAGTGTAAATCTGATAAGCCCGAAATAATTGATTCTATTCAAAGTTCTGGCAAACTCGAAGAAGATAAAGAAAAACTATTAGTAGAAGTAATAACTCAACTTAAACAAAACTTTAAATCATAATAAAAAATGGCAAGTTTAGACGATTTAAAAAAAAGAATAGCAAGTGTTAAGTCTACACAGAAAATTACAAAGGCTATGAAGATGGTTGCAGCAGCGAAACTTAGAAGAGCACAAGAAAGTGCAGAGAAGGGAAGACCTTATTCAGAAAAAATGAATAACGTCATTTTAAATTTATCTAGTGGAATATCAGATAAAGATAATGCTCCAAAACTTTTATCAGGAACAGGGAACGATAAGGTTCAATTATGTGTTGTAATGACTTCGGATAGAGGATTGTGTGGAGGTTTCAATTCTAACATAATTAAAAAAGCCAAAAGTTACTTCTCAAAAATTTTAAGCGAAGGAAAAGAACTTAAAATTATAACTGTAGGTTCAAAAGGAAATGATCAATTAAAGAGAATGTACGGTGATAAAATTATTGAAAGTATTTCATTCAAAGAATCAAAAAATGCTAATTATTTCGATGCTGACAAAGTTGGCAAGATAGTAATAGATAAATTTGAGAATAGTGAATTTGATATATGCACTATTTTTTATAATCAATTTAAAAACGTAATTACTCAAATTCCTCAAGCTCAACAGATAATCCCCTTGAACAATGAGAATAGTGAAGAGAACGTTTCAGAAGAAAGCTATGAATTTGAACCAGATGAGGATGAGATTTTAAGCAATTTATTGCCAAAAAATATTTCAACACAAATATTTAAAGCAATGTTAGAGAATTCAGCTAGCGAACAAGGATCAAGGATGAGTGCAATGGATAACGCCACCCGAAACGCAGGTGAAATGGTTGACAAACTTACTATCCAGTATAATAGAAGTCGTCAGGCAGCAATTACAAAAGAACTAATAGAAATCATATCAGGAGCAGAAAGTTTATAATTATGAGCAAAGGAATAATCACACAAGTTATTGGAGCAGTAGTTGACGTAAAATTTGACGGAGAACTTCCAGAAATTCTAACAGCATTGGAATGTAAAAATGGCGATAACAGGTTAGTTCTAGAAGTTGCTCAACACTTAGGTGAAACAACAGTCAGAACAATTGCAATGGATGCTACTGAAGGATTAAAAAGAGGTGATGAAGTAATAAATACTAATGCTCCTATTCAAGTACCTGTTGGACCGGAAACTCTTGGAAGAATTATAAATGTAATAGGCGAGCCTATAGACGAAAGAGGTGAGGTCAAAACAAAAGAAAGTTGGCCCATTCATAGAGCAGCCCCTGAATTTAATGATCAGTCAACTGAAACAGAAATTCTTGTAACAGGTATTAAAGTTATTGACCTATTGGCACCATATGCAAAAGGTGGAAAAATTGGATTATTTGGTGGAGCTGGAGTAGGTAAAACAGTTTTAATTATGGAATTAATTAATAACGTTGCAAAAGCGCATGGAGGATTTTCAGTTTTTGCTGGAGTAGGTGAACGAACTAGAGAAGGAAATGACCTTTATCATGAGATGATGGACTCTGGAGTAATAAAAAAAGATGGTCCTGGATCTAAAGCTGCCCTAGTTTATGGACAGATGAACGAGCCCCCAGGAGCAAGAGCAAGAGTAGCGCTTACAGGTTTAACGGTAGCTGAGTATTTCAGAGACCAAGAGGGCCAAGATGTTCTTTTCTTTGTTGATAACATATTTAGATTTACTCAAGCAGGCTCAGAAGTTTCAGCACTATTGGGAAGGATTCCATCTGCAGTTGGTTATCAACCAACATTAGCTACAGACATGGGTAATTTGCAGGAAAGAATTACTACAACAAACAAGGGTTCAATTACATCTGTTCAAGCAATTTATGTACCAGCTGATGACTTAACTGATCCAGCTCCAGCAACTTCATTTGCGCACTTGGATGCAACAACTGTACTTTCAAGACAAATTGCTGAAATTGGTATTTATCCAGCGGTTGATCCACTAGACTCTACGTCTAGAATTTTGGACCCAAGAGTTGTGGGAGATGAGCACTACAAGGTTGCAAGAGATGTCCAAAAAATATTACAATCTTATAAATCACTTCAAGATATTATCGCAATTCTAGGTATGGATGAATTATCTGAAGAAGATAAGTTAGTCGTTGCCAGAGCTAGAAAAATCCAAAGATTTTTATCTCAACCATTTTTTGTAGCTGAAGTTTTTACTGGCTCACCTGGAAAATTAGTAGATTTAGAGTCAACCATCAAAGGTTTTGATGCAATTTGCAAAGGTGAATACGATCATTTACCAGAAGCAGCATTTTATATGGTGGGTACTATTGAGGAAGCAATAGAAAAAGCTAAGAAAATGGAAAAAGAAGCGGCTGCTTAATGAGTGAAGAATTCAAAATTGAAATTGTAAATCCAGAAAAATCTTTTTTAGTAAAAGAGGACGTATCAGAAGTTGTTGTTCCAGCTTATGAAGGAGAAATGGGAATATTGAAAGATCATATTTCAATTATTTCTTTTTTAAAGCCTGGTATAATTAAAATTTTATCAAAATCAGGAGATGAAAATTATTATGTTGAAGATGGTATTGTTGAATTTAAAAACAATAATCTTTCAATTCTAACAAGCTCAATATTTAATATTGCTGATATAGATAAATCTAAACAACAAGATTTATTGAAACAAGCTGAGGAAGAATCTGGTAAGGAAGAAATAAGTGACCAGTCTAAATATTTAATTGATCAAAAAATAGAAGTTTTAAAAACACTTAATTAGATCAATTTTTGAACCTTTTCTTGCACTTCCTTGTAAACATGCAATTTAAATTCTACTACTACTTTAGTTAGTTGGTCTAGCTCTATCCATTTCCAATCTAAAAACTCTGGATGATGAGTATTAATATTAATTTCCTTATCTTCACCAGTAAATCTCATTAAAAACCACTTTTGTTTCTGCCCTCTATATTTACCCTTCCAAATAATACCTAATAGACGCTTTGGAAGTTCATAAGTTATCATACCATCTAACTCTTTAATAAGTTTAACGCTTTTGATACTGGTTTCCTCCTCTAGTTCTCTGTAAGCAGCTTTTAAAAAATCTTCACCAGAATTAACTCCTCCCTGAGGCATCTGCCAAAAATCTTTTGGATTATCAATTCTCTTTGCTACGAATACTTTGTTTTCTTTATTTAAAACGACTATTCCCACTCCACTTCTTAGTGGTAAGCTACTATATTTCTTATCCATATTATCCGTTGAGTAACTTAATGGCGTAACTTAATTGATTGTCTGTATCACTCTTTATCTTAAAGTCATCTCCTTCTTCATTGATTTCAATATCAGGTCTTACTCCGACCTCAGAAATAGACTTCCCAGACGGCAGATAATATTTTGCAACAGTTAACCGTATAGCACCTTTATTCTTAAGTGGAATGATCGATTGAACAGATCCTTTTCCATAACTGTTTTCTCCAACAATTATTGCTCTTTTATGATCTTTTAGTGCACCAGCTACAATTTCAGAGGCTGAGGCTGAACCATAATTAATCATTACCAATAATGTTTTTCCATTTGTAATATCACCTTTTTTGGCAAACCACTTTCTATTTTCAGATTTTTTTCTACTTTTAGTAGATACTATTTCTCCGTTATCTAAAAAAAAATCTGAAATAGTAATAGCTTGGGATAATAGTCCTCCTGGATTATTTCTCAGATCTAAAATAAATGCATTTATACTTTCATTCTTTTTTAATTTCTCGACCTGTTTCTTAATTTGATTACTGCTATTTTCATTAAATGAAGTAAGTCTTATATATCCTATATTATTTTCTAGAATTTCAGATTTTACTGATTGAATTTCTATTATCTCTCTAACAATGTTAAATGTTAGTGCTTTTTTTTCACCCCTTCGTCTTACAGTTAATTCTATACCTGAACCAACTGATCCTCTCATTAAATCCACAGCTTCAGCTAAGGATTTTCCTTGTACCTGAATATTATTTATTTTTACAATGTAGTCTCCAGCTTTTAATCCTGCTTTTGATGCGGGGGTGTCATCTATTGGTGATATTACTTTTATTACTCCTGCTTCCATACTCACCTCAATACCAAGTCCCCCAAATTCACCACTTGTCTCTGTTTGCATTTGTTCAAGAATTTTTGGCGACATATATGCCGAATAAGGATCAAGAGATTGTAAAAGTCCGTTAATAGCTGAGTCCATACTTTCAGACTGATTGATCTCATCTACGTATTCTTTATTTATTTTTTCTAGAACTTCTCCAAAAAGATCAATTTTTTTATAAATATCAATCTCTGCAGCATTTAAACTGTTGTTAAAAAAAAAAATAGACAAAAAAATTATTAAATTAGATTTTATTAATTTCATATCATAACTTTTTCTTTTGGAATGAATTCAGACCAAATTTTTTCAAGTTCATAAAATTTTCTTTTTTCAGGGTGAAAAATATGAACAATTAAATCTATTCCATCAACTAATTTCCACTCACTGCTTTCTTTTCCTTCAATTTTGGAATCTGGAACACCATTTTTTCTTAAGTTTTCTAAAACTAGTTCTGATAAAGATTGTATATGTCTTGAGGAGGTACCGCTGGCAATAATCATATAATCAGCCATTGAACTTTTGTCTTTTAAATCGATTGTTATTATGTCTTGCGCTTTATTGAGATCAAGGGTGTTGATTACAACTTGTTTTAGATCTGAAATTTTATCCATTAATTAAATTTAGACTATCAAATTTTTCTTAATTGAGAAGATGAAATGTTGACTTTTTTAAATTCAATAAATTTAAGTACATTATTGTTAAGATGCTTAAATGTCTTTGATTTTAATGAATTTTTTTTATATCCATGACGATCAAAAACTAAGATGTTACATTTTTGTGAAATCAATTTCGACTTATGCCACTTATGGAAACTAATTAAATTATCTGCTCCCATTAGAAAATAAATTTCAATTTTTTTATTTTTTTTTAAATGATTAATTAGATCAATAGTTTTGTTTGATTGAATTATATCTTCATAAAATTTAACTTTGATAAATGAATTTAAGCCAATTATACGCTTACATTCTTTAATTCTTTTTAAAACCGTTGTTTCACTTTCAGCTTTAAAAGGATTTTTTTTTGTTATCGCCCAGATTATATTGTGAAGTTTAAATCTTTTTTTTGCTTCTTTCGATATTGCTAAGTGTCCTTTATGCGCAGGATCAAAAGAACCTCCCAGAACACCAATTTTTATTTTTTTAGTGTTCAATTTATTTTCTTGTTTTTCCTTTGCTTGTAATTTCATATTTATAAGAGACTAATTGATTTAATCCTACAGGTCCTCTTGGGGGTAGTGTATTTGTAGAAATTCCTACTTCTCCACCAAATCCAAATTCTCCACCATCTGCAAATTGAGTTGATGTATTATGCATAGCAATTGAGCTTTTAACATTTCTTAAAAAAATCTTAGCTGTTTTTTTATTATTTGTAATTATACAATCTGTATGCATTGTTCCATATTTGTTTATATGATCAATACTTTCTTTAAGATTATTTACAATTTTTACCGATACTGCTGGTGCTAAATATTCTGTAGACCAATTTTTTTCTTTAGCTGGCAAAATTTCTCCCTTGTAATATTTTTTTAAAATTCTGTCTCCATATATTTTACAATTTTTATTTTCTAATCTATTCAAAATTGGATTACAAAAACTTTTTACTATTTTTTTATGAATAAGGATTGTTTCTGTCGCACCGCAAATACTTGTATTCCTTAATTTTGCATTATAAATAATTTTTTTTGACATATCTAAATTTGCGTCTCTATCAACATATGTATGACAGAGCCCTTCAAGGTGTCCAATAATAGGAACACTAGATAAATCTTGAACTCTTTTTACCAAATTTTTTCCACCACGTGGAATAATTACATCAATATATTTTTTCATACTGGACAACATAATATCCACCACTCTTCTTTGTTTTGTATCAATGAATTGAATAAAGTTTTCGTCAACTCTATTAATCCTAAGTGCTTTTCTAAAAATCTTTGCTAAAACTCTATTAGTATTTATTGCCTCTGAGCCACCCTTTAAAATTACTGGATTTCCAGATTTAAAGCATAAACCAGCTACATCCGATGTAACGTTCGGCCTACTTTCATAAATAACTCCAATTACTCCTATTGGTATTGATATTTTACTAATATTTAAACCATTAGGCCTTTTCCATTTTTCCAAAGTGTTACCAACTGGATCTTTTAATCTTGAAATTTTAATAATTGAATTTTGAATATCTTTTAATTTATTTTCATCTATCAAAAGTCTACTTATTAAATTATTTTTAACACCTATTTTTCTGGCGTAATTCACATCTTTTAAGTTTTGCTTAAGGATTAATTTTTTTTCTTTACCTAATAATTCTGCATATTTACTCAATACTTTATTCTTAATTACTGTATTAACTTTTTTATCAAAAGCTTTTTTTGCTTTAGCTCCAACTATATTCATATATTTGATCATTTAAACTTCCACCATATCATCTTTATGAATTACTTCAGATTTAGAAACATACCCTAATAATTTTTCAATTTGATTTGAGTGATGACCCATAATTTTAATTATCTCATCAGAAGTGAATGAACTTAATCCTCTGGCACATTCAACATTTTTCTTGTCTAAAATTTTTATATGATCCCCCTTTTTAAATTTTCCTGAAATTTTTTTTATTCCAGCAGCTAGTAAACTTTTTCCTGATCTTAGTGCTTTTTTTGCTCCATCATCAATAATAATTTCACCTTTTGGTGCCACTGAACTTATTATCCATTTTTTTCTTGCGTCAAGTTTTGAGATCTTAGGACTAAACCAAGTACAATTATTTTGTTCAATTATTTTTGTAATAGGATTATTATAAAGTCCATTTGCAATGACCATACTACTACCTGCTAATTGACAAATTTTTGCAGCCTCAATCTTAGTTTGCATACCTCCACTACCAAATTCATTCATACCTTTAATATTTACATTGCTTAAATCTTTTCTTAAATCACTAACTTTCTTAATTAATTTTGCATCTTTAAAAATCTTCGGATTTTTTGTGTAAAGTCCATTAACATCAGAAAGAAGAATTAAAGTATCAGCGTTAGTAATTTGAGTAACTCTGGATGCCAACCTGTCGTTATCCCCATATTTTATTTCTGTTGTAGCTATGGTGTCATTTTCGTTTACAATTGGGATAAATCCCAATTCAAATAAATTTTCAAAAGTTCTTTTTGCATTTAATGATCTTCTTCTCTCTTCTGTATCTTCAAGAGTAAGAAGGATTTGAGAAATATTAAGATTAAATCTAGCAAATGTTTGTGAAAATAAGTTCATTAACTCCATCTGACCTATAGATGCAATAGCTTGACTTTGATCTAATTTAATATTTTTTTTATTATAATTCATTTTTTTACAACCAAGGGCTATTGCTCCAGAACTTACAATTACAACTTTTTGATTTTTGTTCCTTAATTTTTTGATATCGTTTGCAAAACTAGATAGCCATTTTTTTCTAATTTTTTTATTTTCATCTACAAGAAGTGAAGAACCAATTTTAACAACAATTATTTGAGAATTTTTAAGATACATAAGATAAAAGTTTAGCCTTTATTTTAGATATAGAACTTTTTTCTAAAGTTGTCATAGTCAATATCTCACATTTTTTATTTTTAGAAAAATGATCAACCACCTCTTTTGCAGTATCTTCGTCAATTAAATCAATTTTATTAAGAACTATAAGCTCTTTTTTATCTAATAATTTAGAACTGTAGCTCTTTAATTCATTTTTAACCTGATTATAAGACTCGTTAAGATCAATATTTGTAATGTCAATTAAATGTAAAAGCGATTTACATCTTTCAATGTGTTTTAAAAATTGAATTCCAAGACCTACACCCTCATGTGCGCCTTCCACTAAACCAGGTATATCTGCAATTGTAATTTCTTTATCGTCATAAGAAGCAACGCCAAGATTAGGATTTAATGTAGTAAATCTGTAATTTGCTATTTTTGGATTTGCATTTGTGAGTGCGGCTAGCAAACTAGACTTGCCTGCATTTGGCAAACCAATTATGCCAATGTCTGCAATTGTTTTTAGTTGTAGCCAAATTGTAAAATCCTCCCCAATAGTTCCTTTAGTAAACTTTCTTGGAGCTCTGTTCGTTGAACTTTTAAATCTGGTATTTCCAAGACCACCTTTACCACCATTTGCTACAATAAATTCTTCCCCTTTTTTACTAAAATCAAAAAGTAATGTCTTATTGTCTTCTTCAAAGACTTGTGTCCCAAGAGGAACTTTTAGAAATAAATCATTTCCACTTTTTCCAGTCCTATTTTGTCCTGCACCATTTTCACCTCTTTCTGCTTTATGATGCTGCTGATATCGATAATCAATTAAGGTATTTAAATTTTCCTCAGACTTTAAAATTATTGACCCACCTTTACCTCCATCTCCACCATCCGGACCTCCAAATTCAACGTACTTTTCTCTTCTGAAACTTGGGGATCCATCTCCTCCATTACCAGCTTTAATATAAATTTTTACTTGATCTAGGAATTTCATAATACAACATTTACTTTGGTTGTACTATTAATTGGGCTTTACTGAAACGAAAGTTCTATCTGCTTTTGATTTTTTGAATACAACTTTACCTTTAACTACTGAAAAAATAGAATGATCTTTGCCCATACCTACATTCTCACCAGGAAAAATTTTAGTTCCTCTTTGTCTTACAATTATATTTCCAGGTACAACTGTTTCACCACCATATTTTTTAACACCCAATCTTCGTCCGGCGCTATCTCGACCATTCCTTGATGATCCACCTGCTTTTTTTGTTGCCATATTTTACCTTATCTTATTTATTTACCACTTCTTTAGTTTCTTCTTTTTTTGGTATTTTAGAAATCTTTTCTGCTTCAGACAAAACTTTACCATCTTTTGAAAAAATTTTATTTATTCTAATCATAGAATACTCTTGTCTATGTCCATTTTTTCTTCTTGAATTGTGTCTTCTTCTTTTTTTAAAAATTAGTATCGTTCTATTTTTACTATTTTTAATTAAATCAGCTTCAACTTTTGCTCCAGTGACATGAGGAGCTCCAACCTCAATTGATTTATCATCCCCATATGCTAGGATTTCATTAAATTCGATTTTTGTTTCAGGTTTAGAATCTGGTAACTTTTCTACTTTTAGAATTTCACCAGACTTCACTTTGTATTGTTTTCCACCTGTTTTTATTACTGCGTAAGACATAGTATGAATATTAATTTAAGTATTCGCAATATAGTTGTAGTAAAGTTTTAGTCAAGCCGAATTAGCTAGAAATTATCCTTTAAATCTCGCAGTTTTGAAAAGGTTTTGATATCTTTTGCTCTTAGAAAAATATTACAATCCAATTCCTCTTTAAGTGTAGACGGAACTGTAGGCATGTTATTGTTTAGTTTCATTTCAATATTACGTATTTTTTTTTTAAGACTTAAATTTTCAGAGTCATGTTTGATACAAAATTTTGAGTTATTAAGAGTATATTCATGTCCACAATAAATTTGAGTATCAAGGGGCATGGCCTTAATTTTGTTTAAGGAACTAAACATTTGCTCATAAGTACCTTCAAAAATTCTTCCACAACCAAGTGAAAAAAGTGTATCTCCAGTAAAGAGTAATTTTTCATTATAAAAATGAAAACAAATATGACCTTTGGTATGACCAGGCACATGAATTATTTTGGCTTCAAATTTATCACTTTTCCATATTTCATTGTTTTCAAGACATATATCAATTTCTGGAATTCTGTCTGAGTCATGCTTATAGCCAACAACAATACTATTAAATTTTTTTTTTAATTCTATGTTTCCTCCGATATGGTCAAAATGATGGTGAGTATTTAAAATATATTTTAACTTAATATTTTTATTTTTTAGGTAATCAATTATTGGCTGAGCCTCGCTTGGATCAATAACACATGCCAAATTATTAGTTTCATCAATAATTAAATAACTATAATTATCCTGGAGACATGAAATAATTTCTACTTTCATTTTATTTTTCTATCAAAAATATTCCTAGGTCTGCAACAAGATTCTTGATTGGCAAATTACTATCTTTTATTATCGATACATTCTGATTGTTTACAGCTAATGATTTAAAAATTTTAATGTCCTTTGATCTTACAAACTGAAAAAAATCCTTAATCGAACACATATGAACATTAGGGGTATTGTACCATTCATCTGGTAATCTTTTAGTAATTGGCATTGTTCCTTTTAAAAGTAAATGCAATCTTACTTTCCAATACCCAAAGTTTGGAATTGTTACAATCGCCTTTTTTCCAACTCTTAAAAGTTCTTTTATAACTAGCTCAGGATCTAAAAAGGCCTGAAGAGTTTGACTTAGAACAACATAGTCGAATGATTTGTCTGGAAATTGTTTTAGATCTTTTTCTGCATTTCCCTCAATTACTGTTAATCCTTTTGCAATACATTCTTGGACTTTACTTTTTGATATCTCTAGTCCTCTAATGTTTGTATTTTTATTTTTTTTCAAGAACTCCATTAAAATTCCATCTCCACAACCCACATCAAGCACTTTTTTATCATTTTCTATTAATTCTGATATTACTTGAAATTCATTTTTCATAATTAATTTTCTATGTAAGATTTGTCTAAAAAGTTTTTAAGTGCACTTAAAAAGTCTGGAACATCTAATAAAAAGGAGTCGTGACCTTTATCAGATTTAATTTCTACAAAACCTACATCTGCGCCAATAGAATTTAAGGCAATAACAATATCCTTATTTTCTTGAGTTGGATAAAGCCAGTCAGATGTAAAAGACATTATAAAAAACTTTGCCTTCGTTGCTTTGAAAGCATTTGATAAATTACCATTAAATTGTTTTGACAAATCAAAATAATCCATTGCTCTTGTAATATAGAGATAGCTGTTTGCATCAAATCTATCAACAAATACTGAACCTTGATATCTTAAATAACTTTCTATTTGAAAATCAGCATCAAAACCAAATTTCACATCTTCTCTTTCCTGAAGTTTCCTCCCAAATTTTTCCTGAAGACCTTTTTTAGATAGGTAAGTTATGTGAGCTGCCATTCTGGCAACAGCCAGACCTTTATTTGGATTTGTATTGTTAGAGGAATAAGTTCCATCTTTCCAATTACTGTCAGCAGCTATTGCTTGTCTTCCCAATTCATTAAACGCAATGTTTTGAGCTGAGTGACTGGAAGTACATGCAATTGGAATTACTGTTTTAGATTTATCTGGAAAATTACTAATAAATTGAAGTACTTGCATACCTCCCATTGAGCCACCAGTAATCGAAAATAGTTTATCTATTCCAAAATGATCAAGTAAATTTAATTGGGCGTTCACCATATCGTTAATAGTTAAAATAGGGAAATTGGTGCCAAATACATTCCCAGTGTGAGGATCAGTATGGCTTGGTCCATATGAACCCATGCATCCACCTATAACATTTGAGCAAATTACAAAATATTTTTTGGTATCAATTGCTTTATTAGGTCCAACTGCATAAGACCACCAACCTTCTTTTTTCGTTATTGGATTTAAGCCAGTGACAAATTGATCTCCAGTTAATGCATGAAAAACTAGTATGGCGTTATCTTTTTTTTCATTTAATGAACCATAGGTTTCATATGCTATCGGAAAGTCATTAATAGTTTCTCCACAATCTAACTTTAAAGGTGTTTTTACAAACAAGGTTTTAATATTACTCTCAATATTCATAATAAAGCTACTTATTGAATTGTGAGAAAAAAAACTATTTTAGCGGTTTTTTTTAAGCGCTCGCAATTCAGTTAAATCAGCGCACAAATTTTGTACTAGAAGTTATTTATTATGTCAATTTTTTTTAAAAATTGTCTTATTCTATATAAAATTTTGTAATTTTATCTATAAAGAGCTCATTAAATTAAAAAAAATGGTTACTCCAAAATTCAAAAAATTTAAAATTGAAGCTTATAAACCTGGTAAATCAAAGGTAAGAAAACTTAAAAAAGTTATAAAACTATCAGCAAATGAGTCAGCACTTGGGATTAGCCCCATGGCGAAAAGATTGATATCAAATAAAAAAATGATTTTAGATAAATATCCTGATGGAAAGTCTAAGGTATTAAGGAAAGCAATTTCAAAAAAATATAATTGTGATTTTAATAAAATTATTTGTGGTGCAGGATCTGATGAAGTAATCCAAATGTTGTGTCAACTGTATTTAAATCCAAAAGATGAAGTAATAGTTCCAGAATATAGTTTTTTGATGTACAGAATATATGCAAAAATTGTTGGTGCCAAAGTTTTATTTGCAAAAGAGATAAATTTTAAAGTCTCAACAAAAGAAATTTTAAAAAAGATTACGAGAAAAACTAAAATGGTGTTCATTGCAAATCCCAATAATCCTACTGCAACTTATTTAACAAAAAAGGAAATATTAGAACTGAGAAATAAACTAAATAAAAATATTTTACTTATAGTTGATGATGCGTATTCGGAGTATATGTCAAATAAAGATTATACCTCAGCTTTAGATTTGTTTAGAAATAGAGACAATGTTTTTATATTAAGAACGTTTTCAAAAATGTTTGGATTAGCTTCTTTAAGAGTAGGATGGGGTTATGGATCAAAAAAAATAATAGATACTTTAAATGTGATTAAACCACCTTTTAATGTAAATGGTATAGGGCAGTTAGCAGCTGCTGAGTCTCTTAAAGATAAAAAATTTATAATTAAATCTATTAAGCATAATTTATTTTATGCAAATAAGTTAAAAAAATTTCTTGAGATTTATAATATTTATACCAATAAGGTTTCAGCAAATTTTTTATTTTTAAATTTTGATCAAAGTCAAATTTCAGCAAAATATTTGTACGAAAAATTAAAACAAAAAGGTATAATCTTAAGATCGACTGTGGATGGTTATGGTATTAAAAATAAATTGAGATTAACAATAGGGTCTAAAGAAGAAAATTTAAAGTTTATGAATACTGTGAAAAGAATATTAAATTAAATGAATAATATTTTAATTATTGGATGTGGTTTATTAGGATCCTCTCTATTGAGACGTATTCATAAAAAAAAAATTGCCAAAAAAATATTTATTTATGAAAAATCAAAATCAAATATTTTAAAAATAAAAAAATTAAGACTCCCTTGTATTGTTATAGATAAGCTTGATAAAGGGGTGGTTAATTATGATCTTATTATTTTTTGTACCCCAATGAGTGAATATAAAAATCTTATCTTGAAGATAAATAATTTTATATCCTCTAAAACATTAATTACAGATATAGGATCATCTAAAATAGAGACCTCAAAACTTATAAAAAAGTATCTGAAAAAAAACATTTATTGGACCCAAAGTCATCCTATTGCAGGCTCTGAAGTAAGTGGCCCAGAACATGGTAAGGAAAATATGTTTCAAGATCGTTGGTGTATTTTAATTAAAGAAAAAACTACAAAAAAAAGAAACTTAAATATTTTAAATAATTTTTGGAAAAAAATGGGATCAAAAGTTATTGTTATGACAACCGAAAAACATGATAAAATTTTTTCCATAACTAGTCATTTACCTCATTTAATTGCATATAATTTAGTAAAATCAGCGCAAGATTTTGAAAAAAAACAAAATTATGACTTAATTAAATTTAGTGCTGGAGGTCTTAGAGACTTTTCGAGAATAGCCGCTTCAAATGAAATTATGTGGAGAGATATATTTTTTAATAATAGTAATAATATTTCAAAAGCTATTGATCTATTCATCAAAAATCTAACCGAATTCAAAAGAGATATTAACTTAAAAAATAATAAATCAATATTAAAAAAATTGATTCAAACTAAAAGAGTGCGATCAAAAATTCTTAAGTTAAAACAAGATATAAACAAACCTGACTTTGGCAGAGTCTAGAATTTTATTTTAGAAATTTTTCTTACTTTAAGATATGCTGTGTTAAGTATTCTTGTGGCAGTTTTTTTTATTGGCATAATAAGTACTTTTTTTTCTGGACCATAAGCATGTATCAACTGTTTAGAATTTATACAAATAGCAACGTGACCTTTCCAGAATATAATATCTCCCTTTTTAAACTTTTTTGATATTTTTTTTATGGAGTACTTTATTTGGTCTTTAGTATCCCGAGGATAAAATAAATTATTATAATAAAAAAATATTTGTAATAAGGCAGAACAATCGATACCTTTATAAGTCTTGCCCCCCCACTTATAACTCACATTAAGAAATTTTGTAAAAAATTTAATAAAGTTTTTTTCTTTGTAATTAATTTCTTTAATATCTTTTTTTTTAATCCATTTATTTTTGTCAATTTTAATATAAAATTTTATCTCTTTTTCCACACTTAATTTAGATCCTAGAGGAAGGTGACCGTTTGATACATAGTTAGGTTTTGTATAAATTTTTGCCTTTAATACACTTACCTTGTATTTTGGATTAAAGTTTTGGACGTATTGTTTGTTTTTAATGTATCCAATGTATTTATCATATGAAGATTTAATTTTTATCCAATTTTTATTTTTAGAAAGAATTTTAAATTTTTCACCATATATTATTTGAGAAGTTACCTCAGATGAATTACGAGGTTTTTTATAAATGTTTGAAAAACTTCCTTTAAAGTAAAAATTATCTTTCACCAATTTTAATTTCATTTTTTATAAACCATAAGCAAATCAGTGAAGGGATGACCATAATTGTTGTTAAAATGAAGAATGTTCCCCAATCACCGTTTAGCCAATCTACTAATGCACCCGATGAAGAGGCCAAAGTGGTTCTTCCAGCAGTGCCTATCGAAGCAAGCAATGCATATTGAGTTGCAGTATAAGTCCTATCTACTAATAAGGAAATAAAAGCAACAAAAGCCACTGTTGCAAATGCTGCAGTAATATCATCAGCAATTACAGCAATTGCAAACAAAATTTCAGATTTTCCTGTCCAAGCCAAAACGGCAAATAAAATATTCGTGATAGCCATTAAACCTCCAGCAAAGAACATAGTTTTTATTGTTCCTGCTCTCATAGCCATTAAACCACCTAACAATGTAAACATTACCGTTGTAATCCAACCAAGTCCTTTAGAATAAATTGCGATTTGTCCTTTTGAAAATCCAATTTCTTTATAAAAAACAATAGACATTCTTCCCATAAAAGCTTCACCAATTTTAAATAAAAAAACAAATGCTAAAATTCCAGCTGCAATAGCAAAACCATTTTTTTTAAAAAAACTTATAATGGGTCCACCGATGGTTCCTGTAATATAAGCAATAAAGTTTGTTATCAAATTATTCGATCCAAGTTTTTTTCCAATTAGTTGGTCCGTTTCTCTTTGTTTAACCTGTCTATCTGTTTCAATGGGTTCACTAACAAACATTAAACCTATGTTCATTAAAATAATTAAAATCCCCAGAATTAAAAATGTAGCTTGCCAGTAATCAGACACACCTAAATTTTCAAAAAATTCAGCAGTAAACAATGCAACAACACCACCCAATTTATAACCTGTCCACCAACCCACAACAGCCATTGCAGCACCAGCTGCCATGGATTTTCCTTCATTTTCATTAATTTGCTCAATTCTTAACGCATCGACAGTTATATCTTGAGTAGCTGAGGCTATAGCAATAATTAATCCTACACTTATTAATAGAGCTAAATTTTCTGTTGGATTAATTGAGCTCCAAACTACTAGACATAACAAAATTATGATTTGCATTAAGACTATCCATCCTCGTCTATGACCTAATTTTTTTGCTAAGTAAGGTATTTGAACTCTATCGATAATTGGAGCCCACAAATAATTAAAAGCATACACACCAAAGATTAATCCTGCCCAACCAATAGTAGACCTACTTAGACCTTCTTCTTTTAACCAAAGACTCAAACTACTTGCAATTAAAACCCACGGAAAACCTGAGATGGCTCCTAGCAAAAGTATTCTCAACATTCTTTTGTCATAATAAATAGAAAAAGTTTCAGCTAGTGTTTGTTTTTTTATCTCAATCATTTAGTTTCTCCAAAACGATGGTAGAAACAATACTAGTATTGCAAATAACTCAAGTCTACCTAGAATCATTCCAATTGATAAAAGCCATTTTGATATATTTGGTAATGATGAAAAATCTCCATTTGGTCCAATTATTGGGCCTAAACCTGGACCAACATTTGAAATAGATGTTGCAGCTCCAGAAAGGGCAGTAATGAAATCAAGACCAGTTAAGGATAATAAAGCAGCCAAAACAAAAAAAATTACAAAATAAAAAAATATAAAAGATATAATTGACGCAATAAATTTTTCATCTACAGAATTTTGGTCATACTTTATCAAGAAAACTCCTTTTGGATAAATAATTTTTTTAAGTTGATTTAATACAAAAAGATAAAGAATTTGAATTCTAAAAATCTTAATTCCACACGTAGTTGATCCTGCACACCCACCAATAAACATTAATATAAGAAAAATACTTATTGGAAAACTACCCCAGCTATCAAATTCAGCATTTACATAACCAGTTCCAGTTAAAATAGAAATAGTATTGAAAGTTATACTTCTGAATGAAAAGTTTTCATTACTAGTTAAAAATAAATAAAAACATAAAATGAATATTGATAAAATTATAATTTTTAAAAAAGATTTAATTTGAGTATCGTTTGTGAATATTTTTTTATCTCCATTTAAAAATTTAATATAAGCAATAAAGGGAATACTTCCAAAAATAATAAACACCATAGAGACAATTTCAATATAAGCGCTATTAAAATAGCCAATAGATTGATTATAATTTGAAAACCCGCCAGTTGCTATTGTTGTCATTGAATGGGTTAAGCTATCAAATATTCCCATTCCAAAAATCCAATAGCTAAGTGCGCAAACAGCAGTCAAAGCTGAGTATATATATATTAATCTTAATGCAATTTCCTTAGATTTTGGAAGTATTTTTTCTGATGAATCGTTGCTGGAGATTTTAAATAATTGCATTCCTCCAACGTTCATTATCGGCATGAGAGTGATAGCCATAACAATTATACCTATACCTCCTAACCATTGTAAAATAGCTCTCCACAAAAGAATACCTTTAGGAGCATTTTCCAAATTAGATATGATTGTTGAACCTGTTGTGGTAATGCCTGACATACTCTCAAAAAAGGCATTTGTAATTGACATTTCCATTGACGAAAAAACGAAAGGTAAAGAACCAAAAACTGCGATACTCAACCAAGATAAAGCTGTTAATAGGAAGGCTTGTTGTAAATTAACTTTTCTATCATGATCAATATTTGTTAAAAAAAAAAGTGCTCCAAAAACTATCGTCACAATTGATGCTCCAAAAAAAGATGAGTCTATTTCTGAATAAATAAATTGCACAATTATAGGGACAAACATAGCTACCCCTAAGATTATTTGTAAAATTCCAAGTGTAAAAAATACCGTTTTATAATTAGACATTTTGAAAGAACATTATTTTATGGTAAATAAATTTCAACTCTATAAGAATTAATTAAATCATTAATTTGAGATTTTAAAAGAATAATTCATGATTAAAAAAGAAGTTTTAGACAAAACCAGTGCATGGCCTTTTGTGGAGGCTAAAAAAATGCTTAGAGAAAGAAAATCGTTTATAGAAAAAAAAGGAAAAATCATATTACAAACTGGATATGGACCTAGCGGTTTACCTCACATAGGTACTTTTGGAGAAGTTGCAAGGACCTCTATGATGGTAAATGCATTAATGCTATTAACAGATTTACCCGCTGAAATTATAACTTTTTCAGATGATATGGATGGCCTAAGAAAAGTTCCAGAAAATATTCCTAATCAAAAGTTATTGCAGGAAAATCTGCATAAACCACTTACTGGGGTTCCAGACCCATTTGAAAAATTTAACAGTTTTGGTGAACATAATAATGAAATGCTAAAGGATTTTTTAAATAGTTTTAATTTTAAGTATAGTTTTAAAAGTTCAACAGCATTGTATAAAACTGGATATTTTAACTCGACGTTAAAAATAATTTTAGATAATTATGACGGTATAATGAATATTATACTCCCAACCCTAGGTAAGGAACGTCAAAAAACCTACTGCCCGTTTTTGCCAATATGTCCAGACACTGGGCATGTACTTGAAATACCAGTCAAAGAAATTAATAAAGAAAAATCTTTAATAATTTTCGATAACAAAGGTAAAAAACTTGAAAAAAGTATTCTTGATGGAAACTGTAAACTTCAATGGAAGGTTGATTGGGCCATGAGATGGTATGCTCTTGATATTGACTTTGAAATGTATGGTAAAGATTTAATAGAAAGTGCGATATTATCTACAAAAATTATCAACCTACTTGGTAAAAAAAATCCATCTGGCTTTGCATATGAGTTATTTTTAGATGAAAAAGGTGAGAAGATTTCTAAATCTAAGGGAAATGGAATTACTATTGATCAATGGTTAAAATATGCATCTCCAGAAAGTTTATCTTTATATATGTATCAAAACCCAAGAAGGGCAAAAAAACTATATAAAGAAATTGTTCCAAAAGCAGTAGATGAATATTTAGATAACATTGAAAAATCTAAAAAACAAACAGATCAACAACTTATAATGAATCCAGTCTGGCATGTTCATGAAGGCAAAATCCCAACTGAAGAAATGATTATGACCTTTTCGATGTTGCTTAACTTAGTTGAAACAAGCAATGCAGATAGTAAGGATTTGCTTTGGAAATTTGTTAAAAAATATAAACCAAATATCCAAGAAAAAAATTCTCCAATCTTTGATGGATTAGTTGGATATGCAATTAAGTATTTTAACGACGTAATTAAATCACAAAAAAAATATAAGAAGCCAAACGAAAGTGAAAAAAAAGCTCTTCTAGCTTTAATTAAAACTTTAGAAAAATGTAATGATGAAATGTCACCTGAAGATATCCAAACTTTAATTTATTCAGCTGGTAAAGAAAATGGCTACGCTGATAAACTAAGAGACTGGTTTAAATTAATTTACGAGGTTGTTTTTGGTGACGAAAATGGCCCAAGAATGGGTTTTTTCATAAGTTTTTTTGGTGTAAACGAAACTAAAGAGCTTATAACGAATAAGTTAAAATAATGTTTTCAAATTTAAGATCTTTAATATTTAAAATAGATCCTGAAAGAGCTCACTTTTTAGCAATACAGTCTCTTAAACTCAACCTAGTTTCAAACATCTTTGATGAGCATAAAAATGATCCTATTTTCAAGACTAAAATTTTTAACAAAGAGTTAAACAATCCTGTTGGGATAGCGGCAGGTTTTGACAAGAATGCGGAGGTCTACAACCCTTTATTTAAGTTAGGATTTGGATTAGTAGAAGTTGGCACAATCACACCTTTAAAACAATATGGGAATAGTAAACCTAGAGTTTTTAGGTTAGTAGAAGACCAAGCGCTGATAAATAGACTGGGCTTTAACAATCAGGGTTCAGATGCTGTATTAAATAGGATTAAATCAAACAATAAACTGGGAGTGCTAGGAATAAACGTTGGCCCCAATAAAGACTCTGATAATCGAATAAATGATTATTTAATAGGAATTGAAAAATTCCATGAAGTTGCAGATTATATTACTATTAACATTTCATCACCTAATACTGAAGACTTAAGAAGTTTTCATGATGAAAGAAAATTACAAGATTTACTTAAATCTGTTTCAGAGAAGAAAAAAAATTTAGAAACAAATATTCCAATAGTGGTTAAAATTTCACCTGATATAGACGAAAATCATATAAATCTCATTTCAGAAATTCTTTTAGAAAATGATATAAGTGGAATAATTATTTCAAATACCTCAGAGACATCAAGAGATATTTTAAAAAATATTCAAAGACATCAAAAAGGAGGATTATCTGGAAAACCTATTGAGAAAAAATCAAATATATTAATAAATAAGTTTTATAATTTGTTAAAAGGTAAAATTAAGATCATTGGTGTTGGAGGAGTAGATTCAGGACAATCAGCCTACGAAAAGTTTTTATTGGGTGCGGATTATATTCAACTATATACAGGCATGGTGTTTCAAGGTCCAAATATAGCTGGTATTATTAAAAAAGACCTAAAAGAATTATTGACTAGAGATGGTGTTAAGAATTTTAGTGAAATTATAGGAAATAAAACTCTTTCTTAATTCTATTAAACTTGACGCCACCAACATCTAACCTTATATAAGCACTGTTATTATGTCAAAAAAATGTGAACTTACTGGTAAAATTCCTATGAAAGGTCATAATGTTAGTCACGCTAACAATAAGACTAAAAGAAGATTTTTACCTAACCTAAAGAAAGTAAAGTTTACCAGTGAACTTATGAAAAGAAGTCTGAAATTAACAGTAAGCAATGCTGGAGTTAGATCAGTTGATAAAAAAGGTAGTTTTGACGATTACTTAAAAACTGTAAAAAATAAAAACTTGTCTCCAAGACTTAAAAAATTAAAAAAAGGTATTTTAATTAAATCACCTTATAAGAAAAAACCTTTAGTTAAATCTGCATAATGAATAAATTATTTTTGTTTCTCTCATTTTTAATGGGAGTTGTTGTTTTATCCTCAAATTATTTAGTCCAATTCCCGATTAAATATTATGGGCTGGAAGAGATATTAACTTATGGAGCATTTAGTTATCCAGTAGCTTTTTTAATAACTGACTTAGCAAATAGATCTTATGGAAAGTTGGTTGCTAGAAAAATTGTTTATATTGGTTTTGCGATAGGAATTAGTTTTACCTTATTATTCTCAACTAATTTTACAGAATTAATTTCAGTGAGAATAGCAATTGGATCAGGAACTGCTTTTTTAGTTGCCCAACTTTTAGATGTTCAAATTTTTGATCAATTACGAAATAGAAAATGGTTTATAGCACCATTGACCTCTTCATTAATTGGATCAACTGTTGATACTTTTTTGTTTTTTTCAATTTCTTTTTATGCAACAGGTGTTCCGTGGGTTACGTTATCCCTAGGCGATTTAGCAGTTAAAATATTTGTTGCATTAATAATGTTGATACCTTTTAGATTATTACTAGGAACCTTAAGACCCGCTTAAAATACCTCTGGTTCTTGTTGAGTCATACAATGAATAGCACCAAAACCCCAAATTAACTCTCTACAATTAATTGGTATAACTTTTTTTTTTTTAAAAAATTTTTTAAAAATTGATAATACTTTTTTATCATTCTTGTCTTTGAAAATAGGTAAAAGAATTATTTTGTTAGCTATATAAAAATTTAGATAACTTGCAGGCACTCTTATATTATCAATATATATTGGCTCTGGCATTGGAATTTTAATAATTCTAAATTTTTTCCCTTTTAAATTTTTTGCTCGTCTTAAAATTTCATAATTTTCTTTTAAATTAAAATAGTTTTTATCATTTCTATTTTTTTCAATTGCAGTCATAATTGTGTTTTCAGATACAAATCTTGTAATATCATCTATATGTCCATGTGTATCATCACCTTCAATTCCTTTGTTTAACCAAATAAAATTTGTAACATTTAGATATTTTTTTAAAATATTTTCTAAAACGTATTTAGTAATTCCTGGATTTCTCTCCTGTATTTTACTTAAAAGACATTCTTTAGTTAACAATATTGATCCTTTTCCATTTACATCGAAAGCACCACCCTCCAAAACTACTTGTTTAAGTTTATTATTAAACTTCCTAACAGGGTTAATTTTTTTAATTTTGGTTATTTTTGAAATTTTATTATTAATCATGTTATCTTTTTGATAATCATGATATTTAGCCCAGGCGTTAAATTTAAAGTTAAGTAAAACTTTATTTTTATTTATTTCATTTACTAGAAAAATAGGACCCGAATCTCTTAACCAGATTCTATTTGTAGGTATATTATAAAATACAATGTTTGATAATTTACAATCAAAGTTATTTAATATTTCTTTGATCTTAATTTTATTATTACGATGATTAATTAATAAATTTACTTTTTGAGAATTTGATAAATTTGCAATTATTTCTGCAATTACTCTTGGTATATTTTTGAATAAATTAGGCCAATCTTTTTTATTGTATGGCCAGGCAATCCATACTGATTTTTGTAACTCCCATTCCCCAGGCATTCTGTAACCTTTAAGAGATAAAATTTTATTCATCCTTAGGATTCTTGGTTAATCCTTTATAATAATCAATTCTTCTATCTCTTAAAAATGGCCAATGGTTTCTTGCGTTTTCAATTTTGCTTAAATTAATATCACAAATTAAAATTTCTTCTTTTTCTGATTTTGCTCTTGCAACTATATTTCCACTTGGATCAATGATCATTGAGTTACCCCAAAACTGAATTTTTTTATTTCCTATCTTTTCTAATCCAGTTCTATTTATTGCTACTACAAAGACACCGTTAGCAATAGCATGACTTCTTTGCATTACGATCCAGGCATCTAACTGAGATTTTCCAAATTTTTTCTTTTCTTTTGGGTGCCATCCTATAGCTGTAGGATAAAATAATATTTCAGCACCCTTTAAAACAGTTAGTCTTGCAGCTTCAGGAAACCATTGATCCCAACATATTAATGACCCTATTTTAGCATATTTTGTTTTTGTAGATTTAAATCCTAAATCACCAGGCGTAAAATAAAACTTTTCATAATACCCAGGATCATCTGGAATATGCATTTTTCTGTACTTAGAAATTATTTTACCTTTTTCATTTATTATGATGCTTGTATTGTGGTAAAATCCAGAAGTTTTTTTCTCAAAGAGTGGAATAATTAAAATTACAGAAAGTTTTTTTGCTAATTCACAATATAAAATAGTTTTTTTTCCAGGAATTTTTTCAGCTAATTTAAATTTTGAATGATTTTCAGTCTGACAAAAATAAGGAGAAAGAAATAGCTCTGGTAGGCAAATTATTTTAGCTTTTTTTTTTGCTGCTTGTTTTATTTTATCAATAGAATTTTTTATATTTAAATTTTCATTATTTGAAACTTTTGTTTGTACTATTGCAATTTTAGTTTTTTTTATCATTTATTTATATTTCTATTTCTCCCCTTAAAAAGGTAACTGCTTCTCCACCTATTGTAACCCTGTCTTTGTTATGAGTACAATAAAGTTTTCCTCCTCTTTTAGATATTTGATTAGCTAATAATTCTTTTTTATTTAGTATTTTAGACCAATAAGGAATTAATTCACAGTGAGCAGATCCAGTCACAGGATCTTCAGGTATTCCTAATTTTGGAGCAAAGTTTCTAGATACGAAATCTACATTATTTCCAGGTGCAGTAACTATTACCGCTGGACAATCTAATTTACTTAACTTTTCCATGTTGGGTTCTATAGATTTTATATCTTCTTCATTTTCAAAAATTGCAACTGCATCTCTATGACGAAGCAGTGCTAAAGGTCTCTTTCTTAATGCCTCTGAAACTAACTCAATATTATCATATACTTCAGGAGGTCTTGATGGAAAATCCATTAAATATAGATTATTTTGTTTAATGACATTTAATGTATCACCGATTTTGGTTTTAAAAATAATTTTATCATATTTGAAATTTAACTCTTCTATGATTACATGAGCCGTTGCAAGCGTAGGGTGTCCCGCTAAATCTAATTCAGAAACAGGAGTAAACCAACGAATATCAAATTTTTTATTATTTTTAACGAAAAAAGCTGTTTCTGATAAATTATTCTCTTTTGCTATTTCTTGCATAATTTTTTCAGAGAGCCATTCTTTCAGAGGACATACAGCTGCAGGATTTCCTTTAAATACTTCAGATGTAAAAGCATCAACTTGATATATTGGAATTTTCATATTTAAATATTTTTATTTAAATATTTTGGAAAAATTTTTTCTATCTCTATTTTTCCATTCACCTCTGTGATATGCGTCACTCATTATTAAAGGCAAAACACTAGTTGCTTCAGCAAAAACCATTTGTTCTTTAGTTATATCTACTTTGCCCCAAGAACTGGCTTCTTTAAGAGTAGAGCTACTACAAGCCCCATCCCTAGAGTCAGCAACAGTAATTTGAATAGCATATTTATGCATATCAACTTCTTTTCCAAGAAGCTCAGCACATATAACAGTATCTTGAATAAAATTTTTTGGAACTCCACCACCAATCATAAATAAGCCAGATCCTTTTGATTGTATTTTAATTTCAGTTAGCTCTCTGAATTCTCTTATAGAATCTATAGTCATATGTTTTTTTGGATTATTTTCTTGATGAATTACCAATCCAAAACCGGCACTAGAGTCTGTAAATGCAGGGCAAAATATTGGTACATTATTCTCATATGCTGTTTCAATTAAAGAGTCTTTTTTCTTAGAATTTTTTTTTAGATATTTGCCTATTTCCCAAATAAACTCTCTAGATGTATAACTTCTTGGTTCTAATGTATCCGCAATCTCGCATATTTTTTTATCACATTCCTGTAATTCCTCTTCATCTATGTAAGTATCATAAATTCTATCAATATAATTTTTTCTTAATTCAGTATCGTCTTGAAACTGTGAACCCTTATAATGCTTAAAACCCAATGCCTCAAAAAAATCCATGTCAATTATAGATGCTCCAGTAGCAACTATTGCATCTACCATATTGTATTTGACTAAGTCTTTATAAATATTCATACACCCAGCGGCTGATGTTGATCCTGCCAAGGTTAAAAATATTGTACATTCTTTATCTTTTAGCATTTCATTATATATATTTGCTGCATTAGCAGTCTCTCTGGATACAAAAGACATTTTTTCCATTGATGAAATTATCTTCCTAGCATCAAAAGTAGTGATATCAATGTGCTCTACTGGGTTTTTTAAGAAATCTTTTTTACTATTATGACCTAGATTTTTCTGGTCTGACATTATGCAACCATATTAGCTTTGTCGGTGTCTTTATCGTACATTGTCATTATTGGTTTGTCTGCAACTTCATAAATTTCATTTGAGTAATATCCATTAAACTTAGTTCTAAATGTTAAACCGTATGCCCCAAGCTGACCAAGTTCTATATAATCATTTTCTTTTATATTATTTGGAAGTAAAAAAGGACCTTTCATATAATCCATACTATCACATGTTGGACCAAAGAAATCAAAAGCTGTTAATTTTTTTGAAATAATTTTATTAGAGTTTTCTTTAATCATCTTTGAAGGGAAAACAATATTTGGAGTACCAGCATCAAAAAGAGTACCATAAGTGCCATCATTGATAAAAAGCTTTTGTTTTTTTCTTAAGTTAACTTTCACAATTGTTGATCCACTTTCAGCAACTAAAGCTCTTCCAGGTTCGCAAATTATTTTTGGTAATTTTTCAAGTTTCAAATTTTCAAGACTTTTTGTAATCTCATTGAAATAACTATCTAATGATTGTGGAATTAAATCAGGATATATTGTTGGAAATCCACCTCCTATATTGAGATAATCTGGAACAATTTTTGTTTTTTTAATTATATTTCCAATTTCACTAATACCTTTTGAATAAGAGATTGGATGCATACATTGAGATCCAACATGAAAACTTAAACCAATTTTTTTTGCATGTTGTTTTGCTAATCTTGTTAAGCCTATAGCCTCTGATGTTAAAGCTCCAAATTTTTTAGACAGATCTATTTCTGCATGTTCATTTGATACTGCTACTCTTACAAATAATTCTAAATCTTTTGCATTATTTGTACTTTCTATAATTTTGATTAACTCATCTTTTGTATCTAATGAAAAACTTTTAACACCATAATTAAAATAAGCTTCTTTAATACTTTCTCTACTTTTTACAGTATGCATATAAGAGCATTTTGCCGTTTTACTAAAATTTCTTATATTTTTAATCTCTTCAATTGACGCGACATCAAATTGCTCAATCCCTGAATCTATTACAGTTTTAATTACTTCTGGATGAGGGTTTGTTTTTACTGCATATAAAATAGATCCTACGAACTTATTTACAAAAAAATTTACAGCAGACTCAATTGATTTCTTTCTTATACAGTATACTGGTTTTTCAGGTTTCAGTTGATTTATAAGTTCCTCAACCGATTTAAATTTTTGCATTTTAAATGCCTCCAAAAAAAATTTAATAAAAAAAAGTCTTTATAATAAAAAACTTTAATATTTTCTGGCATATAAAGTAAAGATCACTAATGTAAAGTAAATAATTCAATACAGAATTGTTGAATATTCATATATTGAAAAATTTATATTAATAACTATATAAGCATCATGAAAGAGCAAGCAATACTTCAAAACCTTAATGATTTCGATAATAAATCGTTACTTATAGTCGACGATGATAATCCATTTAGAGAAAGATTGGCTAGAGCGATGGAAAAAAAAGGCTTCCAAGTTTTACAAGCTGAAAGTGTACAAAAAGGTGTTGAGACTGTAAAATCAAAAAAACTCGGTTTTGCAGTAGTAGATTTAAGACTTGGAGACGGAAATGGTCTTGAAGTTGTAAAAGAAATTCAAAATTCAAATAGCGAGAGTAGAATAATTATGTTAACTGGCTATGGAAATATACCTACAGCTGTTGCTGCAATAAAAGAGGGCGCTATAGATTATCTTGCTAAACCAGCTGACGCGGAAGATGTTGAAAAAGCTTTATTAGCAGATCCTTCAAAAAAAGCTGTTCCTCCAGAGAATCCTATGTCTGCAGATAGAGTAAAATGGGAACATATCCATAGAGTATTTGAACTTTGTAATAGAAATGTTTCTGAAACTGCAAGAAGACTAAAAATGCACAGAAGGACACTTCAAAGAATTCTATCTAAAAGATCACCTAGATAAATTTTCTAATTTTTATAATTTGCTTAAATAATAATGCCAAAATCGCAATTTTGAATATTTCAGCTAATAAAAATGGTTTAGCTCCCAATTCAAAAATAGGTTTATCCCATCCAATTAATGTTCCTAACCATAATAATCCTAAAATATATATAGTCGAAGTTGCAAGTAATAGTTTACCCAACATAATTAAAAAATTATCTTTTAATTTTATCATTGATGCTAAATAGCAAGCAGTTAAAAATCCAATTAAATATCCCATAGTTGGACCTGTGAAATATAATAGTCCGACACCTTTTTCTGGAGAATTTGAAAATACAGGAAAGCCTAAAATTCCCTCAAACAAATACAATCCAATAGAAGATAATCCAATTTTATATCCTAAGCTAATTCCTAAAAATAAGACCACGAAAGTTTGCATAGTCATAGGAACAGGGTAGAAAGGAATTTTTATTTTTGCTGAAATAGTCAAAGCTATTGAACCAAGCACTATAGCTAACAAAGATTTAAGTATTTTAGGTTGTGCAAGATTTTTTGTTAATTCCATAAAAGAAAATAATACTCTTAATTGTTGATATAATCTAGTGATTAGTAGCTTAAATTAAAGTTTAGACTATATTATAAGAGTATAATATTTAATAAAATTTAATGAGCGAAATTCAAAAAACTGATCATTTTTATCTAATTGATGGTTCGGGATATATCTTTAGAGCCTATTACGCATTACCACCATTAAGTAGAAAAAGCGATGGACTACCGACAGGGGCTGTAAGTGGGTTTTGCAGCATGCTTTTTAAACTTTTAGAGGACTCAAAATCAAATCAAAATATGCAGAAACCAACTCATTTTGCAGTTATCTTCGATTCAGCTAGGAAAACATTCAGAAACGAAATTTATAGTGAATATAAAGCAAATAGATCCGAAGCACCTGATGATTTGGCGCCTCAATTTGAGTATATAAGGAAGTCTGTTTTAGCATTTAACTTACCTTCTGTAGATTTACCCAATTATGAAGCAGATGATTTGATTGCAACTTATGTTGATCAAATAATTAAAAAAGGAGCAAAGGTTACTATTGTTTCATCAGATAAAGATTTAATGCAATTATATCAAAAAAATGTTCGTATTTTTGATCCAATGAAAAATAAATTTATAACTGAAGAAGATGTTATTAAAAAATTTGGGGTTGATGCTTCAAAAGTAATAGATGTTCAGTCTTTAGCAGGAGATAGTAGCGATAATGTACCAGGTGTCCCTGGAATAGGAGTAAAAACTGCTGCTGAGCTTATTAAGAAATACGGCACCTTAGAAAAATTATTAAAATCAGCTCACGAAATTAAACAAAATAAAAGAAGAGAGACTCTTTTAGAAAATAAAGACAAAGCATTAATTAGTAAAAAACTTGTAACCTTAGATCATAAATCACCAATTAATAGAGAGCTGAATGAGTTTGAGTTAAAAAATATAGATAAAAATAAATTATACAAATTTTTAAGAGAGATGGAATTTAATAGACTATTAAGTTCTGCTATATCTGCATATGGACAGCCTGATTTAACAAGCTCTGTTCCTGAAATCAAAAACATAGAAAAACAAAGTCCAATTAATAATAAAAATTATCACTTAATCTCCAATCCAGATCAAATAGATGAGTGGGTTGAGGAGGCTGAAGAATTAGGGGAGGTTGCTGTTGATACTGAAACAAATTCTTTAGACCCTCATCAAGCAGATCTCGTAGGTATTTCACTATCCACAAAAATTGGAAAGGCCTGCTATATTCCAATTGGTCATAAATCATCAAAATGTATAAAAAAAGAGGTTGTTATAAAAAAATTAAAAAAAATATTAGAGGATCCAAGTGTTAAAAAAATTGGTCAAAATATAAAATTTGATTTTATTGTTTTATTTAAAAATGGCATAACATTGTCTGCCATGGAAGACACAATGTTGATGTCTTATGTTTTGGATGCAGGAAAAAATAGACATAATATGGATACATTGTCAGAGTTGCATCTAGGATACAAAACTATCTCCTTCAAAGAAATAGTAGGAACTGGAAAAAAAGAAATCAATTTTAGTGATGTAGAAGTTGATAAAGCCAAAGACTATGCAGCTGAAGATGCCGATGTAACTTTCAGACTTTACAAGAAATTTCTAAAAAATCTAAAATCTGAAAAACTAATTAATATTTATGAAATTTTTGAAAAGCCGTTAATTAAAATTCTTGCATTTATGGAGATAGAAGGCGTAGAGATTGATAGTAAGTTTTTAAAGTCTCTGTCTCAAAAATTTAATAAAAAAATCCTAACACTAGAAAAAGAAATTTATAAAATTTCAAAAAAAGAGTTCAACATAGGCTCACCTAAACAACTGGGTGAAATTATATATAATGATCTTAAAATTGCAGGATTAAAGAAAACAAAAAAAGGAGGATTTGCAACCAGTGCTTCTGTATTAGAGGATTTAGCCTTCAAAGGTAATAAGTTTCCTAAATTAATTTTAGATTGGAGACAGTTATCGAAATTAAAAAATACTTACTCTGATGCGTTACCTGAGCATGTAAATCCAACAACAAAAAGAGTACATACATCTTTCTTATTAGCTGCGACAACGACTGGAAGACTAGCTTCAAGTGATCCTAATCTTCAAAATATTCCAATTAAATCTGATGATGGCAAGGATATAAGAAAAGCATTTAAGGCTAAAAAAGATCATTTATTAATTTCTGCAGATTATAATCAAATTGAAATGAGAATTCTTGCTGATTTAGCTGATGTGAAAGAGTTAAAAAAGGCATTTAAAAATGATGAAGATATTCATTCATTAACAGCCAGCCAAATATTTAATATTGATATCAAAAAAGTAAATCAAGACCATAGAAGAAAAGCCAAGGCTATCAATTTTGGAATAATTTATGGAATTTCTCAATATGGTTTAGCAAAGCAAATTAATGTATCAAACTATGAGGCTGAAGAATTTTTGAATGCCTACTTTGGAAAATTTCCAGAAATTAAAGTTTATATGGATAGTACTATTAAATTTTGTAGAAAAAGTGGTTATGTAAATAATATTTTTGGAAGAAGATCACATTTTAATGGAATAAATGATAAAAATTTTAATGTAAGAAATTTTCAAGAACGTGCTGCAATTAATGCTCCAATACAGGGATCAGCTTCAGAGATAATGAGATTAGCAATGATACGAATAGATAAGAAATTATCTGATGATAAAATTAAAAAACCTAAAATGCTTCTCCAAATTCATGATGAATTAATCTTTGAAGTTCCTAAGAAAGATGAGAAGCTGATGACTAAAATAATAAAAAATGAAATGACAAGTGTAGCGCAAAGTGATTTTCACTCATTTTCTACCCCTTTAACAGTTGATATTAATGTGGGTGATAATTGGGGAATGCTTCATTAATTTAATACCATTGCCCAATTTAGAACAATTTAGTATTTTTAAAATAATTATATGCAAAAACAAACTATAGCATTAATAGACGATGATAGAAATATTCTAACAAGTTTAAGTATAGCTTTAGAAAAAGACGGCTTTAAAGTTCAGACCTATATAGACGGGGAGAGTGCTCTAATAGGATTAACAAGAACACCACCTGACCTTGCAGTTATTGATATCAAGATGCCAAAGATGGATGGGGAAGAATTATTAAAAAAATTAAGAAAAAAAACTTCATTGCCAGTAATTTTTTTAACATCTAAAGATGATGAAATTGATGAATTGCTAGGTCTGAAATTAGGTGCAGATGACTTTGTGAAAAAATCTGGAGGCTTTTCTATAAAAGTTCTTATTGAAAGAATTAGAGTACAATTAAGAAAAAAGGATTCTAGTAATATTTTAGAGGAAAATAAAAGTTTAATTTCTCATGGAAAGTTAAAACTAGATCCATCCCAACTTGAATGTGAATGGAATGGTAAACCATTACCTGACAAATTAACTACAACAGAATTTTTAATTGTTAAAGAGTTAGCAAAAAGACCAGGTAATATCAAAGAAAGAGGACAATTAATGGATATTGCTTATAGGGAAGATACAGATATTGAGGACAGAACAATAGACAGCCACGTTAAACGAATTAGAAAAAAATTTAAAAAAGTAGACCCTGATTTTTCAGCTATTGAAACTAGATATGGTAGTGGATATAGATGGAATGTTAGCTAATGTTTAGTAAATACTTAAAAACTCTTTCAATATTAAAAAAATTCTTATTTATTAACTTTATTATTTTAACTATTATTGGATTATTTACCATTGTTTACTTAAACAGCATTCAGCCAAACTTAATTAAAAAAAAATCTGAAAACCATATTAAGATTATAAATAATACTATCGACAATCTCACTCGTTTAAATATTAAATTTGATGAGAATGATATTAGAAAATTTTTATTTTCTACGAGATTTATATTTCAAAATTTAGATAGAGTAATTTTTTTTGATAGTAATTTAAAACTTATTGGCGATACAGACACACTTGATCTAGATCCAAGATCATTCTCAACTAGATTAGATGAAGTTGAGTTTGAAACTTTAAGTGAAGAAAAGAGTGATCAAAATGTAGAAGAAAAAAATATTAATATCGATCAAGAAAAGCCAGTATCATTAAAAGAAATTTTGACTGACTATTCAAATAAAAACAAATCTAACAATCCATATACTTTTATTCAAGAGAATTTTAATCAGTTTAAATTAACAACAATAAAAGGTGTAGAAAGAGATGGGTCAAACATTGGTTTTCTGGCAATAACTGAGAATGCTAATGATATCAAGACCGCAACAGATGAGAGGAAAGCTTTTGTTTTTAGAACAGCTATATCAGTTGGATTTGTAATTCTAATTTTTTCTTTTGTTCTTAGTAGATATTTCATTAAACCAATTCAAAATTTAGTTAATTATACGAAATTAATTAAAGAAAAAAATCAAAGTAAATCAAATATTGAAAATTTAAAAAATAGAAATGATGAATTAGGTCTACTTACCAACTCTCTTGAAGATATGACAAATGAGTTACAAAAAAGAGTTACTCATGCAGAAAATTTTTCTACTGATCTTGTTCATGAAATTAGAAATCCTTTAGCGTCTTTAAAAAGTGCATCAGAAATTTTACAAGATACAAATGATAAAGATCAAAGACTTAAACTGCTTAATATACTTAGTCATGATGTTCAACGTATTGAAAGATTGATTACAGATTATTCTCAGATGTTAAAAGATGAAGTTGCCTTGAGTAAAGAAAAAATGAATAAAATAAATATAGAGCCAATTATCCAATCGGTAGTTGATGATTACAATAATATCCATACGGTTAAAAAAGACATCGATGTAAAATATGAAAATGATGGACAAAAAGAATATTTCATCAATGGTATAGAGAACAGAATAGAGCAAATTATTGCAAATTTATTAGATAACTCAATATCTTTTAGCAAAAAGGGTGATAGTATTATTGTAAAAGTCTCTAGTACATCAGAAAAAAAAGTTTCTATTAAAATACTGGATGAAGGGAAAGGATTTAAGGAAAAGGATACATCTCGAATATTCAATAGATTTTATAGTAATCGACCTGATAAATTTGGAGAACACTCAGGATTGGGACTAAATATTGTAAAAAATCTGGTAGATTTACATGATGGTGAAATTGTAGCATCTAATAGAGCTAGTAATAGAGGTGCTATGATAGAAATAAGTTTTCCAATCTTGTAATCTAATGTTGATTAATAAATAGTTAAGGTTATAAGGTTAGCCATGGAAGATTATAAAGTAAAAGATATATCAGAAGCAGAATTCGGTAGAAAAGAAATCTCAATAGCAGAAAGTGAAATGCCGGGTTTAATGGCTTTAAGAGAAGAATATAAAGGAAAAAATCCGCTTAAAGGTGCAAGAATTTTAGGATGTCTTCATATGACAATCCAAACAGCAGTATTGATTGAAACTCTAGTTGATTTAGGCGCAGAGTGTAGATGGTCTTCATGCAATATATTTTCAACACAAGATCATGCGGCTGCAGCAATTGCAAAAGCAGGTATACCTGTGTTTGCTTGGAAAGGTGAGACAGAAGAGGAATATTGGTGGTGTGTGAAGCAAACAATTGAGGGTAAAAAAGATTGGATACCTAATATGATCTTAGATGATGGTGGGGATCTTACAGCACTAATGCATAAAGATTATAAAGATTTATTAAAAAATATTAAAGGCTTAAGTGAAGAAACAACAACTGGAGTTCTAGCCCTTAAAAAAATGGAAGAGCAAGGAGCTTTATTAGTTCCAGCAATAAATGTAAATGATTCAGTGACAAAATCAAAATTTGATAATCTATATGGCTGTAGAGAAAGTCTTGTAGATGGCATAAAAAGAGCTACAGATGTTATGATGTCAGGTAAAGTTGCAATAGTTGCAGGTTTTGGTGATGTTGGAAAAGGTAGTGCTGCATCATTAAGACAAAGTGGAGCAAGAGTTCTAGTAACAGAAACAGATCCTATTTGTGCTCTTCAAGCAGCCATGGAAGGTTATGAAGTGGTTTTAATGGATGATATGATCAGTCAAGCAGACATTGTTGTAACAGCTACTGGAAATAAAGATGTTGTAACAGCAGATCACATGAGAGACATGAAAGACAGAGCTATTCTATGCAATATTGGACACTTTGATAATGAAATTCAAGTTGAAGCATTAAAAAATTATAAATGGGATGAAATAAAACCTCAAGTCCATGAAATAGAGAAGCCTGACGGCAAAAGAATTATATTATTAGCTGAAGGTAGATTAGTTAACTTAGGATGTGGAACTGGTCATCCAAGTTTTGTTATGAGTGCCTCATTTACAAACCAGGTGATTGCACAAATAGAACTTTGGCATAATCATAAAAATTATGAAAATAAAGTCTATGTATTACCAAAACATCTGGATGAAAAAGTTGCTACATTACATCTTCACAAAGTTGGAGCTAAACTTACTAAATTGTCTAAAGATCAAGCCGACTACATAAGCGTTGGAACAGAAGGTCCTTTTAAACCAGATGCTTACCGCTATTAAAAATAGCAAAATTGATATCACTTCAGAAAAATCAACAAAAGAATTTGCAGAAAAACTAACCTCTTATTTTGGTGGAGGCGAACACATATTTCTATATGGAGATATGGGAGTAGGAAAGACAACTTTTGTAAGATATTTCATTAATAAAATTCAGATTAACGATAAATTATCAATAAGTGAAGTTACCAGTCCAACATTTAATTTACTTAATGAGTACAAAACTAATAATTTAGTTATTAAGCATTATGATTTGTTTAGAATAAAAAATAACTCAGAGATTAATGACCTAGATATTTTTGAAAAAAATAAAAATACAATAACTTTAGTTGAATGGCCTCAAATTATCGTTAATAAAAACAATACAAAATCTATAGATTTATTATTTTCGTATGAAAATGAATTTAAAAATAGATCTGTTCAGATAAAAGTACTAAATTAAACTTACTAAAATGTTAAATTTTAGAGCATTCAAAGAAATTAAGGGAGATGCATCTTTTAGAAAATTTTATAGAAATAAAACCAATAATTCGATTATAGTTTTTGCTAAAAAAGAGAAAGTTAAAAATCTTCTTAACTATGATGCTGTAAATAAAATATTAAATAGAAATAAGATCTTAGCACCTAAGCTTTTGAGTCAAAACTTCAAGAAGAATTATATTGAAGTAGAAGATTTCGGTGATGATACTTTGTACAAACTATTTAAAAATAAAAATGTAAATAAAGAAAAAATTTTCAAAAAAATAATAAAATTATTGATAAAATTACAATCAATAAAAGACAAAAAAATAAAGAACTTTAAAAATCAACAATTCAAAATTACAGAATATAATAATAAAACTTTGCTTAATGAAGCGAATCTTTTTTGTGAGTGGTACACACCAACAAAACTTAATAGATTTAAAAATAAAAATTTTAAAAAAAATTATCAAAAAGAGGTAAAAAAAATATTATTAAATTTAAATTTAAAAAATGATACTTTTGTTCATAGAGACTTTCATGTTTCAAATCTAATGTTTTTTAAAAATAATATTGCAATCATTGACACTCAAGATGCTTTGATCGGAAATAAAGCATATGATTTAGCATCACTAATTGATGATGTCAGATTTAAAACAACGAGTAAATTTAAAAATAAAATTTTAAAGTATTATCTTAAAAATTATGAAAAAAAAAATCTTAAAAAATTTATAAATGATTTTGAAATTTTATCCATTCTTAGAAATTTAAAAATTATAGGTATTTTTATGCGCTTAGCATTAAGGGATAATAAAAAAAAATATATAAAGCTTATACCATATGCCTGGGAAATGATTAATCATAGAATGAGAGAAAATAGAGAATTTAAAAATTTAAAACTGATGCTGAAACAAAATTTTTCTAAATATGTCAGTTAAAACTGCAAAAATAAAAACTGCGTTGATTTTATGTGCTGGGCTTGGTAAGCGTTTAAATCCATTAACTTTAACAACACCTAAACCACTTCTTGAGTTAAAAAACGTTACTATCCTTGAGAAAAATATAAATTTAATTAAAAAATTAGGAATTAAGAAAATTTTTATAAACACTTTCTATCTAAAGGAACATTTTCTAAATTATTTAAAAATTAAAAATCTCGAAATTGATATTCATATAGTTGAGGATGGTAAGAATATCTTAGATACTGGAGGTGGGATTTTAAATATGATCAATTATTCAAATGATAATGATTTTATTATTTTTAATCCAGACACAGTTTGGTCAAATGATTACCAGAACGAAATTTTTGAAATGGAGAAAATATATTTCTCAAATAAACTTAAAAATATAATGTTATTAGTAAACAAAAAGTTAAGTTTTGATGATAATTTAAAAGGTGATTTTAATCTTATAAATAATTTGGTATCGAAAAGTGGAAGTAAAGATTTTATTTATACCGGATGCCAAATTTTGAATAGGAATATATTTAAGTATCAAAAAATTAAAAAATTTTCAATATTAAACCTTTGGAATAAATTAATAGATCAAAATAAATTACACGGTTTTGAAAGTAAAAAAAATTTTTACCATTTAACAAATTTAAAAACTTTTAATAAACTAAAAGATCTTTAGCTCTCTCAGTATCGAGATAATTACAATTTAAAATCTTATTATTTAAATCAAATTCTACTAGCAACGGATTTCCAGTAGGAATTTCTAATTTTGAAATTTTATTGTTGTCTAATTTAAAAAGGTACTTACAGAGTGCTCTTATTGAATTTCCATGTGCTGAAATTAAAATATTGTTATTTTTCAATTTCTCTTCAATTTCTTTTTTATAATATGATATTACTCTTTCGTAAGTATCTTTTAAAGACTCGGTATCAGGAATTTTTTCAATTGGAACCTCTCTATAAATTTTAATATTTAGTGGATGGTAAGGGCTTGATTTATCTAGTGGTTCAGGTCTTAAATCCCAGGAACGTCTGAATTGATGAACTTTTTCTTCTCCAAGTTTTTTTTTCATTTCATCTTTATTTAAGCCAGTGAGAGAACCGTAGTGCCTTTCGTTAAGTTGCCAAGCTGGCTTTACATTTTTATAATCCATTAATTCTTCTTGAATAATTGTTAAAGTATTTTTAGCTCTCAATTGTAATGATGAATAATAAAGATCAATATTTATATCTTTCTCTCTTATTAATTTAGCAGCTTTCTTTGCCTCATTTTTTCCATTTTCGTTTAGGTCAACATCTACCCAGCCAGTAAATTTTTTTTCAAGATTCCAAATACTCTGGCCGTGTCTCACAAGGATTAAATAATTCATTTGTTTATCTTTTAGATCAATTTGATAAATAAAACTATAATATTTATGAGTAATTTTTTTGGAAAAAATAAAATTATTTTTTACATAACAAATTTCATTTTAATTTTATTATATCTTTTCCCAGGTAGTTTAATCGGGTGTTTCTTGTATGATGATTGTAAATTACAACCCCAAATTACTCCTGATTTCATAATTTCAACGAATCATTTGTATGCTTTTGCTTTTTTGTCTTTAATTGCTTTACTAACATTTAAAAAAACTGCCAAAATTACCTTTATATTTCTTTATTTGATAACAATTTCAGTTGTTCTTGAATTATTTCACCATTTTGTTCCAGAAAGAAGTTTTGAATATTCAGATTTATTTGGAAATTTAATTGGAGTAATAATTATAATTGTTTTTTATAATTTACTTAAAAAGTATGAAAATTCTTAAAATTAATTATTTATTATTTTTTTTTCTTTTAATTAATGCCTGTTCATCAATACCATCAAATACCTCAAACAGTTGTTCAATATTTGATGAAAGATATTTTTGGTACAAACATGCTAAAAAATCAGAGCAAAGGTGGGGTACGCCTATTTACTTACAACTTGCAATTATAAAAATGGAGTCTAATTTTGATTCGCTAGCAAAACCTCCCAGACAAAAACTTTTTAAAATTGTTCCATACAAAAGACCTTCCAGTTCATTTGGTTATTCTCAAGCGATTAAAGGTACATGGAAACAGTATAAGTTAGAAACAGGAAATAAATTTGCAACAAGAACAAGATTTAAAGATAGTGTTGACTTTATCGGATGGTATACAAATAAAACTGAAAAAATTTTAAAAGTTTCGAAAAATGATGCTTTTAAGCAATATATTGCTTACCACGAAGGCTGGGGAAATTACAAAAACTATAAAAAAAATAAGAAAGTTATTGGTTTAGCGAATAAAGTAGAAAAACAATCTAACATTTATAAGAAGCAACTCTCAAATTGTAGAAATTCTTTATCTACTAATAAATATATTATTTTTTAATTCAGCTGTTTTTTTAGCTCAATATCTACTGCATCAATACGTTTTGTATTCTTAGCTAGAGCTAAGTACATCGTCGGGGTTACATACAATGTAAAGAAAGTTGAAATAATCATTCCTCCAAGTATAGTTCCTCCAACCGCTAATCTAGATCCTTCTCCTGCACCTGGACCAATATTTCCAATTACTAATGGCAACATCGCAATCATTGTACTCAACGAAGTCATTATAATTGGTCTTATTCTCAGCTGACAAGCCTTAATTATTGCATCTTGCAATTTGACACCAGTAGTCCTTATTTGGTTTGTATAGTCTACTATCAAAATACTATTTTTCGTTGAGATACCAATTAGTATAATTAATGCAATTTGAGAGAAAATGTTTACCGAACTATTTAAAAATAAAATAAATACCAGGCCTCCAAAAACAGCTAGTGGAACTGTTAAAATGATAATAAATGGGTGAACAAAAGAGTTAAATGTTGCTGCCATAACTAAATAAGCAGTTAACAATGCAAGGGCAAAAATTAAGTATATTTCATTAGTTGTTTCTTTTAACTCTTCAGATTTTCCTTTCCAGGTGACTTGATTTTGAGGAGCAACCTTAATCATTACTTCTTCCAGGTATTTTATCGCTTCTGTAAGAGTATAATCTTCTGCAAGCGCAGCAGAAATTGTAACAGCTCTTTGACGATTATACCTTGGTAATGCTTCAGCAGTACCTTTTTCTTCAAACTCAACTAAACTTGCAACAGAAACTAGTTTACCAGTTGTTTCAGATCTAACAAATATTTTTGATAACCCATCTTTATCTCTTCTGTCTGCTAAATATTGTTGCAAAATAATTGGGTATTCTCTTCCTTCTTTACTGAAAGTTGTTACTCTTTTTCCTCCATAAAGAGTTTCTAATGTTCTACCTATATTTTCAGTAGAAACTCCCAAATCATTTGCTCTGTTTTTATTAGTTATTAATTTAACCTCAGGTTTATTTTTTGTATAATCACTCTCAATTCTAGACATATTTCTATTTTTTCTTAACTGTCTTAAGACACCATTTTGAATTTCTTCTAATTCTTCGTAGCTAGATCCATATATGACCATTTGAACAGGCTTATTATAGCTAGATACTCTTATTGATTGTGGAGAAATTGGAAAAGCAAAAGTTTCAGGTACAGAAACCACTTGTCCAATAGCTTCTCTTAATATTGTTTGACTACTTTTTTCTCTATTTTTCCATTCATCAAGTAATGCAATAATTATAAAGCTGTTATAAGACGTTGCTGATTTTCCAAAACCAGGAACTCTCATAATTAGTCTTGCATATGGACTGTCTTCTGCCTGTAATAATCTTAATATTCTTCCTTCAATTATTTGAGCTTTTTCTTGGGTATATTCAAATGAACTACCTTCATCAGTTGACCCAATAATTAAATAAGCACCTCTATCTTCAATTGGGATCAATTCTTTTTTAGAAAAACTAAACAAATAGGCCGAAGCAGTAATAATTAAAATTATAAATATTGAAATAGTTTTTTGTTTATTCACCCAATATTTAAGGGAGTTTACATAAAATCCTGTAAAAGATTTAAATCCATTATTGAATTTTTTTACAAAGAAATTAATTTTTTCTTTTTTATTTAAAAATTTACTTCCTAGCATTGGGGATAATGTTAGTGCTACAAAAGAAGATACAACTATTGAAAAAGATAAAGCTATTGCAGTCTCTTTAAATAAAGTTCCTGATATTCCTTTAATGAAAATTAAGGGCAAAAATACTGCTATAAGAATTAAAGTCGTTGCTATAATTGCAAATGTAATTTGTTTAGAACCTTTGTACGCAGCCACTAAAGGTGTTTCACCATTTTCAATTCTTGTATAGATTGCATCAGTCATGATCACAGAGTCATCAGTGATTATACCAATGGCCAGAATAAAGCTAAGTAAAACGAAAATATTTATTGAAAGATCAAAAATATATAGACCTAGAAATGATCCAATAAGACTAACTGGTAATGCAACTGCAGGAACAATTACAGCTTTAATGTTACCTAAAAAAAGATAAATAATTAAAACAACTAACACGAATGCAATTATTAAACTTTTGTAAACTTCTTCAATTGCAGCACCAATATATGTTGCTCTGTTAAATGCTATTTCTAATTTTAATCCATCAGGTAAAGATTTGTTAATTTCATTTATTTTAATTTTTACTTGTTTTGAAAGTTCTACAGTTGAGGCACCACTTTTTGCATAAATTCCAATTCCTACTGTTTTTAAATTTACTGCATTTTTTCGTTGTGCTTTAAATAAAGTTTTTTCTGAAACAGGTCCAAATTCTATATTAGCTATATCAGATAAAATGATAACCTTTTCTTTATTTTTCCTAAGTGGCAATTGTTTAATGGTATCAATATTCGAATAGGATTTATCGATGTTTAAAGTTAAATCTTTATTGTTAGCTTCTAATGTTCCAGCTGGAAGATTAATATTTTCGTTTCTAAGAGCTCTTTCAACTTCCTGTATTGTAAGATTATTTGCAGCTAATTTAATTGGATCAACCCAAACTCTTACACTAAGTTCTCTTAATCCACCTACTAAAATTCGACCTACATTTGGTACACTTGAAAATGCGTCTATTAGATATCTTTCAGCATAATCACCAAGATCTAAATCATTCCATGTTGGGGATGATAAAGCAAGCCACATTGTAGTAGTAAAACCCGCAGCTTGTTTTAATATTTGTGGGGGGTTTGACTCACTTGGTAAATTATCAATAACTCTTGCTACTCTTTCTCTAATATCATTGGCAGCATCATCCAAATCGATATCAGTATTGAATTGAATATTAATCCTGCTTCTTCCATTAAGAGAACTTGAATCAATATTTTTGATACCCTCAGCTCCACCAATTACATCTTCAAGTTTTTGCGTTATTTCTTCATCCACAATCTCTGCGGACGCAGATTTATAATCTGTTTGAACTTGTACTACAGGAGGCTGTATACCATCAGGTAGCTCTCGAACTGGTAATTCTAAAAAAACAAAAATACCGAAAATAATTAATATTAATGACATGACCCAAGCCACAACAGGTCTTTTAATACTTACTTCAGTTATATACATTTAATTATTTTTTCTCTTTTTCAGATTTTTTAAAAATATTTTTTAACCAATCAAATTTACCTTTTTTTTCTTCAGCTTTTTTTGATTTATTTTTTTTACCCCAGCCAGAATTTCCTTGTTTTTTTTTAGCACCTTTTTCAATGGGTCTGATTACTAAATTTGGTCTTACTTTTTTTGTTCCTTCTGCAACAATTTTATCTTCATTATTTAATCCATCTAATATTTCAACAAAACCTAGGTATCTATCACCAATAGTTACTTTTGTTTTCATTACTTTATTTTTTTCATCTACCTTATAAATAAAAACATTTTCGCCTTCGACAACTGTACTTGTGTCAGGAGCACTTAAGCTATTTCTTACATCATATTTAATTGATATTTCTAAAAATGAGCCAGGTAATATTTCACCAGATGAATTGTCCATTTTAATTCTTGTTGCTAAAGCTCTTGTATCTTCACTTATTCTGCTTGCAAAAGAGTCAACTTCACCTTTATAAATTGTGTTTTTATAACCAGAAAATTTAATATCAACTGGTAGACCAACTTTAATAAATGCTACAAAAATTTCAGGTATATCTACATCACAATATATTGAGCTAGTATCTTCAAGATTAATTAATATAGAAGATTTTGAAACTTCTATATCTTCTGAAAATTCCCTTTTTCCAATAACTCCGTCAAATTGTGCAGTAACTTTTCGATTTTTAAGTTCAGCAATTACATCACCTTTTTTAACTTTTTGATTAAATTTTATTGGTTTTAATATTTCATATTTTTCAATTTTAAATGATTGTGTTTGAACTGGAGTTGCGGTCCCATAAGTGCTTACAACATTTTCAAAAATTCTTTCTTGTGTAGTAGTAACTATTATTCCAGGAGGAGGTCTTTTACTAAATTTTTTTTTGAAATGATTCCCAATCATTGTTCTTCCGATGATCACCGTTGCAATGATTAAAAAAAATATAATGACAATACTTGTTATTTTTGTAGACGTTTTCATAAGTTAATTTTTTCCATACTCAGCCCAAGAGCCGTCATATATAGTTGGCATATACTTAGCATTTATTAAAGAATAAGCTAGTGCCAATACACTTGCGGTAACTCCAGAACCACATGAAAATACTATATTTTTATTGAGGTCAAATTTTAATGAATTAAACTTTTCAAGTATTTTGTCTTTACTAAAAAAAGTGTGGTCTTCATTTATTAATTCAGAGAAGGGTAGACAAAAAGAGTTTCTTATTGACCCACTTCTAAGACCTTTTCTGGGTTCAGCAACTTTACCCTCAAATCTTTCTCTACTTCTTGCGTCAATAACATTAAATTCTCGTAAATCTAAATTTTGATCGATTTGTTTTTTATTTTTAACAAGTTTTGTATTTTCTTTACATGTATACTTAGAAGTTTGAGTGGTTACTTCTTCTTTATCTGTAGACTTATTTTCTTTTTTCCATTTTTTCAATCCACCATCCAGAACATGAACTAGTTTAGGATTATGTCCATAATAAATTAAATTGTACCAACATCTACAGGAACTAATAACATCAGAGTTATCATAAACTACTATTCGATCATTATTTTCTATACCCATGTCGCTCATTATTTTTTCCCAAGATTTAATATCAGTCAGCATATGAGGTAAATCAGTATCTAATTTAGAATTTTTGTCTAAATCAAAAAAAATAGCATTTGGAATATGTTCCTTTGTATATTCCTCAAAACCATTTCTTTGAGTTTGAGGCATATGCCATGAGCAATCAATTATTTTTACTTTATTAATATTTCTTTCTAACCAACTTGTATCAACCAAAGACATTTTATCTTTTTTCCAAATATCGTTGATGATATTCTTCAGCAGCACAGTAATTTTTAACTTGAGATATTTTTGTTACAACTTTACCTGAAAGTCTTACATTTTCTTTATCTATTATTTTTTTAGCAATATTTTTTTGTTCATTATTTAAATAAAATATTTCACTTCTATATTGTGTTCCAAAATCAGGACCTTGTGAATTAAGAGTTGTAGGATCATGAAACTCAAAAAAATATTCAAGAATTTGTTCAAATGTTATTATTTTTGGATCGAAGTCTAACTTAACGACTTCTGCATGGTTTGTTGTTCCTGAACAAACTTCTCTGTAATTTGTTTGGGCGTTGTAACCTCCACAATATCCAACTTCTGTTTTGATTATTCCCTCAAGTTTACTAAACTTAATTTCTGGACTCCAAAAACATCCTAATCCTAAAATAGCTATTTCCATTGAATATTAACTTAATTAAACTAAAGTTAATCATATGCTATCAAAAAATCAATTAGGCTTTTTCTACATGTTTATATCAGTATGTGCTTTTTCTATAATGGATTTAATTGTAAAGTGGTCAGAAGCATATCCAGTTGGACAAGTATTATTTTTCAGAGGTTTTTGTGGTATAATTCCGATTTTGTTTATTATACCAAAAGAAAGATACCTAGACTTTTATAAAACAGATAGGGCAATACTTCATTTAATGAGATGTTTAGCAGGGTTAGTCGCGTTAATTTCTATTTTTATTGCTCTTAGAAATTTACCTTTGGCAACAGTTGTCAGTATCACTTTTGCTGCGCCTATTTTTACAACTATATTTTCAATTTTTTTATTAAATGAAAAAGTAGGCTTTTATAGATGGATGGCAGTTTTAGTTGGATTTGTTGGAATAATTGTAATTTCTGAACCAGGTTTTAGCTCATTAAATTTTTATTATATTTACCCAATAATTTTTTGTTTGGGCTTGTCTTATGTGGCAATTACTATTCGAAAATTATCTGCAACAGAGCCAGTCTGGCTAATTAGTCTATTTTTCTCTTTTTCAATAATGATTTTAAGTTTTTTCACGTTTTATCAGGATTGGATCATGCCTAGTTTTACAGATTTATTTTTATTATCAATGATAGGTATTCTTGGAGGCCTTGCTAATTTATGGTTATCTCAATCGTATAAATTTTCTGAAGTAAGCTTGGTTACACCTTTAAAATACTTAGCTTTGGTATTTGCAATTATATTTGGTTATTTTATTTGGAATGAAGTTCCATCGAATAAAACTTTAATGGGGTCTTTAATGGTCATTCTATCTTCTTTAATAATATTCAGAAGGGAAATTGTATTAAAAAAAAATCTATCAGCTTCGAGACATGAGTAATAAACCAAGTTATTGGAATACTGCAAAAAAATATTTATCTAAAAAAGATAAGGTTATGTCTTCTTTAATAAAAAAATATAAATCACCTTCAGAAATAGTTCTTTCAACAAGAAAAGATGTTTTCTTTTCACTCTGTAAAAGTATTATAGGTCAACAAATTAGTGTTGCAGCCGCAAATGCAGTTTTTTTAAAATTTAAAAAAAAATGTAAAAATAATATTACTGCGAAAACTATCAATAAATTATCTAGTCATCAGTTAAAAAGTTGTGGATTAAGCAGGCAAAAAGTAAAAGGAATTAAAAGTTTAGCCATACAAACAGCAAATAAAACTTTCAATCCAAGACTTATTCCAGCGATGTCAGATGAAGAGGCAATAATATATTTATCCAATCTTAGACAAATTGGCAGATGGTCTGCAGAGATGATTTTACTATTTACCTATAATCGTCCAAATATTTGGCCAATTCAGGATATCGGATTATTAAGGGCAATCTCAAAAAATTATAATAAAAAATATTTGCCCCCAGATAAATATGTAAGTTTACTCAACAAAAGGTTTTCACCATATTGTTCAGTTGCCACATGGTATTTGTGGAGAAGTATTGATCCTGAGCCTATTCAATATTAAGACCCTCTACTATTTGTAAATTTCTTTTAGTTGTATCTTTTGCTACTGCCCATCCGTCTAAATACTCTTTAGAGTTATAGCATTTTATTGCTTTATCAAAACTTGGGAATTCCCATACTACAGTCCTTAAAAATTCTTTACCCGAATAGACTTTTGATTTACCTCCTCTAACTAATGGTATTCCACCATATTTTTTAATTATAGGTATAGCAACGTTCGAGTATTTTTTATAATTATCCATACTTTTTATCTCTGTATAAAGAGCTATCCAATAACTTTTCATTTTATTATTTTAATTGTATTTTAAAATTTAAACACCTTCCACTATCTGATGTTGTCTAATTACGTGACCCTTAAGTATATTGAATGCTTCCTGATATTCAGGAGAATCATAACACTCTATAGCCTTATCGTAATCAAGAAACTCAACCACAACTGTTCTTGGAGAGCTATTTCCCTCATTAATTCTATATTTTCCACCTCTTGTCAAAAATTTTCCAGAGTACCTTTCTACAGCAGGTTTAGCTTTACCAGCATACTCATTAAGTTTTTCTGAATTATCAATTTTTTCGTACACACAAATCCAATAGCCTTTCATAATTCTCCTTTTTTAATTTTTTTATTTATGATACCAAATTTTAATGAGTGAGAAATTAATAATTACATATGATGAGTACAAAAGTGCAGTTGAAAAACTTGCACTTGAAATAGAAGGTAGATATATGCCAACTGTCTTAGTTGGGATTATGAGAGGTGCGGCGCCAATTATTGATATTTTGTCTAGAATTTTTAAAATACCCACAGCTTATGTAGTAATACAAAGTTACTCAGGAGATACAGTTCAAAATCAACAAGGCGAATTAATATTTGCAAGGGATATGAGTGCAATTGCAAAAAATCAGGATTTCAAAAGAGTTTTATTAGTAGATGATCTCTCAGATACTGGATTAACACTAAACAAAAGTATTGAATGGTTAAAAAAGTATGATCCTATCAAAAATTATATTGATGAAATTAAAACAGCCTGTTTATGGAAAAAAAAATCTTCATCTTTCACCCCAGACTTCTGTCCAATCTTATTGAATAACGATCCTTGGATTATTCAACCTTCAGAGTATTATGATGAAATTGATATAAATACTTTAAAAAAAAAACATTCTTAATAAAAAAAGGCCAGACAAGCTGGCCTTTAATTTTAAATTTAATTAAAATTTATTTTGGAATATCGCCCTCAACACCTTTAACATAAACACTCATACCCGCTAACATTCCATCATCTGCAACATTACCTTCTGCTACAAGTAAGTTGCCCTTTTGATCATATATCGGACCTGTAAATGAATGAACTTTTCCAGATGCTAAATCTTTTTGAAGTTGTTTTACTTCATTCACTAAACCACTTCCCATCGCAGAGTTATATGGAGCCATAGCAACCATCCCTTCATTTAATCCATGCCAGGTATCTTGTTGTTTCCATGTACCGTCTCTTGCAGCAATAGATCTTTCAACATAGTAAGGTGCCCAATCATCTATTATAGATGTTAATATTGATTTTGGTGCAAACCTTTGCATATCACTTGCTTGTCCAAATGACCAAACACCTGCTTTTTCAGCTACCTGAACTGGTGCAGTACTATCAGTATGCTGCATAATTATATCTGCTCCTTGATCTATTAAGGCTTGAGCTGCTTCCGACTCTTTTCCTGGATCATACCAAGTAAATACCCAAACAATTTTAGTTTTTATATTCGGATTGACTTTTTGTGCCGCTAAAGTCATTGCATTTATTCCTCTTATAACTTCAGGAATTGGAAAAGATGCAATGTATCCAATAACGTTTGTTTTAGTCATTTTTCCAGCCATATGTCCCAAAAGAGTTCTCCCCTCATAAAATCTTGCAGAATATGTCGACACATTAGAATGCTCCCTTTTATAACCTGTTGCGTGCTCAAATTTTACATTAGGAAAATCTTTGGCAACCTTATTTGTTGGATCCATATATCCAAAACTAGTAGTAAAAATAAGATCATGACCAGATTGAGCAAGTTGTCTTATTACTCTCTCAGCATCAGCACCTTCTGGAACACTTTCTACATAAGTAGTTTTTATTCCAGCAGCTTCTACAGCCTTCCTTCCTTCATCATGTTGGTATGTCCATCCATGATCTCCAGTGGGTCCTACATAAACAAAACCAACTTTAAATTCTGCATTAGCATTAATTGCAAATCCAAACAAAAATAATACAGTGATTAAACTTTTAACAAAATTTTTATACATTTTTTCCCCTTTAAATTTAACTTTTTGATTCTGTAGCCTAAACAAATTTTTTTAAAAAAAAATGTTTATTTTGGAATAGCTAACATTACTTTTCCTTATAGAACATTTGTCCCAGCGAAGTGGGTGTATTAAGTTTTATTTTTCTACTGTCACGAGAAATTATTACTAATACAACAATTGTCATTATATATGGTAATGCACTTAAAAATTGAACTGGAATTCTTATTCCCATTGCTTGCATATGTAACTGAAGAATAGTTATTCCTCCAAATACTATAGCTCCAATTAAAACTTTAATTGGGCTCCATGTAGCAAACACTACTAATGCGAGAGCTATCCAACCTCTACCAGCTGTCATATTTTCAATCCACTGAGGAGTATAAATAAGAGAGAGATAAGCTCCTGCCAAACCACACATTGCTCCTCCATAAAGAATACAACAATATCTTACTAGTAAGACATTGATTCCTTGATTTGAAGCAGATATAGGAGAGTCTCCCACTGCTCTAACAATTAAACCTATTTTAGTTTTTTTTAAAAAATAGTTAGTTACAAAAGGAAGCAAAAATGCAAAATAAAAAATTACTGAATGACCAAAAAAAATAGGGCCAAAAAATGGTATGCGCTCTTTAAGATTTACTAACAATAAAGGAAATTCTTTTCCAGGTATTCCAACAAAATCTTTCCCAATCATTGCAGATAAACCAATACCGAAAATAGTAAGAGCAAGTCCAGTTGCAACATGATTTGTAATTAAAGATTGTGTCAAAAAACCGAAGATAAAAGATAAAAGCAAACCTGAGAGCATTGATCCAATTATCGCAAAAAATAAATTGTCAGTAATAACCATTAATGCAAAACCTGAAATTGCACCTATAATCATCATACCCTCAACACCTAAATTTAGAACACCCGACCTCTCTGTTATAAGCTCTCCTGAGGCCGCAAGTATTAAAGGAACAGAAGAGGCCATTATGGCTCCAATAAGAATACCAATAAAATTAATATCAATATTCATATTTTTTAAATCCTAAAAATTTTATTTTAAAGAAAATTAAGAAATCAGACGCAAGTAGAAAAAATAAAATCATTCCTTGAAATACTTGACCAGTATATTTTGGAACCTGTAAAAATATTTGCGCCGTTTCAGCTCCAAGGTATGTAAGTGCTACAATTAAAGATGCAAAGACAATACCGATTGGATTAAGACGACCTAAAAATGCCACTATTATAGCTGTAAAACCATAATCAGGTGAAATCATCCTATGTAACTGTCCTATTGGACCAGTTATTTCTCCAACCCCCGCAAGACCAGCACAAGCACCACTAACCATAAAAACTAACAAGATCATGGTCTTTCCTTTATAACCAGCATATTTTGCTGTCTTTAGACTTAATCCTGAAACTTTAATTTGAAAACCTAAATAGGTTTTGTACAAAACAATCCAAGCTAAAAATACACTGATTAATGCTATAAAAATACCAGCATGAATTCTTAGACCCTCAATTAAAATAGGTAACCTAGCAGACTCACTAAATTGTCTTGTCTCTGGAAAATTAAAACCTTCTGGATTGCTCCAAGGACCAACTACTAGATAGTCTAATAATAGTTTTGACACATAAACAAGCATCAAGCTAACTAAAATCTCATTGGTATTAAAATAAACTTTTAAAATTGCAGGAATCATTGCAAAAACCATACCACCTATTGCTCCGGCTAAAATAATTGAAGGTAATACATAAAAACCGTCATGATTATAAAATAATAACGCAACACCTCCACCAACTATTCCTCCAAAAGTCAATTGTCCTTCAGCACCAATGTTCCAATTATTACTTTTAAAACAAAACGAAAGACCAATAGCAATTAAACAAAGTGGTGTTGCTTTTATTAGAAGCTCGCTAAGTCCATACAAGTCGGAAATTGGAGTAATAAAAAAAAACTTTAAAGCTTCTAAGGGTTTAAATCCAAGTATAAAAAAGATTAATGCTCCAGAAATTAATGTTAAAAAAATTGCTAGAACTGGTGTTAAAAAATAAATTGAGTTAGGTGCTTCGTTGCGCTTTTCAATTTTTATCAATTACTCCTCCACCCATTAAAAGCCCTAACTTTTCTGGATTTACATCCTCAGCATTTATTATTTTAGAGAGCTTACCTTGATTAATTACAGAAATTCTGTCACTAAGCTGTAGTAGTTCATCGTTATCAGTTGAAATTAAGATTATAGATTTACCTTGTTCGTTAATTTGCATAAGTGTTTGATGGATATAATTAATAGCCCCAACATCTAGACCCCAAGTTGGGTTAAAACATATCAATAATTCTGGTGACGTAATCAGTTCTCTACCTAGGATTAATTTTTGAAGATTTCCTCCAGATAAAAATTGACTTTTTAGGTTAACATTATCTGTATTTACTGAAAAATTTGAAAGAATTTTTTTAGAATGGTTTTTAATTTTTTTTTCATTTAAAAAACCTTTTTCAAAAAAATTTGAAGTTTTAAAATTGTTAAGTGCCACATTTTCATAAATTTTTAATGAGGGTATGGCTGCTTGGGATATACGGTCCTCAGGTGAAAAGGCCATTAAAAATTCTCTTCTTTCCTTGGGGTTCAGTTTACTAATTTCTTTATTTCTAAATCTAATGGAACTGTCATTTGATATTATCTCTCCACTTAAAATCTGAAATAATTCATTTTGTCCATTCCCTGATATACCAGCTATTCCAAGGCATTCTCCCTTTCTTAATGTAAAGTTTATATCAATTAAATTGATTTCATACGGATCATCACTAATGAAATTTAGGTTTGATACTTTTAAAATTTCTTCAGAACTTAGAGTATTATTATTTTTTTTCTTTATTTTGATTAAACTTTCTCCAATCATTTTATTTGCTAAACTGGATAATTCTTCATCCCGAGTCCTGCTGACAGAGACTACTTTACCTTTTCTCATCACTGCAACTTCATCACATAATGACAAAACCTCCTTTAGTTTGTGTGTAATATAAATAATTAAAATTCCTTCATTTGAAAATTTCTTCAAAGATAAAAATAAATCTTCTGTTTCTTGTTCTGTTAAAACTGAGGTGGGTTCATCCATTATTAGAACTTTAGGATTTCTTAATAGACATCTTATGATTTCAACTTTTTGTTTTTGACCTGCTGAAAGATTAAGAATAGGAACATCTAAGTCAATTTTGAAATTATACTTTCTTAAAATCTCATTAACCAAAACTCTTAATTCTTCATTTTTTTTTTCACTATCAATACTAAGATTTTCTAAAACTGATAAAGTTTCAAAAAGATTAAAATGTTGAAAAACCATCCCAATATTATTATCCTTAGCATCTTTGGGAGAATTTAATTCAAGAAGTTTATCATTTAAAAAAATCTGACCATGATCTGAATTAATTACGCCTGATAATATTTTTACTAATGTAGATTTTCCAGCACCATTCTCTCCAAGCAAAGCGTAAATTTTTCCACTCTCAAAATTTAAGGATACGTTATCATTTGCTATACAACCCGGATAAATTTTTGATATTTTTGATACCTTAAGTTTTGTATTCATTTTAATAAATAACAATTAATTAGAATTCAGAATTAGTTCAATTAAATACATTATATTAATTAATTTTTTCATGTAAAATAAGCAGTTTTCAACTTTTAGGCTAATCTTTTGACACAATTGAGTGTTAAATAAATTATATGAAATTAAAATTAATTTTAATAATTTTTACAACTTTTATTCTTTTATCTGGTTGTCAAACAGTTAAAGAAAAAACAGATGCTATAGTTGAAAAAGAAAATGAGAAATTAAGTAAATTTATAGGAAAATCCTCTGGCGACCTTCAAATGGAATTAGGAAAACCTGATGAAGATTTCAAAAATGGCAAAGGTAACTTTGAGCTTGTATACAATACAAAAAAATATTTAATTCCTTGCGAAAGAAGATTTGAAATAAATTCTAAAAATATTGTTATTGGTTTTGTATCCAACGGTTGTTTTTAAATCACACTTGCGAGGATAAAAATCCTCGCAAGTAAGGTTATACTTATTTAATTTCTATAAGTTTTTTCTTTTTATGTTCTGGAATAATTCTTTCACAAGATATTGTTAAAAGACCATCTTTAAGCTCGGCACCATTTACTTTTACGTCATCAGCAATAGTGAATGATCTTGCAAATTGTCTTTGAGAAATACCTTTATGAATGATTTCTCCATCAACGTCGTTGTTTTCGGATTTACTTACTTGTTTTGTTCTAACAGTTAGTAAATTTTCCTCAAACTCAACCTCAACATCTTTCTTATTAAATCCAGCTAATGCAACTTCAATTGCATAGTTGTCTTTACCTGTTTTTCGAATGTTGTAAGGTGGATAATTTGACTGCATTGTCAAATTTCCGTTTCCTAACATATTTTCAAATTGATCAAACATATCGTCAAAACCAATTGAAAATGGTCTTAGTGAGTTAAATATAGATAGATCCTTACTTGTCATTATATCCTCCTTTGTTAAGCAAGTTTATATTTAGTAAGCCCCATTAGGCAGCTCACCGTTTTATGTAAGAATTATTTTTAATTGTTCAAGATTAGAAAATTAGATTTTTTTTGCAATCTTAAGTGCAAATGCATAGTCAAGTGCAATTTCTTCTATTGCACCATCTCGGCCAGATTTTCCACCATGACCTGCATTCATTTCAGTTTTTAGTAAAAGTAAATTATTATTAGTTTTATATTCCCTTAATTTTGCAGTAAATTTTGCAGGTTCATCAAACAGAACCCGGTTATCGCTTAGACTGGTTGTTATTAAAATATGTGGATAATCAATTTTTTTAATATTGTTGTAGGGAGCATATGAAAAAATATAATCAAAATGTTCTTTATTATCTTTAGCGTTCCCAAATTCGTCAAACTCTCCAACTGTTAAAGGTAAAGAATGATCTAAATTTGTAGTAAGCGAGTCTACAAAAGGTACAGCCATTATAATCCCTAAAAATAACTCTGGAGACTGGTTGACAACTGCACCCATTAGCAAACCTCCTGCTGATCCACCCATACCAATTATTTTACCTTTTGTAGTATATTTCTTATTTATTAAATATTTAGCTGCATAAATATAATCTTCAAAGGTATTTTTTTTATTAGTTAACTTTCCCTCTTTCCACCACTTCATCCCTTTTTCCAAGCCACCTCTTATGTGGGCAGTTGCCCAAATTATATCTCTATTTATTAAACTTAATCTTGTGGAGGAAAAACTTGGGCTCATAGAGTTTCCATATGATCCATATCCATAGAGTAGTATGTTAGCAGTTCCGTCTATTTTGGTTTTTTTATGACGTGTAATTGTTAATGGCACCAATCTTCCATCATGTGATTTGAACTCCACTCTTTCCACAATATAATTTTCTGGATTGTGTCCTGATGGAATTTCTTGTTCTTTAACTAGTTCTTTGGATTTATTAGATAAATTAAATTTATAAACTCTAGAAGGTGTTTTAGGGGAAGAATACCCTAGATAAACCTCGTCCGTATCTCTATTTCTTTGAGCAAGTGAAACTCCAGGAACATATATTCTTTCTTCTGAAAATATTAATTCTTGTTCGATATTTGTAGAGATATTTCTAACAAATAACTTATCCAGTGCATTAGATGTTTCAGATCTAATGATCCAATTTTTTAGAAAAGTTAAACCTCCTATTAATACTTCTTTTTTTGGCAAGATGAAAGGTTTCCAGTCTTGTTTTTCTAAGCTATCTGATATATCAATTTTAAAATCTTCTGCATTTTTATTGGTATGATTATAAAATTTACCATCCCATGAATTGGTAGAATATAAAACACCTCTATCTCTTTTCATTATAAGTTTTGGAAGAGGCTCTAACTCATCTACATTAAAATAGTATTGTTCAGATGTGTTATGGTCAGAAGTATTTATAAAGTAATACTTTTCATCTGAGCTTAGTCCAATACTTACAGTAAAAGCCTCACTTTTTTCCTCAAAAATTAACTTATCTTCATCTTTGTAATTTCCGATTTCGTGCCTATAAATTTTTCTTGCTCTATGATTCTCATCTAGCTTTGAGTAAAAGATATACTTATCATCTAAACTAAATGTAATACCTCCAGATGTTTCCTTAATTTCTTTAGAAATAACATTATTAGTTTTTATATCTCTAATTTGGATTGTATAATATTCTGAACCTTTGAGATCTAATGAATATCCAAGATATTTATCGTCATTACTTACCTCTAAATCACCAACACCAAAATACTCGGTTTTAAGTTTTTCTTTTTCCTTATCTCCATTCCATATTTCTTCAATATTATTTTCCCCAATTTTCTTTCGAAGTTTAATAGAATAATTTCCTTCAGAAGTAGTTTTTGTCCAATATTCGTAAGTATGATCCCTATATGGTAGAGATTCATCATCTAATTTTATTCTTCCTTTAATTTCACCAAATAATTTTTTTTGTAAATTTTTTGTATCTTTTAAATGAAATTCAGCATAAGAATTTTCTTGATCTAAATAATCTTTTACTTCAGGATCTAACTTAGATTTATCTCTTAAAACTTCTAAAATATTTTTTTGGTGTATCCAGCTATAATTATCTTCCCACTCAATATTGTGACAAGATTTTATCTCTGGTTTTTTTTTTAGATATGGTACTTTCATTTAGATAAGGAAATATATGAATATTATAATTTATACACTGTTAATTTTAGTTATTTTATATTTTTTATTAAGATGGTTTTCTAATGCCGCTCTAAACAAAATGTCAAGAGGGCTAAGGCTACTTACTATTATAATATTGGTAATTTTTGCAATTTTGTTTGCAATAGGAGGAAAGTTTTTATTAACATTACCCTTAACTTTAGCAGGTCTCGCGTTAGTGAAACTCAAGGGCTTGTCTATAATTCAACTAGTGTCCCTTTATAGACTTATTAAAACTTTAAGAAATTCTGGAAGATTCTCCTTTAACCAATCTCCTGGCAATAATTCTTCTACATTATCTGTTTCAGAAGCTTATAAAATATTAAATTTAGATATTACTAAGAAACCTACAAAGGAAGCTGTTAATAAAGCTTATTTAAAAATTCAAAAAAAAATTCATCCCGATATTTCTCCTGAGACTTCAAGATTATCAACTATAGTGAATGAAGCTAAAGAAATTGTCCTTCAAGATATTTCCTAAGATAATATTGACATAAATTTATTAAATATTTTTTCAGGGTTTATTTTATCTTTACCCAGTGTGTTATGAGTTACATATTGTACGCCATCAGGTATTATAGGATACATATTTGTAGAGTAAGAACCGTATATTAAAGGTGTATCTGCCATAAGAGTAATTGTTTTAATGCCTAGAGCTGACGACAAGTGCGCAAAACCTGTATCATTACAAACTGATATTTTACAATTTTTTATTATTGGTAAAGTTTCGTTTATAGTATGATTATCTAACGCAACACATTGATCTTTAAACTTTGAGTCTAAAATCTCTTTCAAAATTTTTTGCTCATCTACATTTTGACCAGTAGCAATATAAAATCGACATTTTCTAACTTCACATATTTTTTCCATAAATATTAAAAAAGTTTTAGCTGGGATTCTTTTTGTTGGTCCAGAGCCTCCTGTACCAAGTAGAATATTTAGCTCATCATTTTTTATATTTAATTTTTTGTAAGACAATTTTACCAATGTTTCATTTATATAGATTTCAGGATTTTCATTAACTTCAATATTTAAGTTTTTTTTAATTAAACTTTTTGCAGCTTCAATAATGTGTTGTTCTTTTTTTTTAAAAAGTGGATATTGATAAATTTGTTTAATACCTGCTAATTTAGAAACTAAATTAAACCTTAAAGAAGAATTAAAAATGAAAACTTTTCCGAAATTTTGCTCACGTAATTTTGTTGCTAATTTTATTGAACCCAAAATTCCCTCGTTTTTATCGTTTTTTTTCAAGTTTATAATTTGATCAATGTAATTTGTTTCCTTTAAATATTGATCAGCTTTAGAGCTTTCTTTTACAAGCAAACTTATAGGGCAACCGAATTTATTTGATATTGCCTTTATAAATGGAAGGAAAATTACTGTATCTCCAATGCCCATTTTATTTTGAATCGCCAATATTTTCATTATTAATTTATAAACTTTACTAATTGGTTTTTTTATATAAATTTTCAATATGAGCAAAATTAATGGGATATATGCTGCCTCAATGTCAATTTTAAACAACGATTTGACACTCAATATTAGGAAAACGATACAACACGCAGAAATGATCATTGACCATGGCTGTCATGGGGTGGCAATTCTTGGTAGCACTGGTCAGGCTCAGTTAATCCCTATTTTTGAAAAAATAAACCTCTTAAATAATCTAGCTTTAAGCAAATACAAAGAAAAATTTATAATTGGAACAGGCTTAAATTCATTAGGTGAAACTATTAATTTAATGAGAGTAGCAAGAACATTAAATTTTAAAAAATTTCTAATTATGCCTCCAGCTTATTATAAATATAGTGATAAAGAGGTAATAGAATTTTACAGTAAAATAACTGATGCGATTCCTGACAGCGAAATAATTCTTTATAATTTTGAAAAATTATGTGGATACAAATTCAGTATTAAGTGTGTTGAAAAACTAGCATCAATGTACCCAAATAATATTGTTGGAGTTAAAGACAGTTCATTTAATTTATATGAAAACTTAAAAATAGATAATTTCTCTATCTTGCCTGGATCAGAGACTAAGCTATTGAAAGGTTTGGAGATAGGATGTTCAGGTATAATTACTGCAACTTGTAATGCTACATCAGAATTAGCAAGAGAAGTATATGACGATTTTCAAAATGGAAATGAGCAAAAAGCGAATAAAAAATTGTGTGATGTTAGAGAAACGTTTGAAAAGTATAATTTAATATCTGGACTACACACATATTTTGGAAAAAACAATCTGTCTTATCAAAATTTACTACCTCCCTTAAGTATTTTAAATTCTAAAGAAGCAGAAGAACTATATTTTAAGTTAGAAAACTTAAATTTTTCAACTAAAGTATCCTTGGCGGCCTAATATGCAACTAGCAAGATTCTTAAATAGTGTTTTTAAAAAAGATGGGTTCATATTAATTGATGCAAATTTAAAAAGTTATATTATTGGAAATCCAAAAAATAATAATCCAATAACTGTTAAAATTTTAAATAAGAATCTTCATTATAAATTATTATTTCATCCAGATCTATATTTTGGGGAAGCTTACACAGATGGTGAAATCGTAATAGAGAACGGCAGTCTGTCAGATTTTTTAGATCTTGCTTTAATGAATTTTGGAAGAGGACATCTTAATTTTTTTAGTTATATAATTAACAGGATAAGAGGATCTTACAGATACTTAACAAATTTTAATTTTATAAAAAAATCAAAAATGAATGTTTCTCATCATTATGATATTTCTGACGATTTATATGATTTATTTTTAGATCCAAAAAAACAATATTCATGTGCTTATTTTAAAAATGAAGATGATACATTAGAGGATGCTCAAAATAATAAAATAAAACATATAATAAAAAAATTGAACATTAAGCCAAATCAAAAAGTTTTAGATATTGGTTGTGGATGGGGATCACTAGCAATTGATATAGCCAAAAGTGCTAATTGTGAGGTGACTGGAATAACATTATCTGAAAATCAATTTAATTATTGTAAAAAAAAAGCAAAAGAGCTTAATCTAGAAAATCAACTCAATTTCAAATTAATGGATTACAGAGAACTTGATGAGAAGTTTGATAGAATTGTGAGTGTTGGGATGTTTGAGCATGTAGGAAGAAAATTTTACCAGAAATTTTTCTCACAAATTGAAAAACTATTAAAAGATGACGGGGTTTCATTAATTCATACAATCGGATCAGTTAATCCACCACGAGACCCACATCCCTGGATAACTAAATACATTTTTCCAGGTGGATATACACCAAGTTTAAGCGAGGTTACTACACCAATTGAAAATGCAGGTTTGATAATTGCAGATATTGAAGTTTTGCGATTACATTACACTCATACTTTAAGAAACTGGAAAGAAAACTGTATCAAAAATAAGGAAAAAATTGTTCAAATGTTTGATGAAAGATTTTTTAGGATGTGGGAATTTTATTTAGCAGGTTGCGAGATGGCATTTAAATGGGGTGATCAAGTGGTTTATCAATTTCAACTAACAAAAAATTATAGATCTACTCCAGTTACAAGAGACTATATTTATCAATAAATTATTGATAGATATAAATCTCCTTGAAATGAAAAAAAAATCTAAAAAAACTAAAAAAAAAGTTAAAATTAAAAATAATAGAAAAAATAGAACTTTTAGAAAAAAATTTAAAAAGAATAAAACTAAAACAAAAAATAAATTTAAAAAAAATAAAGTTAAAAGTTATAAAAAAAATAAAAAAATCTCCATTTCTAAAGTAAAAAAAAATGATAGTTTTATTTTAAAACTAATCAACTTTCAAAATTCGCTTAAGCCTGAATTTAAAATAAAACTAAATTTAAATTTAGAAAAATATATCCAAGGTTTTTTCGACAAAATTGCTAATACTATTGATCAGTACAGAGTAATTAAAAAAGATGAAGCCCGAAGAATAAAATTAGAAAAACAAGAAAATGAAAGATTACAAAAAATTAAGAGAGTAGAAGAAAGACAAAAAGAAGAGGATTTAAAATTTAAATTAAAAGAACTGGCATTAAAAGAAGAAATAAAAATTGAAAAACAGAGAACAAAAGACATAAAATTATTTTTACGAAAAGAACAAGCACTAATAAGAATTGAACAGGCTGAGAAACAAAAACAATTTTTACAAAAATTAAGATTAGATAAACAAATTGAAAAATTTAGGGTTAGAGAAGTTAAAGAATTAGAAAAACTTGAAAAAATTTCCTTAAAAGAAAAAAGGGAAGATTACGCTGGCCTCCAACATAGAATAGAAAAATTAAAAGAAAAATATCGAATTATAAGGGACCAAAAAATTAGAGAAAGAGTAGAGGCTCTAGGAGTAAAAATTCAAGGAGATGAAGATAGAGAAACACTTCTAAAAAAAGAAAAAGATTATACAATTGCAAGACAAAAAATTGAATTTTCTTTGGAAAGTTTTTTTAGAAGTGCGAGTAGTTTAGTTTTTCAATTAAATAAAAGATACATATCAAGACATATGTCAATTTTTAGATGTATCGATAGAAGATTTGAGACAGGTGAAATATTTATTAAATGGGATGAAGCAGCAGATGATGAATGGCTATTATTAATATACATTAAAAATAATTCACCAGACGAAGGTATAGTGATTGAAGACAAAACAAATCCTGAAAAAAACATTTCTCATGAATTTAAAAATAATGAAATTTTTAAGGCATCAGACATTATGGTAGACTCCTTAACTCATCTAATAGCTAGAAAAAGACCTAAAAATCCCAATTAATATGCTTAAACAAATAAATTAATAACCACAATGCTTCTTGGAATAATTTTAATGGTCACTCTGTTTATAATCTTAAGTTACGTTCTTTCATGGATAAGATATTTTAACAGTTTGGATCCAAGATTAGGTCAGTCAACTTGGAGATGGAGTTATGACTATCCTGTAATTGGACTTAGAGATTTCTCTGATTTAGATGATAAAGAGTTTGTTAAATTAAGAAGAAAAAGAAATAGAATAATAACGTTGATGTATTCAATTGTCTTAATAATGTTTATGCTTTCAATGTCTTTGCTAAGTGAAATTATGATATTTTTTTTAGCTTAGTTTTTTAATTGTTTTTTATTTTTAAGATACAAAAAGTAAGCGATTATTTCGTATCCATAATCAAAAATCGTAAAAATTATTGGAAGCTTAAAAAATTTATATAAAAATCTATATTTAGGTATTTTCTTCCAAACATATAAAAAGGCTTCAGCTCCTTCTAAAACCTTGTCATCATCTTTTACATGTAATCTCCTCAAAAGCTCCTTATCATTTTTATTAGTCTCTTTTTCTGCTTGATCATTGTTGGTGATATCTACCCAATCTATTTCTTCTATTTTTTCTTTTTTATATAAATTTATTTCAGATCTACAAATTTTACATGAATTGTTGAAATATACTTTCATATTTTAATAGTTATCTTTTTAACGAATTTTGTACATGTGTAAAAAGAGCAGTTGAAAAGAGAAAATAAACCATTATGTAATCCTTATGAGTAATTTCTTTGATAAATCTGACTTAGCAAGAAAAGATGCAGAAAATATTGTGTCAGACACTTTAAAAAACTGTGATGATGGAGAGCTATATTTGGAGGACTCAAAGTCAGAGTCAATCGTTTTAGACGATAATAAGATTAAGAGCTCAAACTATAGTTCTGATTTAGGTTTTGGATTTAGAGCAGTATCTGACGAGGTAGTTGCTTACTCCTATTCAAACGAAATATCAAAAGACTCTTTAAAAAGCTCAGCAGAAAACCTTCAGTCAACACTGAAGTCAATTAAAGGTACTTATAATAATGAAATACCAAAATCTAACAAAAAATTTTATAACGATATAAATCCTATAGAACAAAAAACTTTAAATTCAAAGCTTGAAGTTTTAAATAAAGTAAATGAGTACTTAAGAAAAAAAGATGGAGCTGTAAAGCAGGTTACAGCAAATTTTTTAGGAGAACATAAGTCAATTGAAATAATCAGATCAGGTGGTGAGGCAATTACAGATATCAGACCATTAATAAGATTTAATGTTTCTGTAATGCTTGAAAAAAATGGAAGAAAAGAAACAGGTGTTTATGGCATTGGAGGCAGACAGTCTTATGACGATTATTTGCAAAATGATAATTGGAAAAGTGTGTGTGAAGAAGCTTTTAGAATTGCTTCAGTAAATTTAGAAAGCAAACCCGCACCAGCAGGTGAAATGAAAGTAGTTTTAGGACCAGGTTGGCCCGCAATATTAATTCACGAAGCGATTGGGCATGGTCTAGAGGGTGATTTTAACAGAAAAAAAACGTCAGCATTTCACAACCTGATGGGGCAGAAAGTTGCAAGTGAAGGTGTCACAATTGTTGATGATGGTACTATAGATAATAGAAGAGGTAGTCTCACAATAGATGACGAGGGTACTCCAACCGAAAGAACTGTCTTAATTGAAAATGGAATTTTAAAAAACTTTATGCAAGACAGATTGAATGCACGTCTAATGAATACGAGGTCAACGGGTTCTGGAAGAAGAGAAAACTACAGACATGTAGTTTTACCAAGAATGAGAAATACAATGATGTTAAGTGGAAAGCAAACTCAAGATGAGATGATCAAATTTGTCGATAAAGGTATTTTTGCTGTTAGCTTTGGGGGTGGACAAGTAGATATTACCTCAGGAAAATTTGTTTTTAATTGTACAGAGGCCTATGAAATTGTTGATGGAAAAATTGGTTCACCAATAAAGGGAGCAACATTAATAGGAGATGGCCCATCAATTTTAAAGGAAGTTTCAATGGTTGGTAATGACATGAAAATGGATCCAGGAATTGGAACTTGTGGAAAAGCAGGTCAAGGAGTTCCAGTCGGTGTAGCGCAGCCATCCATACTAATTGATAAGATGACAGTTGGTGGAACAAAGCTTTAAGTAATGATTAAAGATCATAAGTTTTTAAATGCTAAAGCTTCTTTTTGTTTAGATATTGCAAAAAAACTTGGAGCAACTGATACTAGTGTTACAATAGGACATGGAGTTTCAGAAACTGTTAACTTTAGAAACAAAAAATTAGACGAGTCTAATAGATCTGATGATTTAGCATTTAGTATTGATACTTACATAGGTAAAAAAAAATCTTCAATTTCTTCCTCAAATTTATTAGATGATAATTTAAAAAATCTTATTGAAAAATGTTTTGAAACTACAAAAAATACACCAGAGGATGAATTTAATTCGTTGCCAGATAAAAATTTACTAGCAAAAAACATAAAAAATTTAAATTTATTTGATGAAACTCATGTAGAAAATGAAAAAAAAATTAGTTATTTAAAAGAGCTAGAAGATACAGCATCTGAAGATAAAAAAATAATTAACACAGAGTCTAGTTTTACTGAAAATAAATCAAATTATCTTTTAGCAAATAGTGATGGCTTTTGTGGGAGTTTTAAAAAATCATCATTTTCAGCTTCATGTGTAACAGTTGCTAAAGATGAGAAAAGTATGGAGAGAGACTATGAATATTCCAGCAAAAGATTTTTTAGTGAAATAAAAGATCCAAAAGTTCTTGGTAAATTAGCAAGTCATCAAACAATAAGAAAACTTGGTCCAGATAAAATAGGAAGCGAAAAATTAAGTATAATTTTTGATAAAAGAATTGCTAAAAATATTTTAAGCGCTTTTGCAGGTGCGATATCATCTTCAGCTATTGCAAGAGGAACATCATTCCTTAAGGACAAAATAAATAAACAGGTATTTTCTGACCGAATAAATATTATTGATAAGCCAGATATTATAAAAGGTTTAGGGTCTCGAAATTTTGATGCAGAGGGAGTAAAATCTGAAACCTTAAATCTGGTGGAACAGGGCATATTAAAAAATTATCTTATAGACACCTATAATGGCAAAAAATTAAACTTAAAATCTAATGGAAGAGCAGGAGGAACTACAAATTTATACTTAGAAAATGGAAAAGTAAATTTTGAGGAATTGTTAAAGAGTAATTCAAAATGTATTTATGTTACTGAAACTATAGGTCATGGAAGTAACTTGGTAACTGGAGACTACTCAGTAGGTGCAACAGGTTTTTTGGTTGAGGATGGTGAATTTAAATATCCTGTTAGTGAAATAACAATTGCAGGAAATTTTAAGGATATGTTTAAAAATATATTTTTAGCAAATGATTTAGATTTTGAATATTCTACGAACTCACCAACCATGATGATTGAAGGCATGACAGTTGCTGGTAAATGAGAAATTTTTGTGTAATTGGCTCAGGAATTTCTGGAGCAACTATCGCTAATCTTCTAAGCAAAAAACACTCTGTAGATTTGTATGATAAGGCAAGAGGACTTGGTGGCAGATCTTCATTCAAAAGATTAGATGAAAAGAGAGGATTTGACCATGGGGCTCAATATTTTTCTCCAAAAAGTTTGGAGTTTAAGAAGTTTACTAAAATGCTTATAGAGAAAAATATACTAAAACTTTGGGGTGGAAATCATAAATTTTTAAGTGAAAAAAAAAAAGAAAACAAAAAGCACATCAAGATTATTGGCACAAAAGGAAATAGCGATATTAGCAAATATCTATTAAAAGATATTAAGTGTAATTTTCAAAGTGAGCTTAAAAAAATAAGTTTTTCAAATAAAAAATGGGATTTAACATTTAGCAATGGAATGATTAAGACTTATGAAAATTTAATTTTAACATGTCCATTTCCTCAATTAAAAAAATTATCAAAAAAATATATTCAAAATTCTTTCATCAGAGAAAAGATTAAGATGGATGCTAATATCACTGTTTTAATAGAAATAAAAAAAACTAATTTAAATTTAAGTAGTTTTTTATTTAATGATAAAATTTTAGGTTGGGCTGGTTATGAAAACAGTAAGAAAAGATTTAAGAGTAAAACTGATCTTTGGACGTTACAAAGTACTTTTAATTGGGCAAATAAAAAAATAAAACAAAATAAAGTAAATAAAAAAATTAATTCCAAAATTTTGATCAATAAATTTTTTCATTTATCAGGAATTAAGCGAACAAAAATACTTTTTTCATTAAATCATGGATGGATGTATTCATCAAATTCAAACCCTTTAAAATTAAAAAGTTATTGGAATTCTAAATTAAATTTAGGTGTATGTGCTGATTGGTTTAACGGACCAAGATTTGAGTCTGGATGGATAAGTGCAAACGATCTTTATAGGAAAATAAATAGATAAATTACTCGTAATTCTTTAGTCTATACTCCCAATTCCCCATTCTTTGATAAGTAACTTTTACTATTAAAGAAGTTTTTTTATCCAACCAAATATCAAAATTTAATCTTTTGTCTTCTGGAAGTGACATATCTTTTGAGGTTAATTTAAAATGATCAGTCTCATATTCGTCACCATTAATTATAATTTTTTCTTTTCCAACAAAAGTAACTATCTGTTCTTTTATACTACCTGATATAGGGCTTATTTGGCTACCAGCTTGTAATATTTTATGACTCCACCAGTTGCCAATAGCATTTTCAAGGGAAGCTTCACCAGAGAAAGAAGATCCCACTATATCAAATTTTTTTGTTTTTTCATTTAAAGTTAATTTTACAAATTTTTCTTTTTTATTCTGTAAAGTTTTTGAATTGAAAGAAATCAATTGATCTTTTAAATATTTTTCTTCTCCTATACCCTCTACTTTAAAAATTGTTGCACCCAAAAGTTTTACATCAAATTTAAATTGATTAGTGACAAGAGTCACATCATCTTTTTGTGAAAAAAAATAATAATTATAACCAATTAATTCGTTGTTTCTTAAAATTTCCATCTCAATTTTTTTATAATTAGTATAATGACCAATATGACCATATGAGGTAAAACAAATAAAAATAAATATGATGCTGAGTACAATTTTTTTCATTATAAGCAAGTATTAATAATTTTATAAGTAGCAGTATAATATGTTTTTATCTATTAAAAATATCCCTAAAGTATATTGGAGCTCTGATAAAAGCTTTAACTTTAAACCAAAATTTTCAACATCATTTTTTTTAATTTTAGGTTTAATTATATTTGGGTTTGGAGAGGGATTATTAATACTATCTACTTCAGGAAACTCACCGTGGTCTGTACTTGCAGAAGGAATATCAAAAAATTCTGAATTATCTATTGGTGCAGCAACATTCTTGGTAAGTGTGAGTGTTCTTTTTTTATGGATATTTCTTAAACAAAAACCAGGCTTAGGAACTATTTTTAATATAATTATAATTTCTGGAATGATTGATGTTACGTTATTTTTTTTTGAAGCTCCTTCGTCTGTTATATTAAAATATTTATTAGCAATATTTGCAGTAATTCTAGTTGGTATAGGTAGTGGTATTTATTTAGTAGCAAATCTTGGACCAGGTCCAAGGGATGGACTAATGACTGGGTTAACAAAAATTACAAACTTACCTATAGCTTTAGTAAGAGCGTGTTTAGAAATTTCAGTTGTAATAGCTGGATGGTATTTAGGTGGAACAGTAGGTGCTGGAACTTTAATTTTTGCTTTTGGGATCGGACCCTGTGTCGCTTTTGGATTATTTATTGTAAATAAAATTTTTAGTTAAGCTGCTGCCCCAGATTTTTCACTTTTCTTCCTTTCATGAGGATCAAGAATAGATTTTCTTAATCTGCAAGACTCAGGAGTAATTTCTAATGCTTCATCTGTATTGAGCATACTCAATTGTTCTGCTATTGACATTTTTCTTACTGGAGTGAGAACAACGTTTTCATCTGTTCCTTGTGTTCTCATATTTGTTAATTTTTTTCCCTTCATCACATTAATTATCATGTCACCTGGTTTTGGAGACAATCCAACTATCATTCCAGGATAGACAGGATCGTTGTGTGTTATAAACATTTCTCCTCTGGCCTGTAAATTAAATATAGCAAAAGCAACAGCTTTTCCTTGTTCCATTGCAATTAAAGCTCCGTTTCTTCTTCCTTCCATTTCACCTTCAAAAGGCCCATAGCCATGAAAAATTCGATTAATAACTCCATTCCCTTTTGTAAGGGTTAAAAATCTACTTGTGTAACCCATTAATCCTCTTGTTGGAGCGTGAAAAATAAGTCTTTTTTTATCTTTACCGGTATCTTTTAAATCTATTAATTTGCCTTTTCGTCTGTTCATGGAGTCTATTACTTTTGAGGAATATTCTTCATCTAAATCCATAGTAATTTCCTCAATTGGCTCAAGTTTTTTTCCACTTTCATCTGTTTGATATAAAACTTTAGGTGGACTGACTGTCATTTCAAATCCTTCACGTCTCATTTGGGTAAGCAAAATTTCTAACATAAGCTCTCCTCTGCCACTAACAACAAACGAGTCACTACCATTGTTTTCGGAATAATTAATTCCAACATTATTTTGAGCTTCTTGAAGTAGTCGATCCCTAATTTGGGTACTTGTAAGTTTTTTACCTTCTTTTCCTGCAAGGGGAGATGTATTAACTGTTATAGTGATAGACATTGTAGGTGGATCTATTGGTGTTGCTGAGATAGGCTTATTTATATCTAAATCACAAATAGTATCTGCAACATTAGCTTTTTCTAACCCAGCTATTACTACAATATCCCCAGCCTCACCAACTTCAATTGGCACTTTTTTCGTTCCCTCATATCTAAAAATTTTAGTAAGTTTTCCTTCATCAACTTTTTCACCTTTTAAATTTATTGCTTTAATTGATTGATTAGCTTTAGCAGTTCCTTGAGTAATTCTACCAACTAAACTTCTTCCTAAAAAACTATCCGCATATAGCAGTGTAGATAACATTGCAAAAGGTTTTTCTTTTTCAAATTTTTTTGGTTTTACATGTTCAAGAATTAAATCAAGCAATGGATTTAAATTTTTTCTAGGACCTTCCACCTCAGTGTCCGCCCAACCAGATCTACCACTTGCGTACAAAACAGGGAAATCTAGTTGCTCTTCATTTGCATCTAGGCTTACAAATAAATCAAATGTTTCATCTAACACTTCATTTGCTCTTTGATCAGCTTTGTCAAGTTTGTTAATAACAACAATTGGTTTAAGACCTTGTTTTAATGCTTTAGATAATACAAACTTTGTTTGAGGCATTACTCCCTCAGCCGAGTCTATAAGCAGTAGTGCACCATCAGCCATACTCAAAACTCTTTCAACTTCTGCAGCAAAGTCTCTGTGACCTGGAGTATCAATTATATTTATTCTTGTATCTTTCCAATTAATAGAGGCAGGTTTTGCTAATATCGTAATTCCTCTTTCCTTCTCAAGTTCACCAGAGTCCATTAATCTTTCATCAATCACTTCGTTTTCTCTAAATGATCCACTTTGTTTCATTAGATTATCAATCAATGTTGTTTTGCCGTGGTCTACATGGGCAATAATGGTGATGTTTCTTATATCATTTGTCATAAAATGTGGTTCTTATACATATTTAATTAATTTTTAAAACTTAAAAAATTAAATGTTTAGTAACGATTTTATAGTATTTAATGTTTATATTGCTTTTTTCTGCTTTTCTTTTTTAAGTTTTCGCTTTTCTTTAAAACTTAATTTAGCTTTTTTTTTTATACTTGAGTCTTTGAATGATTTTCCACTATATCTTTTCGACATATAATTATTCTAAATAAAAAAAAGGCAATTATAAGATGGCCCTTTAAAATTTTTATTTAATGGGACTTAAATTCTTATAGAAGTTTCTAGTAATACTTTGTTTTCTTATTATTTTTGACTACAATCTGAAATAATTTAAAAGATCTTTATAATGAAAGAAAATTTGAGTTAAATTTTTTTAATTCTATTTAAAAAATAGACTATAAAATAATGAATTTTAATAAAACTAAGTTTTTTCAAAATAATTTCGAATTTTTAAGACTAGCCTGTGCAATTCAGGTTATGCTATATCATACTAAATCTGAGTTTATATACAATTACTTCTCTTTTATAAATTATTTTCCTGGTGTTCCAATATTTTTTTTCATAAGTGGATATTTGATTTTCGCCAGTTATGATAAAAATCAAAATATTAAATCTTTTTACCTAAATCGTATTTTAAGATTATATCCAGCATTAATTTTGGCAACCATTATAGGGCTTATTTTAATTATTAAAATTTACTCAAATTATGAGGAATTTTATTATTTTGAGGTAATTAAATGGTTTTTTTATCAATTATCACTAGGTCAAGATTATAATCCTATTAATATTAAACCAGTAATCAATTGGGTAACCTGGACACTTACTATTGAAATTTTATTTTATTTAATTGTACCAATTTTTTTTATTAATAGAGTATGGACTAAAATTTCAGTTTATATATTTTTAATATTATCATTAGTGTATTGGATTTTATTTTCTAAGATAAACAATAATTTAATTTCTTACATAAATTTGACCCCATTAAAATATGGATGGATGTTTATGGTTGGAAGTATCTTTTATTTGAATTTTAATATTATTTATAAATTTAGAAAATATTTATTTTTTTCAATTTTTTTAATTTTTTTTTTAATTTTTATTGATCAAAATAACTTCTTATTGAAAGGCACTCCTTCAGGTAATGATTTAGGATTTTTATATTTTTTGTCTTTAGCATCTTTTTGTTTTTGGTTTGCTTATAGCGTGGATATAAAAATTTTGAGGATTAATTTTGATTTTAGTTATGGAATTTATTTATATCACTCACTAGTGATTAATTATCTATTGATATATTTTAATAAATCTAATCTTTTCTTGATAGTTTTTATTACATTAATTTTATCTATTTTATCTTGGTACTTAATAGAAAAAAGATTTCTTATATTAAAAACTAAAAATTTAAGAATAATAAAATAGAAACAAAAAACCCTCGAAGTGTTTAACAACGAGGGTTTCCCAAATTTTTTAAAGTGTAGGCTGATGGAACGTGTTACATTCCCATGCCGCCCATACCGCCCATGCCGCCCATTCCTCCAGGCATACCAGCAGGCATTCCACCACCAGCATCTTTCTCTTCTGGCTTGTCAGCAATCATTGCTTCTGTGGTTACTAATAGTCCAGAAATTGAGGCAGCATCTTGTAGAGCTGTTCTAACAACTTTTACTGGATCAATAATACCTTTAGCAAACATATCACAATATTCTTCACTTTGTGCATCGTATCCGTGAGTTTTTTTCTTTTGCTCTAACAATTTACCTACAACTACTGAGCCGTCTACACCAGCATTTTTAGTAATTTGTCTAATAGGAGCTTCTAAAGCTTTTCTCACAAGCTCAACGCCAGCTTTTTGGTCATCCCCTTTGGCTTTAACTTTTTCAAGGTCTTGAGCAGCATAAAGAAGCGCACATCCACCTCCAGTTACAATACCTTCTTCTACAGCAGCTCTCGTAGCATTTAAAGCATCTTCAACTCTGTCTTTTCTCTCTTTAACCTCAACTTCAGTTGCACCACCAACTTTAATAACTGCAACTCCACCTGCAAGTTTAGCAAGTCTTTCTTGAAGTTTTTCTCTATCATAATCAGAAGTTGTTTCGTCAACTTGTTGTTTGATAGATCCACATCTTGCTTCAATATCTGATTTTTTACCACTACCACTTACAATAGTACTGTTATCTTTATCGACTTTAATTTTCTTACAAGAACCAAGATCTTCAAGTTTAACGTTCTCAAGTTTAATTCCTAAATCTTGAGAGATTACTTGTCCACCAGTTAGAATAGCAATATCCTCAAGCATTGCTTTTCTTCTATCACCAAATCCTGGCGCTTTTACAGCTACAACTTTTAATCCACCTCTTAATTTGTTTACTACTAAAGTTGCTAAAGCTTCACCTTCAACGTCCTCAGAAATAATCATTAATGGTCTTCCAGATTGAACAACTGCCTCTAAAAGAGGTACCATTGGTTGTAAGTTTGTTAGTTTACTTTCATGAAGTAAAATATAAGGATTATCTAACTCTGTAGTCATTTTATCACTGTTAGTAATAAAGTATGGTGATAAGTAACCTCTGTCAAACTGCATTCCCTCAACAACATCTAACTCAGTATCAATTCCTTTAGCTTCTTCAACAGTGATAACACCTTCGTTACCAACTTTTTGCATCGCTTTAGCAATCATTGAACCAATTTCTTTATCACCATTTGATGAAATGGTTCCAACTTGAGCTATTTCATCACTATCTTTAACCTTTTTAGCAGATGAAATAAGATTTTCTTTTACAGCTTCTACAGCAGAGTCGATTCCTCTTTTGACATCCATTGGGTTCATACCAGCAGTAACATACTTAACACCCTCTGTTACAATTGCTTGAGCTAAAATAGTTGCAGTAGTTGTTCCGTCTCCAGCTTCTTCATTAGTTTTGCTAGCAACCTCTTTTACCATTTGAGCACCCATGTTTTCAAACTTGTCATCAAGATCAATTTCTTTTGCAACCGATACACCATCCTTAGTAATCCTTGGGGCACCGTAAGATTTATCCATTACAACATTTCGTCCTTTTGGGCCTAAAGTGACTTTAACTGTATCAGCTAAAATATTTACACCCCTCATCATTGCCGATCTTGCTTCCGCGTCAAATTTAATTAGTTTTGCCATTTTACTTTCTCCTTTAAATTAAATTACTTACCTGAAATACCCATAATGTCAGACTCTTTCATTATGCTATATTCTTTACCATCGATTTTGACTTCAGTACCTGACCATTTGCCAAATAATACTTTGTCGCCAACTTTAACGTCCATTGGAATTAGTTTTCCATCTTCCGTTTTTGCACCACCACCAATAGCAACCACTTTTCCTTCTTGTGGTTTTTCTTGAGCAGTATCTGGGATGATAATTCCACCAGCAGTTTTTTCACTACTGTCTAAAACTTCGATTAACACTCTGTCATGTAACGGTTTAAACTTCATAAATCTCCTTTATAATTCTATATAAATATGACCTTCATATAGATATTACGTCGCCTATTTCAAGATTAGATATTCGATTAGATGCTAATAATGGTAGGAAATTGAGGATTTTATGGTTTATACCTTAAATAATGACTAAAAATTTAGATTCAGATGGTCTTAGTTCAATTGTCCATAATTATGATTTATTTTATATTGATTTATGGGGTGTTGTTCATAATGGCATTAACCTTTATGAGGGTGCGATCAGTACTCTCAAGGAGCTTAAAAAAATCAATAAAGATTTTGTCCTACTAACCAATGCACCTAGACCAAATGAAACAGTAAAAAATTTTTTAGAAAAAATGGGAATGGAAGAAGAGTTTAGAAATCATGTTTTTACTTCAGGAGAGGCTGCACTAAATTATTTAAAAAAATCACATTTATCTAAAAAATTTTTTCACATCGGCCCCCCAAGAGACTTTGATTTATTTAATCCTTTTAAAAAAAATAAATCAAGTGATCTAGTTGAAAGTGAATATTTATTATGCACAGGATTATTTGATGATCATAACAATGATTTAAATTATTATAGAACTATGCTTGAGACTCACACACATAAAGAAATGATCTGTACAAATCCTGATTTAATTGTTGATAGAGGAAATATCAGAGAATTATGTGCAGGCTCTGTTGCCATGGTTTTTGAAAAAATGGGCGGAAAGGTGGTATACTTTGGAAAACCTTATGCTGAGGTATATAATCAATCAATTGATAATTTTAAGAAAAGAACTTTAGCAATAGGAGATAATTTAAATACAGACATTAAGGGTGCTAATTTATTAAATTATGACTCTTTGTTAATTTCTAATGGTATCCACAAATTAGAAATATTTAATAAAGGTATTTTAGAAGTTTCAAAAGAATATGAAACAGTTGTAAATTATTCTCAATCAGATCTTAAATGGTAAAATTATATAAAAATTTTAATATAAAAAAAAATCATAAAAATTCGTTAATTTTAATCGGAAATTTTGATGGTGTGCATCTAGGGCATCAAAAATTATTTAAATTAGCAGAATTATATAAAAAAAAATATAATTTAAAAATTGGCGTGGTTAATTTTGATCCTATGCCAAAAATGTT
>CABXYF010000001.1 GCA_902516435.1 uncultured Pelagibacteraceae bacterium | reverse complement strand
GTTGGTAAACATGATACTTTTAATCTTGCCTGTACTTCGAAGTACTATGAAGATGCAGGGTATTTCGGTCATCCAAATTGTTCTGACAATCTCACAGAAAGTATGTCCAAGCATGGTCTTCAAAAACAAAAAGGTTGGCACGCAATTAATTTATTTTTTAATACTTCTGAAGGTGGACTAAACTCAGTCATTTCAGATGAATCATATTCGCGTCCTGGTGATTATGTCATGTTTAGAGCCTTAAAAGATTTAACTATTGGAACTACAGCATGTCCAAGTGATATAGATCCTTGTAATTCATGGAATCCAACTAATATTTTTGTTAGAACATATGACAAAAAAAAAGAATTTACCAAATCATTTGCATTTAGAATGAAAACAGACTCTGAAAAAAAACTTACAAGAAACTCTGGCTTTTATGAAAGAACATCAAAGCTAACTAGAAATTTTATTGATGCTAGAGGTTTTTGGCTTCCAAATGATTACACAAAACATGGGCTTATTAATGAGTACAACGCTTGTAGAAATGATGCAGTTTTAATTGATTTATCTTCATTAAGAAAATTTGAAATTATCGGCCCTGATGCAGAAGAATTATTAAATTATACACTTACAAGAAACATTAAAAAATTATCGGTAGGTCAAGTTGTATATTCTGCAATGTGCTACGAAAATGGAATGATGTTTGATGATGGTACTCTTTTAAGATTAAGTGAGACTGGTTTTAGATGGATTTGTGGAGATGAATATGGGGGTGAATGGTTAAAAGAAATTGCAAAAAAGAAAAATTTCAATGCAAATATAAAAAATTCAACAGACCAAATAAGTAACGTTTCATTGCAAGGTCCAAAAAGTAGAAAAATTTTAAAAAAGATAATTTTTACACCTCCAACCCAACCTTCAATAGATGAACTTGGTTGGTTTAGATTTAGCATTTGTAGAATAGAAGAGTTGCAAGGAATACCATTGATTATTTCTAGAACTGGTTATACCGGTGAGTTAGGTTATGAAATTTGGTGTCACCCTAAACATGCTCCTGAGGTCTGGGATAAATTAATGGAAGCAGGAGAAGAAGATGGTTTGATCCCTGCAGGATTTGGAGCTTTAGACAAGCTTAGAATTGAAGCAGGATTAATTTTATTTGGTAATGAGTTTGATGGTCAACAAGATCCTTTTGAAGCAGGAATTAGTTTTGCTGTTCCATTGAAAACAAAAGAAGAAGATTTTATTGGTAAAGAAGAATTAATAAAAAGAAAAAGCAACCCTCAAAAAAAACTTGTTGGGCTAGAATTAGCAGGTAAAGAAATTGCTGGTCATGGTGACTGTGTTCATATTGGAAGATCTCAAATTGGTGTGGTTACAAGTGGATGCTTATCCTCAACTTTAAATAAAAATATAGCATTGTGTAGAATGGATATGCAGTATTCAGAGATTGGAACTGAGGTTGAAATTGGTAAAATTGACGGTCATCAAAAACGAATAAGTGCAAAAGTAGTTAGCTTTCCTTTTTATGACCCGACTAAGTCTAAAGTAAGATCATAAATTAAATGCCAAAAGATAAAAAAACTCTATTAAATTTCTGGGAAGATCAAATGAAACAGTCGCACACTTCTAGCAATTATTTTTTTAGAAAGTCCCCTTCTCATTATCATATGATGTTATTAGTTATGTCGGCTTATAAAGAGAATAAAAAATTATCCGTAGAAGAGCTTAAAACAAAATTATTTAAAACATCTAGACCAAAATCAGCATTAATTATTACTGAAGCTTGTGAAAAGGGATTCTTCCACTTAGAAAAAACCTCGACTGACCAAAGAATAAAAAATATTAAGCCAAGTGACTCTTTTATTAAGGAATTTAACGAATACTTAAATACCCTTAAAAATATAAGCTATTAAGCATTAATTTAGATAAAGTCTGAAGTGTATATTTTTTATATATACTTTTTAGTTCTAAAAATAATTATATTAATTACGATTTGTAAAAAATAAAGTTTTAAAATGTCATTACCAACAAAAGCAAAAGTAGTAATTATCGGTGGTGGAATTCATGGTTTAAGTACCGCTTGGAAACTATCAGAGACTTATAAAAATCCTGGAGACATAGTTGTCCTAGAAAAAAAAGATACTGCTGCAGGTGCAAGTGGAATTGCTTGTGGAGTAGTAAGAAATAATTATTTTCAGCCAGCAATGAGAGAATTAATGGCACATTCAGTTTCTGTTTGGGAAAGTGATCCTGATGCTTTTAAATATAATGCCGTAGGATATTTGCAAATTTCTCCTGAAGTTATGCATGAAGACGTATCTTCAATTTATGATCAGCAAAAAGCAATTGGTTATGAGTCAGATTTTATAGAGGGTGAAAAAGATTGTACGAATTATATGAAAGATATGTTCGATGATTGGCAAGCAAAAGGTATAACATCTATTTTGCATGAAAAAAAAGGTGGGTACGCATTTAATGTGGACTCAATAAAAGCATTGGAAAAAAAATCAACTTCAAATGGTGTGAGCGTATTTAAAGAAGTTAAAGTAACTGGTTTTAAAAGAGGAAGTAATAGTAAGGCTGTAACTGGTGTGGAAACAAACAAGGGCACAATTGAATGTGAACAAGTTGTTGTTGGTGCTGGGCCGTGGGTTAGAGATTTTTGGAATATGTTAGAACTTCCAAAAACTGCAAACATTAAAGATAAAGATGGTAAGTTTCATCAAACAGAAATGTGGAAATATTGGATGCTTCAAGAAGGTGTAATCGGAGTTGAGCCTGACTTTTTAAAAATGAATAATGGCCAACAACCACCGGTAATCCATGTAGACTCTACAGCCCCTTTATACTCTGATACTACAAAAAAATTAATCACCGATAAAATTTGGGGAATATATTACAAACCAGACATCGAGGGCTTGGGTGTTCAAGGAGGAACGTCCCCTTATATAGTTGATAAACATTTTGACCAAGTGAATGTTGATCCATATGGTATCAAGTCTCCAGAATACCAAACTACAGAAGCATTTAATGATATGTGGTGTTCTGCGTTAGCTCATTGTCAAAAAAGATTTGAGGGAAAATCAGACCTTTATAGAAAAGGACCATCGGGAGGATTAGGATGTATGACACCAGACTCATTTCCAATCTTTGATAGATTTTTAGAAAATGTTTATATGATAGCAGATGCTAATCACGGTTATAAAATGATTGGTGTAGGTGAACTAGTTGCAAAAGAAATTCTGGGTACTGAAAGTGATTTATTAAAACCGTTTAGATACAACCGATACGAGAAAGGTGAACTTCACCCTACCTCGAACAGTCCGTTTCCTTGGAGCTAAACTTCAAGCCTAGACACTAATAATTTTTTCAGCTACGTTTGGATTAATTATAATATTTTAAGGGGTATAGACATGACTGATCTAGAAAGACACGTTAGCCAACCAGGTAGAGCTAAATTAGTTAAGCAAGTTAGAGCAAAAATCAATGAACTTAAAATTGATTACATTTATTTCCAATTTATATCTGTTACTGGAAGAGTTGTAGGTAAAGGAATACCTGCAGACCATTGGGAAAGAACTTGTGAAAAAGGTTTTCAATTAGTTTATGGAGCAACTGCTAACTTATTTACTGACCGTCACGGTAATTATATTGGTTATGGACCAGAAGCAAAAGAGCTTGTTGGTATTCCTGATCCAGAAACATTTTGTCAACTACCTTGGGATAAAAAAGTAGCAAGAGTATTTGTAACTTGTTTTAGAAATAGAGAAGAAAGAGAAAATCCAGGTGCTCATTTAACTTCGGATTGTCGAGGAAATTTAAGAATTCATGCTCAAGAATTTAAAAAAAAACATGGATATCAGTTAAGAGTTGGAACTGAACCAGAAATGATGTGGTTAACAAAAAATGAAGATGGCTCTGCAACTGGTAAAGGCTATTCTAAACCATATTGTTATCATATTGACCAATTTGAATCTTTAAGACCTGTATTTATGCAGGTTATGAAGTATGCAAGAGCTATGGGTCTAGATATGATTCAAGGTGACCATGAGGATGCACCAGGACAATTAGAATTAAACTGGATGTATGATGATGTATTAAGAAATGCAGACAGACTTTCTACTTACAGACAAATTTGTGCTCAAGTTGCTAGAGAATTTAATTTAATTGCTTGCTTTATGACAAAACCATTTATGGGTGTATCTGCAAGTGGCTGTCATACTAATATGTCTTTATGGACAGGTGGAAAAGATAAAGTTAATAAATTATCTCATAAATCTCTTCCTGCAATGGATGAAGTATTTACATATGTTGAAGGTGGAAAAAATACATTCATGCCTGACACTAAAGATGTTCAACTACCAGGAAAAGTAGGCTTAAAAGCAATTGGTGGTGTTATGAAACATTTAGGAGCCTTGACTGCAATTGGTTCTTCTACAGTAAACTCATATAGAAGGTTATGGGATACAGGTTTTTGGGCACCAGTTTATGCTGATTGGGGATATCAGAATAGAACTTGTGGATTAAGAGTATCAGCACCTGGAAGATTTGAATATCGTTCAGTTGACTCAATGCATAATCCATATTTAATGGGTTCAGGATTATTAAAATGTTTTGACGATGGAATCTCAAATAATATTGACCCAGGTAAACCAGAGTCTAGAAGTATGTACGAAGCTCAGGCGGCTGGCAAACAAGTTAAAAAATTACCTTTAAGTCTTGGTCAAGCACTTGATCGTTTAGCAGAAGATGAGGTTATTAAATCAGCTATGCCTGATGAAATGTATAAAGTTTTTCATTGGTATAAAAATGATGAATGGGAAAGATTTTTAGGTGCAACAACTCAATGGGATCTGGATACTTATCTTGATTGTCTTCCTTAGATCTTAAATAAAAAAAAGAAGGGTATAAAATATGTGTGGTATTGCTGGTCTAATTCATAGAGGTAAATCTTCAAATGTTGGAAGTGAGCTTCAGGGTATGCTTCAAGCATTAAAACATAGAGGTGAAGACTCGACAGGCTATGCTTTATACGGGGATACAGATGGTAAAAATTTTATAATGCGTTTTAAAGTTGGTGAAAATGTTGGAGAAGGTAGTTCATCAATTATGGAAGATGTTTCTGTTTATGATGAAAGAAAAAAAATAGTTGACCAAACTCTATCAGAAATGGGTGCAAAAATTGTCAAAGAGGAGAGAACGCTTCCATACTCACTTAGATACGAACTTGAATATAACGCAAAAGATCTATTAGAATTTTCACAAAAAGTAGAGAGTATTCCTGGAGTGGAAATTTTATCAATGGGAAAATCTTTAGAAGTTATAAAAGATCTTGGAAATGCAAAAATGGTTTGTGATAGATATAGTTTAGATAAACTTGTTGGGACACATGCTATTGGTCATGCAAGAATGGCAACTGAGTCTGGTGTTGATATTAAATCAGCCCACCCTTTCTGGGGTTATCCATTTAGTGATGTATCAGTAGTTCATAACGGTCAATTAACTAATTATTGGAATAATCGAAGAATTTTAGAAAACAAAGGTATGAGATTCATGTCCGAATGTGATTCAGAGTTGATCGCAGTTTATATTGCTCAAAAAATGAGAGAAGGAGCAAGTCTTCAAGAGGGAATGAAAGACTCTCTTACTGGTTTAGATGGAGTATTTACATATTTCGTAGCAACAAAAAATTCTTTGGGAATGGCTAAAGATACTATGGCTGCTAAACCTTTAGTGCTTTATGAGTCAGATGATTTAGTGGCAATGGGGTCAGAGGAAATTGCTATAAGATCAGTGTTACCTCAAGAAATAGACACATATGATCCATTTGATGGAGAGGTTAAAGTATGGGAAATTTAAAAACTACTGAAAAAAAGTCTAAAGCACAATCAATGGGTATGCATACTGAGGTTCTTACAGGAAGAACCCAACAAAAGTTTTTTAATCCTGATGAAGCTGAAAACTTTTATTATTTTGGAACTTACGATGTCGATTTTAATAAAAGAACAGATTTAGATGTTTTGAATATGTCAGCACCTGAAGCTAATAAAGAAATAGATAATCTAATGAGCCAAGGATATGGAACAATAGTAATTAAAAATCCACAAGGAAAACACAGTTTAGGTGTTGGTATTTTAAATAAACTAAACTTAATTTTTGAAGGAAGTTTAGGATATTTTGGAATGGGCTCATGCGATGGTCCAATCGTTAGAATTAATGGAAGAGTTGGGTGGTCATGTGCTGAAAATTTGATGGCTGGAAAAGTTGTTATTGAAAAAAATGCAGGTTCTTGTTTTGGAGCAGCGATAAGAGGTGGAGATTTAATTTGCAAAGGTAGTGTTGGTGCAAGAACTGGTATCGACATGAAAGGTGGAACAATTATCATTGGTGGTGACGCTGGTGCATTTACAGGATTTATGATGCAAAGAGGAAGAATAATTATTCTTGGGGATGTTGGAATAAATTTAGGTGACTCTATGTATGATGGGACAATTTTCGTAGGTGGAGAAATTGGCTCATATGGTAGTGATGCAGTAGATTCAGAATTAACCTCTAGTGACCAAGATTGGTTGAGAAGAAAATTAAAGGTTGCAGAAATAGGTGAAAATTTTGATTTGAGTAAAATGAAAAAAATTGTAGCCGGTAAAAAACTTTGGAATTATGACAATTTAGAACCTACAGAAAAGAAGGGAGCGATTTAATGGCCAAGAAAAAAAATAAAAAAAATGGAAAAGTAAAAGCAAATGGAAAGGGAGTTGGTGGTAAAGCCGACGTTCATGCTCATGAAGAAGGAAAAAGAAATAAAAGTTTATTAGGGCATAATGCAATTTTCACTCCTGAAGTAATTGACGACATACATATCAAAGCGCAGTTAGGAAGATACAGAATGCGTGGAATGGCATTGATGAAAAAAATTCCAACATTTGATGATTTAGTTTTCTTGCCAGGAACATTAACAAGATTTGTAATTGAAGGTTATAGAGAAAAATGTGAGACCAAAACTGTAATTGGTCCTAGATGTGAAAACCCTATTGAGTTAGATATTCCAGTTTATATTACTGGGATGAGTTTTGGTGCACTTTCTTATGAAGCAAAAACTGCTTTGGCTAGAGGAGCGACAATGGCTGGTAGTGCTACTTGTTCTGGAGAAGGTGGAATGATACCAGATGAAAGAAGGTATTCTGAAAAATGGTACTATCAATGTATTCAATCAAGATATGGTTTTAATCCTCATCATGCTCAGTTAGCTGATGGGATAGAAGTTTTTATTGGACAAGGTCAAAAAGTTGGAATGGGTGGTCACCTTATGGGACAGAAAGTAACTGACCAAGTTGCTGAAATGAGATCGTTACCATCAGGTATTGACCAAAGATCACCTGCTAGACATCCTGACTGGTTAGGTCCAGATGATTTAGCTTTAAAAGTTGAAGAATTAAGACAGTTAACAAAAAATAAAGTTCCAATTCAATTAAAATTAGGAGCTTCAAAAGTTTACGATGATGTCCGTATGGCTGCAAAATGTGACCCTGACTCTATTTATTTAGATGGAATGGAAGGATCTACTGGAGCTGGTCCTCATATTGCTGCTGCAAATACTGGGATACCTGGAATTGCTGCTATCAGAGAAGCTAGAAGAGCAATTGATGATGTTGGTAAAACTGGAAAAGTGACTTTAATTTATGCTGGTGGTGTAAGAGATGGTGCTGATATGGCGAAAGCTTTAGCTTTAGGAGCTGATGCAATTGCTATTGGTACTGGATCAATGATTGCTTTAAACTGTAACAAAGATATCCCAGAGGCTGATTTTGAAAAAGAAATGGGAGTAAAAGCTGGAGAATGTTACCACTGTCATACTGGTCGTTGCCCAGTAGGAGTTGCTACGCAGGATCCAAAATTAAGAGCAAGATTAAATCCTGACGATGCTGCTTTAAGAGTTTATAATTATTTACATTCAATGACTTTAGAGGCACAATTGTTAGCAAGAGCTTGTGGTAAAACGAATATACATTCGTTAGAACCAGAAGATTTAGCTGCATTAACATCTGAGGCGTCTGCACTAGCCAAAGTACCTTTAGCTGGAACTAATTATACTGTTGGAGTAGACAATTATCACAAAATATAGGGTAACTATGCCAAAGAAAAAAACTAAAAAAATAAAATCTAAAAGTAAACCTAAGAAAGAAAAAAAACTTAAGCTTGGTACTTTCAAAGAAACCGCTAGAGAAAAGTTAATTGGTCAGCATATAGGTTATAGATATGATGTTAACCTACTTCCAGATTATAAAAAGATTACACCTTTCTTAAAAAAATATATTGAAGCAATGGGATGGGATGATCTAAATTGGTTAGAAGACGTTCACATGGGTTATGAAGAAGATAGACCTGCAGTATTTTGTAGAAATGCTAACGGTTGGGTCACTATTCCAAAATCAATTAAGCTACCTAACAATCAACAAGATAGAGACATGATAGCGAGGGAACTTTTAGTTAAATTTCAAATGTCTCCTAAACATCCGCTTGTTGATTTGAAAAAAGCTTATTTAAAATTTTAATATCACAATCAAGAGTTGATTTTATTTTAAAATCTATTGACTACAGTAGGTTTTTAAGTGTTGTTTTGTTTGTCACAACCCCAAAAATTTCATAAGCTTTCCTAAACTAATATGGGGGTAAAAAATGACTGATCAGTTAGGTGCTCTTACTACTATATTTACAGAGTTTTACTACTGGGTAACAGTAGTACTGATGTTTTTAATTCACGTCGGTTTCTGTATGTATGAAGTTGGAGCGTCAAGATACAAACACCACCAACATACCTTAATGAAAAACACAATGCTTATACCTTTGGTAACAGTAACTTGGTTTTTATTTGGTTGGTGGATTTATTGGGCTTTTCCAACAGGACCAGGAATAGCTCCATCAATTATGACAGAAAGTACCGGGCTAGTTTTAGGTGGAGGATTTGGAGGAAATGATCTTGCCAATCCAACTAATGCTCTTATGGCAGTTAATCTAAACGATCATATAATGGGTGTTTTCTGGGCAGCGTTCTTACTATTTTCATGGACAGCTGCTTCTATTGTTTCAGGGGCTATCATTGAAAGAATAACAACTTTTGCATTTGGAGTTTTAGCAATTGCGATTGGATCTGTTTTCTGGAGTATAGACGCTTCATGGGGATGGCATTTTGATGGATGGATGCTTAAAATTTTAGGATATCATGATGCTTATGCTTCAGGTGTTATTCACGCAATTGCAGGTGGATTTGCACTAGGTGTTCTAATGGTTTTAGGACCAAGAATTGGAAAATTCTCATCAAGTGGTGAACCAAGAAACATAGGACCACGAAATCCTTGGCTAGTTACTATTGGATTATTTTTAATTTACACTGGTTTCTGGGGATTTTATGCAGCTTGTAACGTGCCAATATATGACCTTGGACCTGAGTATGGAATGGAAGGAGTAACATTCTGGACAGCAACTAATATTTATTTAACACCTACTACATTAAGTGGAATTACTATGAATTTCTTGATGTCGTTATCAGGTGGATTGTTGGCTGGATATGTTATTGCAAAAGGAGATCCTTTCTGGACTTACTCAAGTGGACTTGCAGGTATAATATGTGCATCAGCTGGAAATGACTTATATCATCCAATTCAAGCTTTAATTATTGGTATGATTGGTGTTGTGATTTCCTACAAACTTCATTATTGGGTTGAGCGGAAGTTCAAAATTGATGATGCGGTTGGAGCAGTAGCTGTACATGGTTATGCTGGTTTCATTGGACTTGTAATCTGTGGATTTGTTTTGAATGGTTATCCTTCATCTGGATATAGCGTTGGAGCTATGTTTGATGGAACAACTTACGCAACAATTAATCCATTAGGTCAATTTATAGGAGCAATAATAATGTTCTTAGTTCTAGGGCTTATACCAGGATATATAATAGCTAGAGTTCTAAACGGAATGGGTAAATTAAGAATCCCACGAGAAGTTGAGATAGCTGGACTAGACTACGAAATGATGGAGGCTGCTAAAGATGATGAAAAAGCAGTTTCATCAGCAACCAGGTAAAGGAGAAAAATATGGCTACAGTATCAAACTGGATAGATCATCTAAATAAACCTGCAGAAGAGGTTGCTGGATCAGTTTATCCCGGAGCAGGATCTAGTGAATTTATACTAGTAATCTTGTTAATTGCTGTATGGATTGGGTGGAGTGTCATTACAGATAAATCTGAAAGAGAAGAACTTGAAAGATTGTCTAGAAAAAGACACGGCGCGAATGACCATAAAAGCAATATTACCGATTGGTAATTAATCAAAATTTGGGCGCTACTTAAGTGTAGCGCCCTTTTTTTAGTCAAATTTTAGAATGAGTGAAGATAACAAAGAAGAATTAAGGCCTAGTAAGATGAGGGGAGTAGCTTTCCCTAAAGCTAAATATGGAGTTATTGTAGCTATAATCATCATTGTGATAGTTAATCTTATCTACTATAAAGATTTTCTTATTTCTTTAATTAAATAAACTTAAAAAAAATATGTGCGGAATCGTTGGCGTTTATCTTAAAACAAAAAAGTTCGAAAAAGATTTAGGAAAAATATTGTCAGGAATGCTAAATAATATGGAATCTCGTGGCCCAGATAGTGCTGGATTTGCGATTTATAAAACTGAAAATGAAAAAAAATTTAAATATTCAATATGCTTAAATAAATTAAACTTTGATGATTTTAGAAAAGAAATAATTAAAAAAGTGAAAAAACCTACAATAAATCAATATTCTGATCATATTATCCTAACAACTTCCGATGAACCAAAAAAAGTAATTAAAGTAATTAATTCAGAATTTACAAATATATCTCTAGTTGGATATGGCAGATCAATAGAAATTTTTAAACAGGTGGGTAATCCAAAAGATGTTGTTAAAAAATTTAATTTAGAAACTTTTAGTGGTTCACATGGCATTGGTCATACTAGAATGGCAACAGAGAGTGCAATTACAACTGATGGTTCTCACCCATATTCAACAGGAGAAGATGAATGTCTGGTTCATAATGGATCATTGTCAAATCATAATAATTTAAGAAGAGAACTTAAAAAACAGGGTAATATTTTTAATTCAGAAAATGACACAGAAGTTGCAGCAGGCTATGTCTCTAATAGTTTATCAAAGAATAAATCTTTAAAGGATACACTTATATCTGGACTAAAAGATCTAGATGGCTTTTATACTTTTATAACAGGAACAAGAAAAGGTTTTGCAGTTGTAAGAGATGAAATAGCTTGTAAACCAGCTGTTATCGCCGAAACAGATGATTACGTATCGATAGCATCTGAATTTCAAGCTATGGCTCATTTACCAAGTGTAAATAGTGCTAAAATTTTTGAGCCTGAACCGGGCATAGTTTATTCTTGGGGAAATTAATGGAATTGGATTTAAAAAAATTAAAGTTAAGATCAATAAATGAAACACTTCAAAACTTAGATAGAAAGAAAAATGAAAGAGATTTTAAAATAATTAACCCAGAAGGAAGTCACGCTCTTTGCGCGGGTCTTACAGAGGATATGAATATAAATATTAAAGGTCACGTAGGTTATTATTGTGGTGGAATGAATCAAAAAGCTCACATTACGATTGAAGGAAATGCTGGAACTGGGGTTGCTGAAAATATGATGTCTGGAAAAATTCATGTAAAAGGTAATGCGTCCCAATCAGCTGGAGCAACTGCCCACGGTGGACTATTAATTATAGATGGCGATGCGAGTTCAAGGTGTGGAATTTCGATGAAAGGGGTTGATATAGTTGTTAAAGGTTCTGTGGGCCACATGTCGGGTTTTATGTCACAATCAGGAAACCTAATAGTATGCGGAGATGCTGGTGAAGCGTTGGGTGATAGTTTATATGAAACAAATATATACATTAAAGGAAAAGTTAAATCCCTTGGTGCTGATTGTGTGGAAAAAAAAATGGATAGTAACCATATTAAAAAATTAAGAAAATATTTGAAAGAAGCTAATATAAAAAATCTTAAAGCTGAAAGCTTTAAACGATATGGTTCAGCTAGAAAATTATATAACTTTAAGATTGATAACTTATCTAGTTACTAAATATGAAAAAAAATAATAGAACACAACCTCGACAATCTTGGACTTTTGATGAATATACAAACTCTGAAATTAGGAGAGCTGCAGAAACTGGCATATATGATATTAGAGGCGGAGGATCAAAAAGAAGGCTTCCACATTTTGATGATTTATTATTTTTAGGTGCGTCTATGTCTAGATATCCATTGGAAGGTTATCGAGAAAAGTGTACCACCAATGTAACATTGGGAACTAAGTATGCAAAAAAACCTTTAGAGCTTGATATACCAATAACGATTGCTGGTATGAGCTTTGGCGCTTTATCAGGTCCTGCAAAAGAAGCTTTGGGTAGAGGGGCAAGTGCTGCTGGCACATCAACTACTACTGGAGATGGTGGAATGACCCCAGAAGAAAGAGGTCAATCTAAACATTTGGTTTACCAGTTATTACCCTCAAGATACGGCATGAATCCTGACGATTTAAGAAAAGCAGACGCTATAGAAGTTGTTATAGGTCAAGGAGCAAAACCTGGAGGTGGTGGAATGCTTTTAGGTCAGAAAATAAATGATCGTGTGGCAAAAATGAGAACTTTACCTAAGGGTGTCGATCAAAGATCTGCATGTAGGCATCCTGATTGGACAGGTCCTGATGACTTAAAAATAAAAATTTTAGAATTAAGGGAAATAACCAAATGGAAAGTTCCAATCTTTATAAAAATTGCTGGGGCAAGACCATATTATGATACTGCTTTAGCTGTAAAAGCAGGAGCTGATGTTGTTGTACTCGATGGAATGCAAGGTGGAACTGCTGCAACACAAGAAGTGTTTATTGAAAATGTTGGACAACCAACCCTAGCATGTATCAGACCAGCGGTAGATGCATTACAAGATTTAAATTCTCATAGAGAGGTACAGCTTGTAATATCTGGAGGTATTAGAAATGGTGCAGATGTTGCAAAAGCACTTGCACTTGGCGCTGATGCTGTTTCAATTGGAAGTGCTGCAATGATAGCAATTGGAGATAACGATCCAAAGTGGGAAAAAGAATATAATAAACTTGGTACAACATCTGGAGCATATGATGATTGGCATGAAGGGAACGACCCTGCAGGTATTTCAACTCAAAATCCAAAATTAATGAAAAGATTGAATCCTATTAAAGCAGGAAAAAAACTTACAAACTATTTAAAGGTTATGACTCTAGAGGCACAGACATTAGCTAGAGCATGTGGAAAAAATAGTTTACATAATCTAGAACCAGAAGACTTATGTGCTCTAACCGTGGAAGCAGCTGCAATGGCAAGAGTTCCTTTGGCTGGAAGTAATTGGATACCAGGAAATAAAGAAAAAAAATGATTGCTAGTGATCTCTTATACTCATACTATTAGATATGCCTAAAAATTTATTTCAAATAGCAAAATCAAAAAAAATAAAATATTTTCTAATAAGTTTTGTAGATTTGTTTGGTGTTCTAAGATCAAAACTAGTACCTGCTCAAGCGATTAAAGAAATGCAAAAAAATGGTGCTGGTTTTGCTGGTTTTGCGGCATGGCTTGATATGTCTCCCGCTGACAGTGATATGTTTGGTATTCCAGATCCAGACAGTTTAATACAGTTACCGTGGAATAAAGAGGTAGGTTGGCTTGCCTCTGATCTCTGGATGAATGGTAAGCCTGTTGAAGCATCTCCAAGGGTAATGTTAAAAAATCAAATTAAGAAATTGAAACAACATAATTTAAACATGAAATCTGGTGTGGAGTGTGAATACTTTTTAACATCACCTGATGGAAGCTCTATTGCAGATCCGAGAGATACCCAATCTAAACCTTGTTATGATCAATCAGCATTAATGAGGAGATACGATTTAATAAAAGAAATTTGTGATTGTATGATCGACATGGGATGGGGCCCTTATCAAAATGATCATGAGGATGCTAACGGTCAATTTGAAATGAACTGGGATTACTCTGACTGCTTGAAAACAGCCGATAGACAGACTTTTTTTAAGTATATGGTGAAAACATTGGCTGAAAAACATGGGCTAAGAGCTACATTTATGCCAAAACCATTTGAAAATTTAACAGGAAATGGATGTCATGCCCATATATCTGTTTGGGAAGGTAATAAAAATAAATTTTTAGACAAATCAGATAAACTAGGTTTAAGTAAAATAGCTTATAATTTTTTAGGTGGAGTTATGAAAAACGCATCGTCATTATCAGCTTTTTTTAATCCAACAATTAATAGTTATAGAAGAATAAATGCACCTCCAACAAAATCTGGCGCAACATGGTCTCCAAGCAGTATTTCTTACACAGGGAATAATAGAACACATATGATTAGAATACCCGATCCAGGAAGGTTTGAGTTAAGGTTAATGGACGGATCAGTCAATCCATATTTACTTCAAGCAGGAGTGTTAGCCGCTGGTATAGAAGGTTTAAATAAAAAAATTAACCCAGGAAAACCTCTTCATTGCAATATGTATGAAGAATCAGATAAATATCCCAATCTTTCAAAATTACCAAATGAACTTGGGGAATCTCTTAATAAAATTACTGACAACAAAGTAATAAATGAAGCTTTCGGAAAAAATGTTATCGATAGTTATGTTAAATTAAAGAAAATTGAATTAAAAGAATTTAATAGTAAAGAAAAATTTGATAAGTCAAAACCTATAACTAAATGGGAAAGACAGAACACTTTAGATTGTTAAAGTGACAAGTTCTAAAAGTATTAGACATTGGAAGTTTACAAAATTTTTATCTAATAAAGATTATATTTTTAACAGAAGTTATGTTCTAAAATTTGTCTCATCGAAATTACTTGGTAACGCTTATAAATCAGTTTCCAGTTGGAAAAATTATAAAGTTACTCCTTTACTATCACTTAATAAATTAAAAAAAAATTTAAAACTAAAAAATGTTTTTTATAAAGATGAGTCAAAGAGATTTCATTTAAAATCTTTTAAAGCTTTAGGTGGGGCTTATGCTGTTGAGAAAATTTCTAAAGGAAAAAAAAATATAATTATATCGTCAGCTACTGCGGGCAACCATGGTAGATCAGTTGCATGGGGTTCTAAAAGATTAGGTTTAAAGTGTAAAATATTTGTTAGTCAATATGTTAGTGAAACAAGAGTTAATGAAATTAAGAAATTTGGTGCTGAAGTGATAAGAGTTAAAGGAGACTACGAGAGCTCACTAAATGAGTGTAAAAAATTATCAAAGAAAAACAGTTGGAAAATTGTCCAAGATGTTTCAACAAAAAATTATAAACTAGTTCCACAGCTTACAATGGCAGGGTATTCCTTAATGATTAAAGAGATATCAAAACAAACTAATCAATATATAACTCATATTTTTTTACAAGCTGGCGTAGGAGGCATGGCTGCTGGCGTAGTCGCTGGTGTTGCGAAATATTTTAAAAGAATTCCAAAAATTATAATTGTTGAACCCGATAGAGCAGATTGTGTACTCCAAAGTATTAAGAGCCGTAAACTAAAAAAAATTAAGATTAAAAAAGAAAGTATCATGGGCGGAATGTCGTGTAATGAAATGTCTTATATTCCTTGGCAAATTTTAAAAAAAGCAAGCAATTATTGTGTATCGGTAAGTGATAGAAATGTTGCTAAAACAGTGGCTCTATTAAAAGACAAAAAGTTAAGTAAAAATTCAATTATAGGAGGAGAGTGTTCTACGCCAGGTATTATAAGTCTAATAAGCGTTTGCAACGACTCCAAAACCAAGAAACTAATTGAACTAAATGAAAAATCTAATGTCTTAATAATTGGCTGCGAAGGTAATGCAGATGTAAAGCTTTACAAACAACTGCTATCTAAAGGCAGAAAATAAAACATCTATGACAAAAAACGCAATATTCTGGCTAAGGGAAGATTTTAGAATTGAAAAAAATCCCGCACTTTCTTACGCCAGTCAAAATCATGAAAGTGTCATTGCTCTATTCATTTATAATAAAGTAGATTTTGATAAAAAACGTGAAGCACAAAAATGGTGGCTTTATAAATCTTTAGAGGTTTTTAAGTTAGAATTATCTAAATATAAAATTAATCTCCAAATATTAGAAGGAGATGAGCTAGATGTACTTTCAAAAATAAAAAAAAAGGATAATTTTTCAGTTTATTGGAATAAAATATATGAGCCAGATGTAATTGCCAAAGGTAAACAAATAAGAGATACTTTTTTAAAAAACGATATAGAGTTTAAATATTTTAAAGGGAATATTTTAAATGAATTCCAAGAAGTAACTAAAAATGATGGAACACCTTTTAAAGTATTTACTCCATTCTGGCGAAACGCTGAACAAAAATATTTAAGTTTACCACAAAGTAAAAATTATATCGTTAAAAAGAAATCAAAGTCAATCTTGTTTTTTAAGAATAGTATTGAACCAAAAAACATTTTACCTAAAAGTAATTGGTATAAAAAATTTGAAGAATACTGGAAAGTTTCTGAAAATGACTCTAAAAAAATTCTAAATGATTTAATCGATAAGAGAATAAAAGATTATGGAACAGCTAGAGACTATCCATCAATCGAAGGTACGTCAAAATTATCTCCTTACATTAAACATGGTCAAATTCATGTAAGTACTATTTGGCAAAAATGTAATGAAATTAAATCTAAAGGAACAGGATACAGAAAATATATCAATGAACTAGGTTGGCGTGAGTTTGCACATAGTCTAATTAATTATTTTCCAGAATTTTTAAAAGGAAATTATCGAAAAGAATTTGATAGATTTCCTTGGGTAAAAAATGAAAAGTTCTTAAGAGCGTGGAAATCAGGTATGACGGGATATCCTATTGTTGATGCTGGGATGAGAGAATTATATAAAACAGGATGGATGCATAACAGAATTAGAATGGTAGTTGGTTCCTTTCTAGTTAAACATTTAAGAATAAATTGGACAGAGGGTGAAAAGCATTTCAGAAATTGTTTATTAGATTTTAATAAAGCAAATAATGTAGCACAATGGCAATGGGTTGCTGGTTGTGGAGCTGATGCTGCGCCATACTTTAGAATATTTAATCCGATTTTGCAGGGAGAAAAATTTGATAAAGAAGGACTATATGTGAAGAAATGGGTACCTGAGTTAAATAAAGTGCCTAATAAATTTATTCATAAACCTTGGGAAATGGAAATTAAATACCAAGAAGCTATTAAAACTATAATTGGTAAAGATTATCCTAAACCTATAGTAATACACGAAAAAGCAAGAGCTGCTGCTTTAGAAGCTTTTCAGTCACTTAAGAAATAAATGTCTATTCACCAATAAAATGGTGAATAATTGTTCTATTTTGTTGCTCTAAACGATGCTCAAATAAATATAAACCCTGCCAAGTACCAAGTAATAATTCATTATCTTTAATACTAAGAGAGATTTGATTATTGGTTAATGCAGATTTTATATGAGCGGGCATATCGTCTTTACCCTCAGTGGTATGTACGTACAATTTATTGTTCATAGGTACGAGTTTATCAAAATAATTTATTAAATCTTTTTGAACATCTGGATCAGCATTTTCTTGAACAATTAAAGATGCGCTAGTGTGTTGAATACTTAAATTAAGCATCCCATTTTTAAATTTATTATTGTTAATCCACTGAATTGTCTTATCAGTGAATTCATACAACCTTTGACCAGTAGTACTTATTTTAAGATTAAAGAACTCTTGCTTCATTAATTCTTTTCTATAGATGTCAACTCATATAATCGACTGATAGTTCGTTTAAATGAATTTTCTAATAATCTTGATGAAGTAAATTGATCTATATTTTGATCAGCAGTAACGGCTAAAGGAATATTTTTGTCATATATGACATCTATTAAAGTTATAAAACGTTGTTGTTGATTTGAATTAATATCATTAAATTGTGGTATACTATCAAGAGTAATAAATTTGCAATTTTTAATTATTTCTAAATAATCTTCTGCGCCAAGATTTTTATTACATAAATCATCAAAACTAAATCTAGCTACTCCTTCATAAAAATTTTCTATTTTAAAATCTCTCCCCTTTACGTTAATTGTTTTAGATAAATGATTTTTATTTTTTGTGATAGTTCTGAAAAATTTGTTTATTCTAAAATTGGTCTCTTGATTTAATGGATAAAAATATCTCTGTTTTTGGTTATCATTTGATTTTCTGTAATCATCCTCTATTTTAAGTTCAATTTCAGTAGATTGTTCCTCCATAATTTTTATAAAAGGTTTAAACTGATCTCTTTGAAGACCATCTTTATAAAGTTCAGATATTTTTGTATTCGAAGTAAAAATTATTTTAATGTCTTCTTTAAATATTTGCTCAAATAATTTTCCAAGAATCATTGCATCAACAATATTAGTTACTTGAAACTCATCAAAGTAAATCAATTTAGTTTGTGATTTTAAATTTTTTACAAATTCATTAATTACATTTTCCTCATTTTTTGCTTTTCTTTCATGTGCAAAATTATGAAAGCTGAGCATAAATTCATTAAAGTGTTGTCTTAATTTTTTTTGTTCTACTATATCAAAAAAAAAATTTAGGATCATAGTTTTTCCAACACCAACACCACCGTGTAAATAAAAAGCTATTTTTGAATTATTTTTTAAGAAAAATTTATTTAAAATTGATTTATTAAAGTTTAATTTATAAAAACTTTCAAGTTCATCTATAATTACTAATTGATAAGAATTTATTTCTAAATTGTTTTTTTTACAAAAATTTTGAAAAAGATTTTTAAAATTCATTTCTTTGTTTTAAAATCAATACCATATTCTGATCTTGGTCCTTTGCGTAATCCAAATGGTCCAGATATAAATATAGTTAAAGGTCTTGTGCCTGGCTTAAGATCTACTCTGTGAAGGTTATTTGCTGATCTAAAACCAATGTAGCCAGGAGCTCTCCAAAATTTACCCGTACTCAATGTTTCCCAATATCCGCCACGTAAAACTATTGTTATATAAGGGAAAGTATGATTATGGACACCTTCTCCGTGGTCATCTGCTAACATTTCATGAATTAAGATGTTAAATGGAAACCATCTAGGACGGTACCTCATTAAGATATAGTACCTGTTCATCCAAGGTTTTGCTTCATGAAATTTGGGATGGGATGGCCCTCTATCTAGTACAACTTTTTTTCTTCCTAACTTATCTAAGATTTTTAAAAACATATTTAATTATACTGAACAATAGATCCATTTCTAATCAGAAATAAACTGTTATTAAATATAAATGGTTTCGAAACAAAGTTAGAGGAAACTTTTTCAATATTAATAATATCACCACTTTTTAGATCACCTACAATCATTTTTCCATCCGTGTTTGTTAAATAAAGATTTTTATTTCCTATAGCAAATCCAACTGGATAAATTTCTTTTCTTTTTTTCTTTTTATAGTTAATAAAAAAATCTGTTATTCTAATAATGTTTCCCTTATCTTTATCTACGACATTCATAAAACCTTCATTAGATATCGAGATAATTAAATTCCCAGTTATTATTGGAGTAACATTGGAATTAATTTCGTTCTTCCAATTGAGATTTCCTGTTTTAGCATCAATAGAGTAAAACTCATTTTTGTTATTTGAAATATAAATAGAATTACCATCGGAAATAAGTTTTGATGTTTTAAAATTGTAAGTTTCGTTGATAATATTACTACTTTGTGTTGGTAGTTGCCAAGCAATCATTCCGTTTTCATAATTTACAGCCGTAATATCTCCAATTGAATTATTAAAAATAATCATTTCATCAACAATTAATAGAGAAAATTTTGAATTTGATACTGTAAAAGATTCTTCGGTTTGTAAATTCCAGCACTCAGATCCATCCTCTATAAAATAACATCTTAATGTATTCTTATAATCAACCACAAAAAATTTATTTTTATATTTTTTGATTTCCGAGTTAAATGGATAAACATTATTTTTAGACCAATTAAGATCACCTGTTTCTAAATTTACAGAATAATATTTTGCTATACTATCACTAACCAAGATATTATTTTTATGTAAAATGAAATTTAATTTTGGATGTAATTTTTTTTCTGATTTTGAATAATGATTTTTTTTCCATAATACTTTTTGATTTTCATCATATCTAATGATTGAACCTTTTTTGTCAAAAAAAATAAGTCCATTAGGTAAAAAAATAGGCTTAAAATTTAACTGATTGATTTCTTCTAATTTTGAAAATTTATAAGTTGCAAATTTATTCAACTCACCTGAAAAAGATTGTGATCCTGGATTATTTAAATTTTCAATTATTTTTTTTTTTGTTTTCATTTTTGAGAGATCTAATTTTAGATCTTGATTGAATTCAATCTCAATTAACTCATCTTTCGCAAATACTTTTTTTATATTTGGTTTTGTGGATAGATCATTGTCATTCTCTGTCCATATTCTGGAATTCTCATTTAATGAACAATTATTTATGAAAATAAACGCAATTAATAATAGAATTAATCTAATCACTCAAATCTCTATTCAGTCTTTTTTGTGCCTTTAACTTTATATCTGAATTTGAATTTTCTAAACTGATTATTTGATTGAAAAATTCTTTAGCTTTTTGATTTTGATCTTTTGCGTAAAAATACTCTGCCATCAAATATAAAGCATGTGATTTCCATACACTTTTTGAGTTAATAAGTGGATTTAACATGTTTAATAAATCACCCTCAGAGGATTTATCTGCATTAAATAATGCTTTTTTGTAAATTACTAAATTTTTTATTTCATTATTCAATGAAGTTTGATTGATTAAAACATCAAAATATTCATTTATCTGTTTTTCATCTTCAATGAGCTTATTGTCAATTAAGAAATATAAAGATAATGGAGAATATGTTGGATCCTTTTCTTCTATTATTTGTGTTAATTCTTTAACTGTCTGATCTTTATTATTTTTTTCATATTCAATCGTAATTGAGTTAAAATTATCAGATATTTGTTTTTTTTTATTCAATTTATAGCTATCAAAACCATAAGCACTAATTATTATTATTAATAATATAATAGCTCCAAAAATTATTTTATTTTTATTATTAACAAAAAAATTTTTAATTTTTTCATTTCTAGTATTAGTATTTATAATTGATACTTCTTCGTCCATATTAAATCATATTCCTTAAAACATACTGAAGTATTCCACCGTTTTTATAATATTCCAGTTCATTTTTAGTATCTATTCTGCATAAAGTTTTAACTTTTTTTATTTCACCTGATGCATATTTGATCTCTACCGTCACCTCATCTGATGGATTAACTCCTTTTTCAATATCAATAATACTTATTAATTCTGAACCAACTAAATTTAAATTTTTTCTATTAACTTCATTTACAAATTGTAAGGGTAAAACACCCATGCCAATTAAATTAGATCTATGAATTCTTTCAAAGCTTTCTGCAATAACTGCTTTAATTCCTAACAACTTTGTTCCTTTAGCGGCCCAATCCCTTGAAGAGCCGGTACCATATTCTTTGCCACCAATTACAACTAAATCAGTACCTCTTTTTTTATATTCCACTACTGCATCATAAACTGATAAAACTTTTTCTTCAGGATATAATTTTGTAAATCCACCTTCTGTTCCAGGAGCCATTTCATTTCTTATCCTGATGTTAGCAAAAGTTCCCCTCATCATAACTTCGTGGTTTCCTCTTCTTGATCCGTATGAATTATAATCTTTAGGTAAGATTTGATGCTTCATGAAATACTCTCCTGTTGGACTATCTTTTTGAATGCTTCCTGCTGGAGAAATGTGGTCTGTTGTAACCATATCTCCCAATATAAGCAAAGGTCTTGCATCTTTTATTTCTTTAAACCCCTCTGGCTCATCCGGTAAAGAGTCAAAAAATGGTGGTTTTTTTACATAGGTAGAACCTTTGTCCCAATTGTAAATACTGCTACGATCTGTTTTAATTTTTTGCCATTGACTTGGTCCACCAGAAACATTTGAATATCTATTAATAAACATCTCTGCATTTAAAGATTGTTTTAAAGTGTTTTCAATTTCATCATTTGAAGGCCATATATCTTTTAAATAAATATCATTTCCATCTTTATCATTTCCTAAGGGATCTTTGTATAAATCAAATTCCATGTGACCTGCTAATGCGTAAGCAACCACCAAAGGAGGTGATGCTAAATAATTTGCTTTGATATGTGGAGAAATTCTTCCCTCAAAATTTCTATTACCAGATAAAACAGATACCGCATAAATATTCTCTTTTTCGATAGCATCAACAATATTATCAGCTAAAGGTCCTGAATTTCCAATACAGGTAGTACATCCATAACCAACTAAATTAAAACCTAATTTATCTAAATAAGTATTTAAACCTGCCTTCGCCAAATAATCTGTAACTACTTGTGATCCTGGAGCTAAGGAAGTTTTGACCCAAGGCTTAACTTCTAACCCAAACTCAACTGCTTTTTTTGCTAATAATCCTGCACCAATTAAAACATTTGGGTTAGAGGTATTTGTGCAAGATGTTATTGCTGCAATAAGTATAGAACCATCTTTTATTTCAAATTCAGATTTAGATACTTTTGCAATTGATTTTTCTTTCTTATTAGTTGCTTCCTCTAAGACTTTTTTAAAAGAGTTTGGTGCATCTGTTAACAAAACTTTATCTTGTGGTCTTTTAGGGCCTGAAATGGTGGGTACAATCGTAGACATATCTAGTGTGATTGTGTCTGTAAATTCTATATTAGTGCTTGCCCATAAGCCTTGCTCTTTTGCATAATTTTCTACTATTTCAACAGTATGTTGATCTCTTCCTGAAAATTTTAAATACTTTAGAGTTTCATCATCTATTGGAAAAAAACCACACGTGGCACCATATTCAGGAGCCATGTTTGCTATAGTTGCTCTATCTGCAAGAGTTAAATTTTTTAATCCCTCTCCATAAAATTCTACAAATTTTCCAACTACACCTTTATCTCTTAACATTTTAACAACTGTTAAAACTAAATCAGTTGCAGTGGTGCCTTCAGGCATTTTATTTTTAACTTCAAAACCAATCACTTCCGGTATTAACATTGATATTGGTTGACCTAACATCCCAGCTTCTGCTTCAATTCCACCAACACCCCAACCTAAAACAGAGAGTCCATTAACCATAGTTGTATGACTATCTGTGCCAACTAAAGTATCTGGAAAAAGATATTTATCACCATTAAATTCCTCTGACCAAACTACTTTAGATAAATATTCTAAATTTACTTGATGACAAATTCCAGTTCCTGGTGGCACTATTCTAAAATTATTAAAAGCTTGTTGCCCCCATTTTAAAAACGCATATCTCTCAGCATTTCTCTCAAATTCTATATCAACATTATTTTCAAAAGAGTCTGCTTTTGCAGATTGATCAACTTGAACTGAATGATCAATTACAAGATCAACAGAAGATAGTGGATTTATTGTATTTGGATCTTTATTCTTATCTTTTACAGCTTCTCTCATTGCCGCCAGATCAGCAACAGCTGGAATTCCAGTATAATCCTGTAGTAGAACTCTAGCTGGTCTGTAAGCTATTTCAGTTTTAGATTTTTTTGTTTTTAACCATTCCTTTAAAGCTTCTATTTGAGTTTTAGTAACGCTTAATTCATCTTCATATCTTAGTAAATTTTCAAGTAATACTTTTAAAGATTTTGGTAATTTAGATATTCCCTCTAAACCATTTTTTTCAGCTTCAATTAAAGAATAATATTTGTACTCAATACCATCTATTAAAATTTTTTTAATTGATTTGTAAGAATCTTTGTTTCCGGGTGTCATATTATAAATAAAAACTTATTATGCTTAATAAAAGAAGCAGTGACATAGCATAATTAAAATAATTAATAAATTTCTGATTTGTCGCAAATTTCCTCAAAAATCTACCCATCAATGTCCACAGAGTGATACTTGTGACCGAAACAATGAAAGCTAATATTATTATTTGAGTCGTATAGTTAACAAAATTCTCACCTGTATCAATGTATGTTGAAACAACAATTACTGATGCAATTACACCTTTTGGATTTAAGAACTGAAAAATGAAAGTTTCAATAAATTTTACAGGATTTTTATTTTTATTTTCTCCACTTACAGATCCTGAAAATGAGATTTTATACGCTAAATAAATTAAAAATAGTGTTCCTAAATATTTTAAAATTTCTTGAATTAAAGGATAAAGTTTAAATACATTAATCAATCCTAAAGCCATACATAATAAAAGAAATGGAAAACCAAATGTAACTCCAAATATATGGGGAAGAGTTCTTTTAATTCCAAAATTAAATCCAGAGTAAAATGCTACGAAATTATTCGGTCCTGGTGTGTAAGCGGCAACTATTCCAAATAATATAATGGATAAGATTTCTGGATGCATTGTTATGCTACAGGTAATCCATTCTCAGACTTTTGAGATGGATGTACTAATATTACTTTTCCTTCTTTATCAATCGATCCTAAAATTAATACCTGTGAAACTATCCCTGCAATATTTTTTTCAGGAAAATTACAAACCCCTATAACTTGTTTTCCCTTAAGATTTTCTTCATTATAATAATGCGTAATTTGAGCAGATGATTGTTTAATTCCTATTTCATCTCCAAAATCTACCTCAACAACTAATGATGGTTTCCTTGCTTTTTCATTTTTTTTCACTGAAACTACAGTTCCAATTCTTATATCAACTTTATCAAAAATATCGTAGGTAATTTGTTCTTTCATATATTTAATATATAATGAATGTTAAATATGAGTACAGAAAATAATTCAGAACATTTGTTCAAAAACTCAGTTAAAATATTAACTGACTTAATTAGTTTCAAGACAATTTCTGGAGAGGATAATAATTCACTTATAGATTATTGTGATGATATTTTAAAAAAAATTGGTGCAAGCTCTTTTAGAACGTTTGATGATGATAAAAAAAGAGTAAATTTGTTTTCAACAATCAAAGCAAAAAATCCCAGTAATAAAAAACCTATAATTTTTTCAGGACATACCGATGTTGTTCCAGTTTCTAAAGGATGGTCAACAGATCCTTTTATCGCAACAATTAAAAATAATAAATTGTATGGAAGAGGATCTTGTGACATGAAAGGTTTCATTGCATGTACTCTAGCATTCGCTCCAATTTATTCAGAAACAAATCTTGATAGAGATATTCATTTCTCATTTACTTTTGACGAAGAAACTGCTTGCCAAGGAGCACCTATACTTATTGAAGAATTAAAAAAAAGAAATATTACAGATGGGATTTGTATTATTGGTGAGCCAACAAATATGAAAATTATTGATGCCCATAAAGGATGTTATGAGTACACCACATATTTTGAGGGTCTAGCAGGTCACAGCTCTGCTCCTAATAAAGGTGTTAGTGCAGTTGAATATGCTTCAAGGTACGTTAATAAATTAATTGAGTTAAGAGAAAGACTTGTAGAAAGAGCACCGAAAGATTCAATTTTTGATCCTCCTCATTCAACTTTATCTATAGGAGGGATATTTGGTGGAATTGCACATAATGTAATTGCAGACAAATGTCACGTTAATTGGGAAACAAGACCTGTGGTCAAAGAGGATGCTATTTTTTTAAATAAAGAATTAGATAAGTATGCAAATGAAATTTTACTACCAGAGATGATAAAAATTTATCCTAACTCATCTATAAAGAAAAAAATTATAGGTGAGATTATTGGCTTTGATAGAGAGGCAAAATCAGATGCATGTGAATTGATTTCAAGTTTAACAGGAGATAATTCTAGACAAGTTGTATCATTTGGAACTGAGGCAGGATTGTTTCAAGAAATTGGAATAAGCACAGTCGTTTGTGGACCAGGATCAATTGAACAAGCTCATAAGATTGATGAATATATTATCCTAGATGAATTAAAGAAATGTTTAAAATTACTCAATGGAATTAAAGACAAATCTTCTTTTAATTAATTCCAACCACCAACTGATTTAACTTCCAAAAATTCAAGTAATCCCTCTTTTCCAGCTTCTCTTCCAATTCCAGAATGTTTAAATCCTCCGAAAGGAGCATCTACTGCTATTCCTGCACCATTAACATCAACCATTCCAGATCTAAGTTTTCTTGCAAGTCTTTTAACTTTTTCAGGATCTTGGCTTTGAATATAATTGGTTAAACCATAGTCTGTATCATTAGCAATTTCTATTGCTTCCTCTTCACTATCAAATGGGATGACAGATAAAACAGGACCAAAAATTTCTGTTCTAGCAATTTCCATATTATTATTAACATCAGCGAACACTGTTGGTTTTACATAATAACCATTAGACAACCCTTCTGGTTTTCCTGGTCCACCAGCAACTAATTTTGCTCCTTCGTCAATACCTTTCTGTATTAAGCTCTGAATTTTATTAAATTGAGTATCAGAAATTACAGGACCAATATGTTCTCCTTCTTTATTTGGATCATCCACTTTAAATTCATTTGCATATTTTTTTAATCTTTCTATTGCTTCATCATAGATAGATTTTTCAACTAACATTCTTGTAGGAGCATTACAGGATTGTCCAGAATTTCTAAAACATCTTAAAGCACCCCTCTCAACTGCTTCTTTATCAGCATCTTTAAAAATAATATTTGCTCCTTTGCCACCTAATTCTAAGCTTACTCTTTTAAAATCTTTTGCTGCATTTTGAGATATAAGAGCACCTGCTCTTGTTGAGCCTGTAAAGGAAATCATGTTTACGTCTGGATGACTTGTTAATGCGTCTCCAGTTGTCCCCCCGTCTCCATTCACTAAATTAAAAACACCTTTTGGAAATTTTGCTTCATCAATTAATTCTGCAAGCACCATTGCTGAAAGCGGTGCTAATTCTGATGGTTTTAATATCATTGTGCATCCAGATGCTAAAGCTGGAATAACTTTAAGACAAACCTGATTCATTGGCCAGTTCCACGGTGTTATTAAGGCGCATACCCCTTTTGGTTCATATAATAATCTTTGATTTTTCGCATGATCTCCTAAAGGTTTTTCAAATTCAAATTCTTTTAAGTATCTAATGAATGATTTCGTGTGACTTGCTCCGGTCCCGGTTTGAAGTTTTGATGCAAAGTCTTTTGGAGCTCCCATCTCTTGTATTATTGCATCAGTAATATCGTTCCATCTTTTTTTATATAAAGTGTAAAAAGTTTCTAAAAGAGCAATTCTTTCTTCTTTAGTAGAATATCCCCAAGTTTTAAAAGCCTCTTTAGCAGCTAACACAGCATCATTAACATCAGCTTTGCTACCTGATGATATTACAGCACAAACTTTTTCAGTAGCTGGATTTATAACTTCAATATCTTTTTGTTCTTTTGGATCAACCCATGAACCATTAATGTAAAAGCTTCTTTTTTCTAACATATTAAAAAACTATCCTTTCCTTATGTTTTTGCAAACAAATTAGTTAATTCATACACTATGGTTGCTGCTGCCAATGATGTTACTTCAGCATGATCGTATGCAGGAGAAACCTCAACAACATCTGCAGATACAAGATTTAAACCTGATAATCCTCTTAAAACATTTACCATCTCCCTGGTTGTCATACCTGCTATTTCAGGAGTACCAGTACCTGGAGCAAAAGCTGGATCTAGTACATCTATATCAATTGAAAGGTATAAAGGATTATTACCTACTCTTTTTTTTATTCTTTCAGCTATTTTATCAGTTCCCTCAGTTTGGAATTCATCACAATGAATTATTTTGAAACCAAAACTTTCATCGTTTTTAATATCATCTCTACTGTAAAGTGGCCCTCTAATTCCTACATGCATTGAGGCATCATCTAAAAATAATCCTTCTTCTCTAGCTCTTCTAAATGGAGTTCCATGAGTATAAGGCGCTCCAAAATAAGTATCCCAAGTATCTAAATGAGCATCAAAATGTACTAAAGATACTGGACCTTTATTTTTTTTATTAATTGCTCTCAACAATGGTACAGCAATTGTGTGATCACCGCCAAGACTAATAATACCACCAACTTTATTTAACAATTCAGTGGCACCTACTTCAATTTGTTTTATAGCTTCATCAATACTAAAAGGATTACATGAGATATCTCCTGCATCTGCCACTTGTTGAATTTTAAAAGGTTCAACATCATAACTTGGGTGATAATTAGTTCTTAAATGTCTAGACGCTTGTCTAATACTTTGTGGTCCAAATCTTGCACCAGGTCGGTAACTAGTTCCAGCATCAAATGGTATACCTACTATCGCCACATCACAACTTTCAACATCTCTTAATTCAGGAAGTCTTGCAAACGTACTTGGACCAGCAAATCTTGGAACTTTAGTTCCACTTACTGGTTGTATGGGATTCTTATTTTTTTCTTTTTTCATTTTATAATTATCTAAGATAATATGATCTTATCTAAAACGTCTATACTAAACTAATGAAAATTTTATTTTTAATTATTATATTTTTTCAAATAACACATGTAAATGCTGATGAAATCTATAATCTTTTAAAAATTCCAAATCTTGAAGTTTATAAGTTTAAAAATGATAATAATATTCGTTACCTAAATTCAAAAAAAAATTTTAAAATTGGTGTAAATGATAATATTTCCTGTAATAAATCCCATCCAAAAAACTTAAGTAATCAATTTCCAATAATTCAAAAAAATATTAATTTTTATAATTCTGCTTTCTTAAACAAAATCAGTCTAAAATATATCATTCTTTGTGAAGACTTGTTTATTTCAGAAGTTAATACTGGAGGAATTCCAGATACTGAAAAAAGAACCTTAATATTAGATATCAATTTTAATGCAAAATATTTTGAAAGAATGATACATCACGAAATTTTCCATATGATTCAAAAAAGTAATATGGAAATTTTCGATGAAAGTCGTTTTTCCTCTTTTAATGATGTTAATTTCAAATATGCTGAATGCTCAACTTGTTCAGATCGATTAAACTTAGATTTATATAATGATACTAACGGTTTTTTAACTGAATATTCAAAATCTATTGCATCTGAAGATATGGCAGAAATCTTCTCTTTTTTGATGACGGATAAAACAAATATAGAGACATTAATTAAAAAGGACAAGATTTTAGAAAAAAAAGTAACTTTTATTAAGTTGGGAATTTTAAAAATAGATAAAAATATTTTATGATTAAGGCAATAAAAGCATCTAAATCTGAGAAGGTTCTGTTTATCTTTTTAGTTGTTCTTTCTATTTTTACTTTTTCTTCTTTTTATATATTAAAAAATAAATGTCTTTTTGTAGAAAAGGTAAATTTAGATATAATAAATTTTTCTAATCCAGAAAATGTTGTTGTAATGAATATTGAATGTGGAGATGTAATTATTGAATTATTTCCTGATATATCTCCCAAATCAGTCAAAAGATTTAAAAATTTGATTGAAAATAAAAAATATGATGGATCTGCATTTTATAAAGTAGTTGAAAAAACTTTTGTTCAAGCTGGAGATATTGAATTTGGAAATATTAATAACCTTGATTATTCGAAAATAGGTAGTGGAAAATCTGGTCTAGGAATATTAAAATCTGAAATAAGTGATGAATTTAAATTTATCGCAGGTAGCGTAGGTCTTGCTCGATCTACTAAGTTTGATACTGAGGATAGCGAGTTCTTTATTACCTTAAAAGAAATTCCTATTTATCAAGGAGAGTATACTCCTATTGGGAAAGTGATTTATGGCCTAGATATTTTAAGTAAGATTAAAATTGGTAATAAAGGTATTTACGTTTTAAGACCTGATTATATAAATACTTTAAGAATTTTAAGATCTAATTAACTAACGGCTTTCCAGTTGATAAAGTGTGCTTTATTCTCTCCTGAGTTTCTTTAGTTTCAATTAATCTCATAAATGAGTCTAATTCTAATTTATACAAATCATCTTCAGATAAAATTTTATCTATTGTAGTTTCACCTCCACTTAAAATATTTGCAAGCTCTGTTCCAACACGCATTCCATGATCTAATATAATTTTATCATTATATAATTTTTCAAGTAACTTAACCATTTTATCTTTTAGAGGTTTTCCAGATAGTTTGAAGTTCGCCTCTACTGGAGAAGAAAAATCTTTATTTTCATCAAGAATTGATCTTGAAACTTGCAATAAACTATTTCTACTCATAATTTTTTTATCTTCTGGCATTAAATATTTCAGTGGTTCTGCTTCTACCGGCGATGTTGCGGTTTTACCATATCCAATTATATCAAAAACTTTAAGCGGAGCATAATCTGGGTCTTTCTTTGCCTCCTCAGTCTGTGACCATCTCCATAACATTTCTTTGCATCCACCACCTGCAGGAACTAATCCCACCATAGTTTCAACAAGTCCAACAACAATGTTAGTATGTGATGCAACGAAATTACTTTGAACAAGTACTTCAAATCCTCCACCCAAAGTTAATCCTGACGGAGCTGAAACGACAGGATATTTTGAATATTTAAGTTCTTTGCATGTTTCTTGAAAATATTTCACAAATTTTTCAATAGATTGATAATCTCCTTTATCTGCAAAATTCATAGTATAAGTTAGATTTACTCCTGCTGAAAACTGCATACTTTCATTTATAATTATTAAAGGTTTATCGGTGGCATTCTTTAAAGAATCCATAGAGTCGTAGTCTAGAGCATTGGCTTTTGTAGTAAATTCAACAATATTAAAATCTTTAAATCTATAAATTTCGGCTGAATTATTTTTGTCTAGCTTTAGAGCTTTTGATTTAATTTTTCCAAGTGTCTCTATTTCAGTATATTTTTGTCTCTCACCATAAAAATTTTCATCTTTTGTGTTAGATAAATCCTCTAAAAATTTATTATTTTCAAAATTATCTATTTTTTCAAAAAAATTACTTACACCAATTTCTTTTAGCATTTCAAATGGTCCTCGTGACCAATTAAAACCAAGACGCATTGCTTCATCAATATCATTAAATTTGTCAGTTATCCCAGGAACAAGTGATGATGCATATTTAATTATTTTTGAAATTACAGCCCATGCGTAATCTCCATATTTGTCTTCTCGATTTATTAATTTTAATAAATCCACTTTTTCAGACTTAATATCTATTTTTTTTGTTGGAAAATATTCACCTGTTTCTAAATTTATTGCTTCAAGAATTTTTTTATTTCCATCCTTGTTCATCCTGTAAAATCCACCTTTACCTTTTCTGCCAGTGTACCCTGTTTCAATAAGTTTTTTTATTAGAGGTATTTCTTTTGCTACTATTTGAAAATCATCAATTTCAGGTAATTCCTTTATGAAACTTTTTAATACATCGGCCATAAGGTCAATTCCAATTAAATCGTATAATCCAAACACTCCTGTTTTAGGTATTCCCATGGGTCTTCCAAAAACAGCGTCAGCTTCCTCTATGGATAGTTTCATTTTAAAAGCCTCAGTCATTGCAACTTGCATTGCATAAACTCCTATTCTATTTCCTAAAAAGCCAGGTGTATCATTACATACAATTGCACCTTTGCCTAAATCAACTTCACAAAATTTTTGTAATTGATTTATTTTATCCAAATCAGTTTTTTCATTTTTTACAATTTCAAGTAGATCCATATATCTGACAGGATTAAAAAAATGCGTAATACAAAAATCTTTTTTGTCTACCTCTGTCATTTTTTCTGAAAGAACACTAATCGGTATTGAGGAAGTATTTGATGAAACAATTGAGTCTTTTTTTCTTTCTTTAAATATTTTATCGTAAATTTCATGTTTTATGTCTATTCGCTCAACAACTGCTTCAACAATCCAATCCGCTTCAGATACAACTTTAAAATCATCTGAAATATTTCCAACTTTAATTCCATGAATTTTTGATTTATCAATTAATAATGGAGGTCTTGATTTTTCAATTCTCTCTTTAGCTTTTTGGCTAATCTCTGTTTTTAAATCTAATAAAGTTACCGGTATATTTGCATTACATAATTGTGCTGCAATCCCACTACCCATAGTGCCAGAGCCAATAACAACTACATTATTTATTTTCATAAAAAACTTTTATAGTTAAATTTACTATCTGATGTAACAAAAAAATTAACCTAATTAGAAATTTGTTGATTTTTTAAATCCTCTATTTTGATATGACATCTAATTGAGTTTCCATTTTCACCTGTTTGCCATGGTGGCACTTCGTTTTTACAAATATCTCCCAGTATTCTTGGACATCTTCCTTGAAAAGAACAGCCATTTTCTGGTGGTTTTTCCTCAACAATGTCTTCTGCAACTAGCTTAGGTTTAATATCTGGATCTGGCTCTAAAACAGCCCCTAAAAGAACTTCTGTATAAGGGTGTGAAGGAAATTTATAAACATTGTTAGATGGTCCAATTTCGCACAAACGCCCTTGATAAAGAACCGCAACTCTATCACTGATTGCTCTCACTACTGCTAAATCATGAGAAACAAAGATATATGTTGTTCCAAAATCTTCTTTTAATTCTTGAAGCAAATTCAATACCGCAGCTTGAACAGAAACATCCAATGCAGAGGTCACTTCATCACATAAAATGATATCAGGTTTTGCAGCAAAAGCTCTTGCAACTGCAACTCTTTGTTTTTCTCCTCCTGAGAGTTGTCTTGGATATCTTGTGAGATAAAACTCTCCTAATCTAACTTTATCTAAAACTTCAATTATTTTGTCCTTTAATTCCTGTCCTTTTAAACCGAAATACAACCTAAGGGGTTGAGAAACTATTTCCTCAACGGTGTGATTAGGATTTAGAGACTCATCTGGATTTTGAAAGATTAATTGTATAGCTCTTAAAAAACTAGGATCTCTTTGTCTTAAATCATTAGATAAAGTCTTATCTTTTCCAAATTTAATATTTCCATCTTTAGTTTTTAACAATCCAGCTATAGATTTTAAAATTGTAGACTTTCCACTTCCAGACTCTCCTACTAGTGCAAGAGTTTCACCTTTATTAATATTAATATTAATGTCTTTTACTGTAGGATTAGTATCATTAATCTTATTCAATAATTGATCTAGAAATTTTTGTTTAGCATAACTAATGGAAACATCTGATAAATCTAAAATTTCATTTTTTAGTATTTTATTTTCAATAGATTTAATATTTTGGGAATCTATTTTATTTAAATTTAAAAGTTCATTATGCTTAAAACATCTAACACTTGTATTTAGTTCTTCTATAAATTCAAGTGATGGAGAATTTAATTTACAATTGTCATCAGCGAACTCACATCTTTCAAAAAAACTACAACCTTTTTTTATTGATCCAGGCTGAGGCTGACTTCCAGACATAGAGTTTGGGAGACCTGGTAAAGAAAGTTTTGGAATAGATTTTAATAAACCAAATGTATAAGGGTGTATAGGATTTTTAAGTATACTTCTTACAGGACCATCTAACACTATTTCACCAGAATACATTACAATAACTCTATCACTTACTTGAGCAATTGCTCCAAGATCATGACTCACATATACCATCGAAGTGCCAGTGTCTTTTGCGATAAAATTTAATAATTCTAAAACATGGGCTTGAGTTGTAACATCTAAACCTGTTGTAGGTTCATCTAACAATAATAATTCTGGACTACCTGCTAAGGCCATAGCGACAGCAACTCTTTGTTGTTGACCACCAGATAATTCATGTGGATACCTTTGAGCCATAGTTTCAGGTGATGGTAGTCTTACTTTATTTAATAATTCAGAAATCTTTTCATCTCTTTCAGTTTGCTTTAAATCAGTATGTAATCTTAATGCTTCATCAATCTGATATCCTATTTTTAAATTTGGTGTGAGTGATTGACCGGCATTTTGAGGTATCATAGCAATTTTTCTACCTCTTATATTTTCTAATTCTTTGTTTTTCATTTCCAGCAAATTATTAGAATGAAACATGCATTCTCCTGAGATTGTAAAAAGTCCATGTTTCACATAACCCATCATAGCAAGCGCAAGTGTACTTTTTCCAGATCCAGACTCGCCAACAATTCCAACTGTTTCCCCTTGATTAATTGAAGTGCTTATATTTTTTAATATAGATATCTGCTCCCCTTTTTGACTTTGAAATCCAATTGTTAAATTATTAATTTTTTGAACTGTGGTTTTCATTTTTAAACAGGTGCCTTTGTTGATCTGTCAATTCCTAAAGCTTTTGCAAATGCGTCAGCAGTTAAATTGATACCGATAATTAATGAGCTTAGGCCAAAAATTGGAGCCAAAACTGCCCAATAAGCAAAAGACATCAATCCTCTAGCATTTGATATCATTAAACCCCAATCAGGAGTTGGTGGGCTTACCCCAAAACCTAAAAATGATAAAGAACTAAAACCAAGTAACATCCAAGACCATCTCATAGCTCCTTCAACCATTATGGCATCTCTTACATTGGGTAAAATTTCATTCCAGATTATAGACATGTTGCTATGACCTCTGGCTCTAGCAGATACAATAAAATCTTTAGCTATAACATCATGGGTTGCTGCTCTTGCTACACGAACAATACCTTTACCATAAAAAAAACCAAGTGCTGGAATTAATACCAATGTTGTTGTTCCAAGCAAAGATACGATTAAAAGCATTGCTAAAATCCATGGAATAGATAAAAAAGCATCAATTACTCTCATTACAACATCGTCAATTTTACCACCAACAAGACCACAAAAGATTCCAAGTGATCCTCCCCACAATAATGCAATTAAGGATCCAAAAAAAGTTACGGTAAGAGCAGTTCTCCCCCCTAAAATTGTTCTAGTGAAAACATCTCTTCCTAAACTGTCAGTACCAAACCAAAATTCAGACGATGGTGGGGTCAACATTAATGTTGGATCAATAGCTTTATAATCATATGGTACATATAATGGACTTGTAATCGCTAAGATGACATGGAAAATAAGTATTGTTAATCCAATTAAACCTGATGGCTTAGATGCCATAGTTTTAATAACTTCATATATTTTTTCAAAAGTATTTTTTTGTTTTTCTTTTTTTTTGTTCATTTTACTTTTTTATTTGAAGAGATTTTAATCTAGGGTTCAACATTAAAGTTGTTAGATCGGCAATCAAATTGATACCCACATAAATTGATGCAAGAATAATTGCTAGAGCTTGAACTACAGGCAGATCTCTATTTGAGATAGACTCAATTACCAATCTCCCTAAGCCAGGGTAATTAAAAACAACCTCAGTAACTACAACGCCACCTAATAACCATGCGATTGTGAGAGCAACAACGTTTATTGCTGGCAGTAAAGCATTTGGTAAAACGTGTCTAAATACCATTTTCCAATAAGGAACTCCCTTTAAAATTGCCATTTGGACGTAATCACTTGCCATTACTTGAATTACACTAGATCTGACCATCCTAGCCATATGAGCTGTCATGATCATGGAAATTGCAATGACTGGTAAAATTATATTTGGCAGTAATTCGGATATAGTTGCGCCAGTCGGAACAATTACAATTCCAGGTAACCATTCTAGCCAAATAGCAACAATAAGAATTAATAATGTTGCACTTATAAATTCTGGAATTGTCATAGAAAATATTGTTACAGTGGAAATAATGATATCTGGAAGTCTATCTCTCCACAAAGCAGTTACAATTCCTAATAATAAAGCAATGGGTATCCCAATCAATATGGATGCCGAAGCAAGAACAAGTGAGTTTTTAACTTTTGGTCCTAGAACCTCATTGATCTTCATTTCTCCACTTAAGGAGTATCCAAAATCCCATTGTAGAACTCCCCATGCCCAAGATATATATCTTTCATATGCAGGAACATTAAGCCCAAGTCTTTGATAACAAGCCTCTAAAGCTTCCCCGAACGCCTGTCTTTCAAGATAAGTTGTACAAGCATCACCAGGTAACACCTCAACTCCAGCAAACGTGATTAGTGATACTATAAATAAGGTTATTAAACCTAATAGAATTCTTTTTATTACTAAAAAAAACATATTTAAATATTTATAGAATTTAAAAATTATTTTAAAGGTGAAAAATTTACAGGCCTTAAAATAAGGCCTGTAAATACTAGATTAATTTACTTTATTTTGACTTTGTGCCAACGCACAGAAAATACCTCTACTTCATCTAAATTTTTGACTGCAGAAGAAGTTACAATCAATTTAGATACATGGTAAGGGATCAAAGTTCCAGACTCTTCCCACAATGTTTTTTGGGCATTCTGATAAGCTTTTTTTCTTTTGCCAAATTTAAGCTCACCTCTTGCATCAGCTAAGTTTTTATCAAAATCTGGATTTTTGAAATAAGACTCATTCCATTTTGCTCCACTATGATAAATTTCATGTAATGCACTATCAGCAGGTCTTTCATTCCAACGAGTCATTGCAACTGGTTTTTTCATCCAAGTTTCATTCCAATAACTTTTTGATGGAGTCATTTTGACCTCGGCTTTAATACCAGCTTCAGCAAATTGCTGCTGCAAAACTTCTCCTATTGTTGGCCATGTAGGTTCTTTGGTAGAAACATGAATTACCATATCAATACCATTTGGATAACCTGCTTCAGCTAAAAGCTTTTTAGCTTTTTTGATATTCTGTGGACACTTCATTTTTAGACGATATTGGTCTGATGGTGCAACAGGTGTATCACAAGATACCGTAGCAGCTCCTCCCATAACCAAATCTACAAGTTCTTGTCTGTCTACAGCTAATCTAACAGCTTTTCTTACTTTTGCATTGTCAAATGGTGCTGTGTCAGTTCTCATAACCATTCCTCTCCAGTTTCCTGTAGGTACAACTGAAACATTAAACTTGGAGTTTCCATCAAAGATTTTTTTTTGGCTGAATGGCACATATCTATTCATGTGTATCTGACCAGTTAAAAGTGCTTGAACTCTAGCTTCACCATCAGGAATAGCAATAACATGTACTTCTGCTAAACCAGGTGCACCTTCCCAATAATCAGCATTTGCTTTTAGAACTGTTGTTCCTTCTGGGTCAAATTTATCTACTATAAAAGGACCAGTACCAATTCCAGTTTGCCCAATAGTATCACCTGAGCCTGATGGAATCATTCTTAATCTGTAATCAGTAAGCAATAATGGAAAATCTGCAAAAGATGTATTTAATTTCATTTTAATAGTATGAGCATCTACAACTTCAATATCTGTTACTGTGCTCATGCTTTTTTTTGCTGGCGAGCCTATTTCAGGATCTTGAACACGCATCAAAGAATATTTTACATCCTCTGCATCAAAGTCAGATCCGTCGTGAAATTTCACACCTTTTCTAAGTTTAAATGTCCATTCTGTAGCATCGGCATTAGCTGACCAATCAGTAGCTAGTTCTGCTGATGTAACTCCTTTAAGATCTTTTCTTACTAGACGGTTTTGAGTCATAATTACTACTTGAAACAATCTTCCTTTAGTAATTGCGTCTAGATTTGTATCTTTTCCAAATCCAAGGTCATGTGAAATTTTAAATACTCCACTTGAGGCATTGGCAGCTGAAAAAGAAAATAAAGATGATATCAATGCAACTGATATCAATTTAAAAATGTTTTTCATTATTCTTCCTCTCTTTAATTATTTATTTAAAAGCTAACATCTTACATATTTTAGAACAATGATAATCAACAATACAATTAAGAGTTGTAGCCTAATGTGGGTGTGGTGATTTAAGATATTTAGTGGATAAAAATACTGATTTAATTTATTAAAAAATATGCATAAATCTTTAAAAAACTTAAGGTTTTCTATCAAGCCTCAATTACAAGAAACAGAAAGACCTCTAGAGATGGCTCGAACATTAAGCGTTCATCCATTAACATATCAAGAGCTTCCATATGATCCTGAATATTCTCAATATGCTGGAAGACTAACAACTGAAAAATTATCAAATGCTACTGCAGATGAACAATATTGGAAAACAAAACAGGAAGTTATTTTTAGGCATACCGGAGAACATCCTTATGAAATTAAAGGACCAGATGCACTTAAGTTATTACAAAAAATTTTTCCAAGAGATATTTCAAAAGTTAAAAAGGGAAGATGTTCTTATCAGTTTGCTTGCTATCATAATGGTGGAATAATCACTGATGGATTACTTTTAAGAATTGATGAAGATCGATATTGGTTTGCTCAAGCAGATGGTGAAATGTTTTCATGGTACAATGCCCATTCTGAAGGGTTGGATGTAGAAATTCTGGAGCCAAATGTTTTTGTTAGTCAAGTACAAGGTCCAAAGTCTATGGATCTTCTTGATAACTTGATTGATGAACCAATAGCAAAATCTTGGAATTATTTTGATTGGGTTGAAGTGACTATGGCTAATGAGAAAGTTATAGTAAGTCGTACTGGATTTACAAATGAGCTCGGTTGGGAAATATATTTTAGACCCGAAAACAATTCAGAAAAATTAGGAGATTTAATTCTGGGTGAAGGTTCGAAAATGGGAATGATTATTACAGGGACTCCTGCATTTAGAGGCAGGAGAATAGAGGCAGGACTACTTTCTGCTGGTCAAGATTTTTCAATTGAAACGGATCCATTTTCTGTAGGGTTAGGACATTTTGTTGATTTAGAAAAAGATGATTTTATTGGAAAAAAAGCATTACTTAATGCAAATAAAGAATGCCGAAGTTGGGGTATTAGAGTTGTAGAGGGTATTGCAAAAAAAGGAAGGTCTTTAAAATTAAATGGAAAAATTGTTGGTAAAGTGACGTCAAGTACTTGGTCTCCTTATCAAGTTTGTGGTGTTGGGATAGTACTACTGGACAATTCAGAAATTGGTCCTGGAACAGTGATAGATGTAGAGTGTATAGATAATAAAATTCATAAAGCAGAACTATGTAAATTACCAATGTATGATGCCAAAGGTGAAATAGTGAGAGGTATCAAAAAAGATATACCTCAAAAACCTGAACCATGGGCAGGAATTAGAAATTAATTAATTTTAGGAATACTTAATTTATCCTGTACATCATGTTGTTGGAGTAAACTTTTGATGTATCCCTCTTTAATGTTATTTGAGATAAATTTATTTATAAAATCTAGAACTTCAGGGTTACCTTTTTTGATACCTATCGATTGTTTAATATAGGTAAAAGGACTTTGAATCATTTCATAATTATTATTTTTTTTCATTTCGTCAATAAGCTTAGGTTTAAGACCTGCTAAAATATCAACTTTATTTTCTTTAAATAAATTATGTGACTTCTCAATGGAATTTACACGAATTAATTCTGCTTTTTTAAAGTTTTCAGTTAGCCAAAGATCATAGGCACTTCTTTCAAAGACACCTATTTTAATACCTGGCTGATCTATATCATTATTATTTTTAAAGTTATCTTCTTCTCTAAAAAGAAAGTTGGCATCTATATTCACATAAGGGTCACTAAAATCTATAGTTTTGCCCCTTTCTTTCTCTGAAGCAATGTTGCCAATGTCCCATTCATTATTGTCTACAGCATCAGCCAATAAACCAGGATTTGCAAATTGAACTATTTCAAAATTTATATTTAGCTCTTTTGCCAATTTTTTCCCTATACCTGGTGATACACCGTCTATAACTCCCAACTTTTCTTTGCTATTTACAAGTAAAAAATTGCTCATATTTACACCTATACGTAATACGCCTGTTGGTGCAATTTTTTTAATTATATCATCAATCATTAGAATTATTTTTGATTAATATTATATATTAATTTTATAACTTTAATTAATTTAATGTCTAAATTAGAAAAAAAAATAATTGCAATAGGTGGTGGTGGATTCACTCATCAAACTGATGAAGGGTTAGATGATTTTGTTATTAACCAATCTACTAATAAAAATAAAAAAATTGGTTTTTTGGCAACAGCTAGTAAGGATGATAAAACAAAAATTGACTTATTTTATAAAAGATTTGAAAATCAAAATTTAGACTTATCTCATTTTAACCTTACATCTAATGAAGTTGGTTTTTCTCAGTGGATTTTTGATAAACATATAATTTATATTGGAGGGGGAAATACTGCCTACATGTTAGAACTTTGGAAAAATTATAATTTAATTAATATTTTTAAAAATGCGTATGAGAAAGGAATAATATTGTCAGGTGTTAGCGCTGGTGGTGTGTGTTGGTTTGATTGGATTTTGACAGACTCTTTAGGTTCAGGATATAAACCTTTAAAAGGTATTAACTTGATATCAGGGAGTTGTACTCCACACTCATTAGAAGATAATAGAATGTCTCAATATCAATCAGAAATTAAAAAAAACAAGTTGCCTCCAGGTGTTGCTATAGATGATGGTGTTGCTGTACTTTTTGTTAATGGAGTTGCTAAAGAAGTTTGTTCTACTAGGGAAAATTGTGATGCATATTTTGTTGATAAAAATAATAAAATTAGTCTAAAAGAGTATATAAAATAAATTATGAATAACGTAGTTCCAAGTAAAAAAATACATAGCGTTGAAGAAGCAAGAATTGTTGCAAAAAAACGTGTCCCAAAATTAATGTTTGATTTCGTTGATGGTGCATCAGGTGATGAACGATTATGTGAGAACAATAGTAAATCCTTAGATCAAATAAGATTGCAACCAAAAGTTTTACGAAATGTAGAAAAAAGAATTATCAAAAAAGATATTCTAGGATTTGAATATAACCAACCATTTGGTTTTGCGCCGATGGGCATGTGTAATTTAACTTGGCCAGGAGCTGACAAAATGTTAGCCGAAGAGAGTATTTCAAGTAATGTGCCTATGTGTGTGTCAATGGCTTCCTCAACCTCTCTAGAAAATATGTATGTATTTTCTAAAGGAAATGTTTGGCTACAACTTTATAATTTTCAAGATGAAGAATTTGTTATGGAGTTACTAGATAGAGCTGAGAGAACTGGTTACAAGGTTGCAATTTTAACTGTGGACGTACCAATACAATTTCGTAGAGCTAAAGATAATCGAAACGGTTTTAATGTACCTTTTAACCTTGGATTAAAACAATTTGTTGACTTTGCAACTCATCCAAATTGGTCAATTAGTACTTTGCTTAATGGTATACCAAAACCAATGAATTACGAAACATCCAAGAAGGGTAACAAATTTGTAAGAAGTGAGAGTAGAGGTGCTACAGATTGGGATACGCTAAAAAGAATTAGAGAAAAATGGAAGGGTAAGTTAATAATTAAAGGTGTGATGTCATCTGAAGATGCAATCAAAATCAAATCTGAAGGTGCTGATGCAATACAGGTGTCAAATCATGGAGGAAGACAGTTGGATAGTGCTTTATCATCAATTGAAGCATTGCCTTTAATAAGAAATGCATTAGGAAAAGATTTTCCAATTATATTCGATAGTGGAATTAGAGGTGGAAGTGATGTGGTAAGAGCTTTAGCAATGGGTGCTGATTTTACGATGATTGGAAGACCTTTAATGTATGGAATTGGAGCAGATGGTGCCAAGGGACTGAAACGAGTTGTGGACATAATAAAAGATGAAATAAGTACTGCCTTGGGATTAGTTGGTTTAACTGATATAAAAGATACTTCTTCAGATATAATTTCAGAAAGGTTTATAAGAGACTTTAAATATTAGATGTCAGAAAAAAAAATTAGAGGTGGGTCGTTAATTGCTAGAGCCTTAAAAGACAAAGGTATTAAACATGTGTTTACTTTGTCTGGAGGTTTTTGTAATCCAGCACTTGAAGGATTTATGGAGTGCCAGATGGAGGTAATAAATTGTCCCCATGAACAAATAGCAGGACATATTGCTGACGGACATACTAGAATTACGAGAAAACCTACAGTTTGTCTTGTAGGTCCAGAAGGATTTGCAAATGCAGTCCCTTCGATGATGGAAGCTTGGGGCGAAAGATCACCTGTAATTTTTATAACTGGTTCCAGTAGTTTAAAAAGACAGGGTTCAGGTGGATTTAAGGAAATTGATGATGTCGCTATTGCTGCACCACTAACTAAGTATAGCGCTAGTATAACAGATGGCACTAGAATAAGAGAATTTGTAGACAAAGCATATAGAATAGCAACTAATGGATATCCAGGTGCAGTACATTTAAGTATGCCTGTTGATATTATGTTTTCATCATTTTCTGAAGATGCAGGCCTTGAAGAGAGACCATTTTCACATCAAAAAAAACCTATAGTCAAAGCATGGCCTGATCCAGTACAGATTTCTGAAATATTAGAACTTGCTTGTAATTCAAAAAAACCAGTTTTAATCGGTGGTCACGGAGTTTGGTGGTCAGAGTCTGAAAAAAAATTAGAGGAAGTAGGAAGCAATTTAAGTATTCCTATATTCAATATTCCTTATCACCAAAAATTACTTGGTGAAGAAGCTAATGCCTATATGGGTTTAGCTGACATACATCAATATCCTCCCTCTAAGTTTGCATTAAATGAATCTGACTTAGTTCTAATGGTTGGGGCAAGATTAGATAATCAGATGAATTTTGGAAACCCTCCACTTTTTCCAAAAACAACTAGGCTTATTTGTATTAATGGATCTCATGAAGAAATAGAGCTTAATAGAGCAGCAGATATTAACCTCTTATGTGACCCAGGTGTATTTTTTGATACTTTAAACAAACTTAAACTTAGTAATAAATGGAATTTAGATAAAAAGTGGTTTGATCTCAACAAATCAAAAAAAATGGAGTGGGTTGATAAAACTTTAAAAGATTTAAGCAAAGAAACAAAAGAAGCTGAAATGAATGGAGGAAAAATGCATCCTCTTCAATTAGCCTTGGATGTTCAAGATGCTATTGGAGAAAAAGATTGGTTAGTAATTGATGGGGGTAATACACATTTTTGGTCTGAGATTGCAATAAATATTGCAGGATCTAAAGGAAAAAAAATTGGAGGAATTCTCCATCCAGGTACTTTTAGTATGTTGGGAGTTGGTGTGCCTTTTGCTCTTTCTGCAAAAAATACTCACCCTAATTCAAATGTAATATTGATAAGTGGTGATGGAGCATTTCTGTCAGGTGGTTTATCAATAGAGGCTGCTTTTCAAGAAAATAAACCGATTGTTGTAGTAATAGATAATAACGGTGGTTTAGACTGTATATCTCAACAACAAGAAAGATTGTTTGAAAGTGGAAAACACTTTGCTACAGATTTTAGGGATATACCTTTCCATAAAATATTTGAAGGATTTGGAGGTCATGGTGAACTTGTAACAAAAAGAGAACAACTAGCACCTGCTTTAAAAAGAGCAATAGAAAGTGGCAAAACCGCTTGTATCAATGTTAAAGCAAAAGGTGTGATCAGTCCTATTGTTGCTGCAGTAAGTGATAAAAGAGACAAGGCTTCAATAGAATAAAATATGGCAACATTATCTTCTCATCTATTAAACTCAGTCAATGGCACACATGCTAGTGGGGTTAAAGTAATAATTAATCAAATTAATTCATCTGGAGCAAAAAAAATATTTTTTGAAACAGAGTCAGATGAGGGTGGAAGAATTTCAGAAAACTTTGAACTTTCTAATGATGATTGTGCATGTGATTATGAAATGATTTGTAAAATTGCTGACTACTTTTCAGTAAAAACAGTTGTTAAAGAAGTAACAATTAAATTTAAAATGGAAGATCCAAAAAAAAAATATCATTTACCAATTATTATTTCACCAAATGGTTATTCAATTTGGTGGTCTAAATAATAATTAATAAAATTTATCTATGTTAAAAAATATTAAATTAAATATGTCTAGAAGAATTAGAAGAACACCTTATACAGGTATGGTAGAAAAACATGGTGTATCAGATTTTACAGTTGTAAATCATATGCTTCTTCCTAAAGGTTTTAAAAATTCAGTTGAAACTGATTACTGGCATTTAAGTAAAGAAGTTCAAATTTGGGATGTTTCTTGTCAAAGACAAGTTCAAATTAATGGACCTGATGCATCAAAACTTGTGCAAAGATTAACTCCTAGATCCATAACTAAAATGGAAACAGGAAAGTGTTTTTATATACCTATTCTTAATGAAAATGCAGGAATGATTAATGATCCGGTTCTTCTAAAATTAGATGATGACATGTTTTGGATATCTATTGCGGACTCGGATATTTTATTATGGGCAAAAGCTTATGCATTAGGTTTGAATTTAAATGTAAATATACAGGAGCCAGACGTATATCCTCTTGCAATTCAAGGACCGAAGTCAGAGAACTTGATGATTAAAGTTTTTGGAGAAGATATAAAAAAAATTAAATTTTTTAATTTTAGAATTATGGATTTTGAAGGTACTAAACAAGTTATTGCAAGATCTGGTTATAGCAAACAAGATGGTTTTGAAATATATTTTAAGGCTTATAATAATCATTTTGATACTATAGAAATGGGTGAAAAACTCTGGAAAACTATTTGGGATGCTGGTCAAGAATTTAATATTACACCAGGTTGTCCTAACTTAATTGATAGAATTGAAGGTGGACTTATGTCTTATGGAAATGATTTTACAAATGAAAATAATCCATTTGAGTGCAATCTTGAACAATATTGTAAGCCTGATGTTAATCATGAATATATTGGAAAAGAGGCTTTGAAATTAATTCAAAATAATGGAATAAAACAAAAGATAAGAGGAATAATTTTTGAAGGAGACCCTTGTTCAGGAATAGGCCAACCCCTGCCTGTATTATCAAATGATAATAAAAAAATTGGCCAAATAACCTCGGGCATTTATTCGCCAAGAATAAAAAAAAATATTGGTTTGTCTATGATTCTAAAGGACTACTGGGATATTGGAGAAAATATTTTTGTTCAAATGTTAGATGGTGAAAAAAGAAGAGGAGCTATTACCACTTTGCCATTTCCAAAATAAATATATATAAGAATTTTTATAAAAAAATGTTTAAATCAGTTATAGCAGGTTATTCAAGATCCCCTTTTACAATGGCAAAGAAAGGTGAATTAATTGATGTAAAACCAGTAAATTTATTGGCTGATGTGATTAATAATCTTGTAACTAAATCAAATATTAAAAGGGAGGAAATTGAAGACATTGTTATTGGTTGTGCCTTTCAAACTGGTGAACAATGTTTTAATATTGGAAAGTTAGTTACTTTTTTAACTAACATGGATATTAAAACATCAGGAATGACAGTTGATAGATGGTGCGGATCATCAATGGAAGGAATTCACGTTGCTGCAGGAAAAATTGCGATGGGATCTGGGAAAGTTTTTGTTTGTGGCGGAGTAGAAAGTATGACAAGAGTGACAACTGGATTTGACTCTTTGCCATATCCCTATGATGAGAAAGATAATCCAAATGTATATTTCTCAATGGGTACAACTGCAGAGAATGTAGCAAAACAATATTCTATATCAAGAACAGAACAACAAGAATTTGCGATATCTAGTCATAAAAAAGCTTTTGAAGCTCAGACAAAAGGAAATTTTGCTGATGAAATTGTGCATATTGGAAATTGTTCACAAGATAGCAACATTAGACCTAATAGCACTCAGGAAAAATTAGATGGATTAAAACTTGCATTTGATCAAAATGGAAGCGTAACAGCGGCTACTTCCTCACCATTAACTGATGGAGCAGCAGCAACTTTAATTTGTGAAGAACAATATGCAAAAGATAATAATTTAAATATATTGGGAAAAATTGTTTCAACTTCTGTGCAAGGATGTAATGCTAATACCATGGGCTTAGGTCCTATTGGAGCTACTAACAAAGCACTAAAACGAGCAAATTTAACAATTAAGGATATTGATATATTTGAATTAAATGAAGCTTTTGCTTCTCAATCTTTAGCTTGCATTAAAGACCTTAAAATAGATCAAAATAAAGTAAATATCGATGGAGGTGCGTTAGCTCTGGGTCATCCACTTGGTGCCACTGGTGCAAGAATTACTGGGAAGGCAGCTCAACTTTTAAAAAGAGAAAATAAACGATATGCTTTAGCAACTCAATGTATAGGTCTGGGAATGGGGATTGCAACTATTATAGAGTCTGTAGAGTAAATTTCGAAATGGAACAACTCCCTTTTGATAAAAGATCAGGTAAAATTTGGTTCAATAACGAATTAGTTGAGTGGCAAGACGCTAGAGTTCACATAATTAGTCACGGAATGCACTATGCAAGTTTAGTATTTGAAGGTTTGAGGGTTTACAATAAAAAAATATTCAAATTAGAAGATCATACGAAAAGATTATTTCATTCAGCGAGACGTTTAGATATACAAATTCCTTATTCTGAAAAAGAATTAAATGAGGCAATACTAAAGCTTGTTGATGATCAAAAAATTCAAAATGGATATATTAGACCTTTTGTTTGGAGAGGTAGCGAGATGATGGGTGTTTCTGCACAAAAAACAAAAATAAATGTTGCTATAGCCATATGGGATTGGCCTGCATATTTTGATACAAAGCTAAAGCAAAAGGGCATCAAGTTAAATATTTCCAAATGGCAAAGACCTCCTCAAAATTCATCTCCATGGGATAGTAAAGCTGCAGGTTTATATATGATATGTACTCTATCAAAACATGAGGCTGAAAAACAAGGTTATACTGACTCATTAATGCTTGATCATGAAGGTAATATTGCAGAGGCAACAAGTGCAAATATTTTTTTTAAAGATAATAGGGATGAATTGCACACTCCAATACCCGACTCTTTTTTAGATGGTATTACCAGAAAAACTGTCATTGAAATAGCCAAATCTAAAGGTATTAAAATAAATGAGAGAAAAATTTCACCGAATGAGCTTCAAAGTTTTAAAGGATGTTTTATAACAGGAACAGCAGCAGAAATTACACCTGTAGCAAGTATAAAAGATTATACTTTTGGGGTATGCGAAATGATTTTAGATTTATCTTCCTCATACGAAAAAATAGTAGGAAAAGTTTAGGAATTATCTTTGAATTCCCCTCAGTCTCTCAGATCTTCTTCTCAATAATTCAGCTGTAACTAAGATTAACGTCGATAAAACAATCAAACAGGTCGCTACAGCTAAAATTGTTGGGCTTAGCTGTTCTCTCAAACCTGTCCACATCTGAACAGGTATTGTTGTGTTATCCAAGCCAGCAAGAAATAATACAACAACTACTTCATCAAAAGAGGTAACAAAAGCAAATAACCCTCCTGAAATAACTCCTGGTAAAATCAAAGGTAAAGTAATTTTCATAAATGTATTTACAGGATTACTTCCTAAACTTGAAGCAGCCCTTGTCACACTATGATCAAATCCTGATAGTGTCGCTGTCACTGTTATAACTACAAATGGTGTTCCTAAAATCATATGCGCGAAAATAATACCTGTGTGGGTAGCTGCTAAACCTGCTTTTGCCATAAAAAAAAATATTGCTACACCGGAAATAATTAATGGAACTATCATTGGTGAAATCAGAGTTGCCATTATAATTCCTTTATATGGCATATGCCTACTACTTAAGCCTAATGCAGCTAATGTACCTAAAATTATTGATCCTATAGTTGCAAATATTGCAATAATAAAACTATTTTTTGCTGCAAGTCCCCATGGATTTTTAGTTCCATAAATCATTTCTTTGTACCATCTTAATGAAAATGCATCTGGATCAAGATTTTTCATACCTTCAGAAAATACCAAAAATTCTTCAGCATTAAAGGATAGGGGAAAAATTACAAATAATGGTGCAATTAAAAAGAAAAAAACAAAAGTACAAAGACTAATATAAAAATAATGCCAAATTCTGTATCTAGTTTCTGTATAGGTTGGTAACGCCATAATTATCCTAATTTAATATTATCTACTCCAACTAATTTATTATAAATCCAATATACAACTAAAACTCCAGTTAATAACATTAGCCCCATTGCTGATGCAAAGCTCCAATCTAATGTTGTTTTCATATGATAAGCAATTTGATTACTAATCAAGGTTCCCGAAGCTCCACCTACAAGTGCTGGTGTAATATAATACCCAATTGCTAAAATGAAAACTAGTAAACAACCAGCACCAATACCTGGAATAGTTAAAGGGAAATATATTTTCCAAAATGCAGTAAATGGTGTACCACCTAAAGATTTGCCAGCTCTCATAAGACTGGGTGAAATTGTCTTCATTACACTGTAAAGAGGTAGAACCATAAAAGGTAGTAAAATTTGTGTCATAGCAACATAGGTTCCTACTTTGTTGTACATCATCTCAGGTCTGTTATCGTCTGATACAAGTCCAATCATCACAAAAAAGTCGTTAACAAGACCCTGCTGTTGTAACAAAATCATCCAACTTGCAGTCCTTACAAGCAAGGAAGTCCAGAAAGGTAAAAGAACACATATCATTAAAAGATTGCTATATTTCATTGGAAGTGTTGCCAACAAATGAGCAATTGGATAACCCATTAAAAAACAAAAAATTGTTACAAATAAAGCAATTTCTAAAGTTCTTAGCCATAGAATTCTGTGAATTCTTCTGTCCTCATCAACCTGAGCAATTTTACCGTCTTCATCTAAAAACATATCCATACCTTTTAAATATTTGTTCATAGTATATGGGGGTGCAGTTCGTTTTATAGCTCGCCAGTAATCTACATTTGAAAAATGTCTATGAATTTCTGTTATCTGTTCTTTAATATCAATACTTTCATCAAAATTGTTTCTTTTGATCTTTCTAAACAGACGTTTTAATATAGAGTTAAAACCATTTTTCTCTTTATTTAATCGTTGACCAAGTTTACCGTGTTCTTTTTTTTCAGCTAAAACTTTATAATCTTCGTAAAAACTTCTAAATATTTCCTCAGAAGGTAATTCTTTACCATCCCATTTTTCCATAGACTTAAACGTCTTAGGAAGCATATTGGTAACCATCCGGTCATCAATGCTTCTAGTAAACATATCTGCTATTGGAAAAATATATGTAATAAGCAAAAACAATAATAATGGAGCAACAAGCAAAAAGGCCTTAATTTTATTTCTTTTTTCTGCTTTTTTTAAGCTTACCTCTAATGGAACGCCGTCTGTAGTTAAAATTTTTTGTGTTTCTGAGCTCATAAAAAAAAAGGGCGGTATAAAACCGCCCTTTATTATATTATAAAATTTAAAGCTTTAAAACTAGTTTAAACTAGCTTTCATCGCTTCCCATTTTTCACCAATCTCTGTTCCGTAATCAGCCCAGAAAAATGGATCAACTAAAAAGTAACTTTTAGTATTTTGAGGAGCAGTTGGCATTTGAGGCATCATTTCTGTTTTACCATCTTTGTACCAAGGCTCATTAGCTTTAATTATTTCTAAAGATGATAATCTGTATGGTGCATATGCTATGTATTTCGCACTACCTGCTAACATTTCAGTGTTAGTCATCATTGCTAGAGCTTTTTTAGCATTAGCTTCATCTGGTCCACCTTTAACTAGAGCAAAGTACTCATAGTCAAGACCTTGACCATCCCATACTTGCTTGATAGGAGCACCTTCACCTATTTCAGCGTTGAAGAATCTTCCATTCCAACCTGTAGCCATCACAACTTCACCTGCAACTAATAATTCAGGTGGTTGAGCGCCAGCAGACCAAAATACACATCCTCCATTTGGATCTTCACAAAGTTCTTTTACTTTGTTCATCGCTCTATCAATGTATCCATCTTTCTCTTCCATAAATCTGTAAAGTCTTTCACCACCTTTACCCATTTTAACTCCATCAGCAGCTAAAGCGATTTCAAGATTTGTTAGAGCACTTTTGTAAATTGCTCTTTTTCCAGGAAACTTAGATGTATTAAAAAAGTCTTTAATAGTTTTTGGTTCGTCACCACTAAAAGCTCTTGTATCAAATGCATAGTTCCATGAATACAGAATATTCCCTACAGCACACTTACTCGGCATTGGAGCAAAGAAGTCTTCACTAGCTTTTGTTCCATCTGGAGCAGCTGGAAAATCATTGTCAAAATCAAATTCAACAAATAGACCTTCATCACATCCATTAATGGTATCAAATGCAAATACATCGATAATATCCCATGTTATTGCGCCAGCTTCTTTTTGCGCTTTAATCTCTGATAAACCACCTGAATAATCAACCCAGTTGATATCAATACCAAGTTTTTTAGCAGTTGGATCACCATACCCTTGTTTTTGTGAATCTGTATATGCTCCACCCCATGATGCCACTGTTACGGCAAAGGCTGAAGAAGTTACAGAAAGAACAAAAGAAAGAGTCAGTAATAATTTACTTATTTTTTTCATTATTCCTCCGTTTAAACGATTAATATAAATTAATTTATATAAGTAAATTACACCAAAATGGTTATTAAGAGTCAACAGCTTAAAAAATTCCACATATTTCGCCTAAAACAATATTATGAAATGTCTATTTTGGGTCTAAAGCTCTTGCGTCAGAACTATTCCAGCCAATTTTAATTTCCTGATCTACTTTTAACTCTAAGTTTGATGTACTATTAGGTACCTTTAAAATAAATTCTGGGTTTTCCAATAAGTTAATTCTTACTCTTGTATGATCCCCGTGATAAATAACCTCTTCTATCTTGCCACTAAACATATTGTCCATTTTTTCATTTGGCTCGATTAGTGCTCTTTCAGGCCTCAACGATACAGTCGTTTTATCTCCTTTTAATTTCACTGAAATAGGATTAGCTAATATTTCAGCATTTGATAGTTTAACTTTACATTTATCGCCCGAAATATCTGCTACCTCTCCATTAAAAGTATTATTTTCTCCGATAAACTCTGCAACAAATGAATTTACTGGTTTTTCATATAACTCAGCAGGATTTGATAACTGTTGAACTTTACCATCATTAAAAACTGCAATTCTATTAGACATTGTTAAAGCCTCGCTTTGATCATGGGTTACATAAACAACTGTTACTCCAATGCTTTCGTGGATATGTTTAATTTCATATTGCATACTTTCTCTTAAATTTTTATCTAACGCTCCCAAGGGTTCATCCATTAAAACAACTGATGGATCAAAAACTAATGCTCTTGCAACAGCTACTCGTTGTTGTTGCCCACCTGACAATTGTGCTGGCATTCTTGATTCAAATCCATTTAAAGAAACCATCGATAAAGCTTTATCAACTTTTTTATCAATTTCGTCTTTTTCAAATTTTCTAACTCTTAAAGGAAATGCTAAATTTTCATATACTGTCATATGAGGAAACAGTGCATAATTTTGAAAAACCATACCGATTCCTCTTTTATGGGGAGGGATATTTGAAATAATATTTCCGTCTAATAAAATTTCACCATTAGTTGGAGTTTCAAATCCAGCCAACATCATTAAACAAGTAGTTTTACCCGAACCGGATGGGCCAAGCATAGTAATAAACTCTCCCTCAGCAATATCCAATTGAAGATCTTTTACAACTAAAACTTTACCGTCGTAACTTTTATCAACTTTATCAAATTTAACAAATTCCGGATTTTTAGACATAAAGTTGAATATAAAACATTTGTGATGATGGATTTCAATAGCTAATTAACTCTTGATATGGAGCTCTTTTGGAAAATTACAAAATAATTCTGATCCATTCTCAGTTACTCTAATTGCTTCAGAGGCTTCGACACCCCAATCTCCAAATTGCATAACTGCAATCATGTGGAAACAAACATTAGGTTCTAGGACTGTCTTGTCTCCTTTATATATATTAAGTGTGTGCTCACCCCAGTCAGGTGGATAACCAATGCCAATCGAATAACCAGTTCTTGATCTTTTTTCTATTCCATATTTATCTAAAATTTTCCAAAACTCTTGAGCTACATCGTCAGCAGTATTACCTGGCTTAATTGCTTCAATACCTGCATTTAAGGCTTCAATAGTTTTATTCATGGTATCAATTTTTAATTGATTGGGTTTTCCAAGGAGCACTGTTCTTGCCATTGGCGCGTGATACCTATTGTAAACACCAGAGAGTTCTATAATTGTAGCCTCCCCTTCCTTAAATTTATCTTGTGTTGCTGTTAAATGAGATGCGGAAGTTCCTTTACCTGTAGGCAATAAAGTTGCAATACTTGAATATTCGCCACCAAATTCCTCAGTTCCATAAAACAAAGTTTTTTGTATTTCGCCGACAGCATCACACTGTCTAACTCCTGGATTGATGACATCCATTGCAGTCCTCATTCCTTTTTCCGAAATTTGTGCTGCAGATTTCATATAACTAATTTCTGTATCCGATTTAACTAATCTTGCCCAATTTACTAATCGATCACAATCTTTTAATTTGGCATTTGGCAAACCTTGTTTAATTTTCTCGTAACAAAAAGCAGTGAAATAATGAGAATCCATTTCTAAACCAATTGATAATTTATCCCATTTTCTCTCTTTAATTATATCAACTAATCGATCATAAGGATGACTTGGCCAGGTATGTATATACTCTTCGTCATAGACCAGTATATTTTCATTCTTTAAATAAGTTTTTATATATGCTCCACCTGCATCTTGAGCTCTTACAAAACACATAGGTTCTTCTGCATTAACGTGTACAATAGCACATTGGGCATAATAGAATGACCAGGCATCGTACCCTGTTAAATAATTTAAATTATTTGTATCATGCGAAATTAAAAGTTCGATGCCTTTTTCTTGCATCATTTTTTTAACTTTTTTTAGTCTTTGTTGATATTCCTCTTTAGTAAAAATCATTAATTGGCATGGAATAATTTTCCAAATCCTTTTACTGAATTATTTTTGTTTATATTAACAAGTGTATCCCAAATTAACGCCTGATTACTAGATAAAACTGTAGTATTTAATTTTTTTTCTAATTTGTCTATAATGGGTAAAACTGGCAAAGCCGTACATGAGACAAATAAAGCCTCAGCACCTTTTAAATCAATTTTGGACAATACATCATATAAATAATTTTGATCAACTTTTCCAATATCGTAATCTGCTTGAATATCAAAGTATGAATTGGAGGTAATTTCAAATCCTTCACTTTTAAAATATTTTAACACTTCATCATTTAATGTTTTGCTGTAAGGAGTGAAAATAGAAATTTTATTAATTTTCATTTTTTTTAGTGCTTTAATTGCAGCTGTACTTGGCGTAGTAACATTTGCCATCGGTTTTGCTGCTTTTACTTTTTGTTCAATAGAATTATATCCTGCTGCAATAGTGCCAGATGTACATCCATAAACTATACAATCAATATCTTGATCAGGTAATATATCCTTTGTTACCTCGGTTACTTTATCTGACATTTTAATCAGATTTTCTTTCGTTAGAGGATTGTAGCACTCAATACGATTAACAAAAAAATCGATATCACGATCTTTAATTACATTAATGAAATCTCTTTCAATCATAAAATCACTTGCAAGCGCAATAAGACCAACTCTGGGATTTGATTTACTGATGAATTTTGGTTCTATTTTTGTTGAATTCATATTTTAAACAGTGAATATATCACAAGTTCTTTAATAATCATTAATATTAAAAAATAACGACATGAATTTAAAAGATACCTTTATTGCATCTTTAGTTCCTATATTTTTAGGTTTTGGTTTCGTAATAGCAAAACCCGCTTTTGAGTCTTTTCCACCAATTTTATTAATGGGTATAAGATTTACATTTGCAGCATCACTATTAATTTGGTGGTTTCCAATACCTAAAGGCTATTTAAAAAAAATATTTTTTGCGTCCCTGATTGCAAATACGTTGCAGTATAGCATTACATACACAGGACTAAATTATATTGATGCATCCGCTGCAGTTTTATTGGTGCAAACTGAAGTTCCATTTGGCGTAATTTTTGCTTATTTTATGCTTAGAGAGAAACCTACAATAAGAGCTTTGATAGGTATAGCTGTAGCTTTTGTTGGTGTTTATATTTTGACCGGATCGCCTAACTTAGATGGAAAATTTTTTGGTATAACTCTTACAATTATTGGATCTGCGATTTGGGCGTTAGGTCAAGTTATTGTAAAACCATTGAGCAAAGAAATAAATCCACTGGCACTTGTTGCATGGCTTGCTTTATTTTCTGGACCACTTTTGATTGCCCTGTCTAGTATAATTGATAGTGATACAATAAAATATTTATCAGAAGCAAAATTTGACCATTGGATGATTGCTTTTTATATAGGATTTATAATGCAGCCAGTTACTTACGGTTGCTTTTATTATGTTTTAAAAAATAATCCACTTTATAAAGTTCTTCCTATTGTAACTATGGGTATTCCACCAACTGGTTTATTAGCAGCAATATTTCTTTTGGGAGAAAAACCAACTCAAGAATTATTTATTGGTGGAGCAATAATTATAGTTGGGGTAATTTTAATTGTATTTACAAAAAATAAAACAGAAGAGGTTGAAAAATGAAAATAGGCTTTATAGGCTTGGGTAATGTAGGAGGCAAACTTGCTAGTAGTTTGATGAGAAATAAATTCGATTTGACTGTGAGAGATCTAGATAAAAATTTAACGAAGTCATTTGAAGATCGAGGGGCTTTAGTTGTAAATTCTCCTAAAGAATTAGCAGAAGAAGTAGATGTTATAATTACATGTCTTCCTTCACCAAGTATCTGTGCAGAGGTTATGGAGGGAGAAGATGGTATTTTAAATGGTCTTTCAGAAAACAAAATTTGGCTTGAAATGAGTACTACAGATGAAGCTGAAGTGAAAAGAATTGGTGAAAAAGTAATTGCAAAAAAAGCTATACCCTTGGATGGCCCTGTGAGTGGTGGTTGTCATAGAGCGGCCACAGGAAATATTGCAATTTTTGTTGGGGGCGATAGGAAAGCTTTTAAAAAAATTTTACCTGCGTTAACTGTAATGGGAAGAAAAGTATTACATACTGGAGGTCTTGGAAGTGCGAGTGTACTAAAAGTTATTACTAATTATTTAGCATCTGTTCATTTAGTTGCCCTTGGTGAAGCATGGACTGTAGCGAAAAAATCAAACCTAGATCTTGCTAAAGCATACAAAGGAATTGCTGTATCATCAGGTAATTCTTTTGTTCATGAAACAGAAAGCCAAGTAATACTTAATGGCTCATACAATATAAATTTTACAATGGATTTAGTTTTAAAGGATACAGGATTATTTGATGCTTTGGCAAAAAAGTTGAATGCTCCATTAGAGATTTCTCCAAAAATTGTAGAGATTTTTAAAGATGGACAAAAAAAATATGGTTCTCGGGCTTGGTCCTCTATGATTGTAAAAAGAATGGAAGATTTAAATAATATTGATTTTAGAGCCAATGGGTTTCCAGATGAATTGATTGATAATGAGCCTGAAGTAAAAGGATTTGAAATTTAGTCTTAAAAATGCACGTAATTCATAGAGGTATTGTAAATAAAAAATTTAAAGAAAATTTACTTTCATCCTTTAAAAAATCGTTTCATTCAGGATTTGGAATTGAAACTGATATTCATGCTACAAAAGATCAACAGTTTATTTGTTTTCATGACTTTACTTTTAGTAGAATGTTTAAAAAAAATTTAAGTGTAAAAAATTTAAATTATGCAACTATTAAAAAGATAAGTAGTCTGAATAAATCTCAAATTCCTCTTTTAGATGATGTTTTAATTGCATCTAAAAATAAATATCCTTTATTAATTGAATTAAAACCAACTTTTTCAAATAAATTACTTATAAAATTAGTAAAAATATCCTCAAAATATTCAAAATGTATTTTTATTTCATTTAAGCATATCAATATTTATCGATTACTTAGGATTAAAAGTAACATAAATGTTGGACTTTCTTTTGCATACAATTCATCTGTTAAAACAATCATTCAAAAGTCAAAAAATCCCAAAATAAAATTTTTGATATTAGATAAAACTTTTTTAAATAAAAAAAAAATTCAAGAGTTAAAAATTAATAAATTTTTTTATACAATTAAAAAAAAGAGAGACTTTAAAAAATATCGTGAAAATAATAACTTAATCTTCGAAAACTTATAATTTTATTTTTTTAAATAATTTAATCTTCCAATAATTTCATCCCTATCCATATAATAACCTTGTAGGTGTCTATGGCCTGAACTTGGGTCGAATGCTGTTCTTCCATGCAGTACTCTTCTGTTGTTAAAAGAATATATATCGCCTGGTTCTAAACGGAAATTAACTTGAAATTTTTCGTCATGTAGTAAATTACCAAATCTTCGATGAGCTTTGTAAACTTTTTCCATTAAATCAGGGTGACAATCAAGTACATCCATTGTTGCAATACTAAATCTGATATCATGAAAATCTCCATCTTTAGTTAAACTAATTGCAGGAGCATGAAAACCTCTATGGGATTCTTGAGTATAATCCATGTCTCTAAACTTTAATGGTACTTTTACTAAGGTATCAAAAATTTCTTTTTCATTATTTTTCAAATATTCACCAACAGCAAATCCATCTACTGCAGAAGAGTCACCCCCACTAGCAGAATTTACCAAGCAATGTAAGAATTGATAACCTGGTGGTAATTCAAACCATGGTAAATCCATGTGATTTCTAAGAGCATGAGCTGTATAGGCTGAGTTATTTGGCTTTGGTATATTTATCACTTCAAATGGAGTTTTAAAAAATGTTTCTCTTACATGGCTGATTCTGTTTAAAAGTGGAAAAGCAGATTTTTCTTTTACTGGTGCATTTTTTACAATTGCAATACCTTTGTGATGTAAAAGCTCAAGCCATTTAACTAAACCTTCGTCTGAATTTAAAATTTCATCATGATCTATACAAACAGTATCAAAATTACTTTTAAGATCTTTATTCCATAATTTGTAAGGAGAAATATATTTGGATTTATTTTTTAAAGTATAACAGTTATTTCTCAACCATGTTAGATCGTATAGACTGGTGTGCTCACCTTCGCTCCACTCTACTTGTAAATATCCCGATTTATTGATTTCAAATTTTTTTATATTTAAATTATCTGAAACATTTAAAATATTAAACATTCTGTGCCTTGAATCTTTGTCATGAGCGGTTGGACAATTATCTCTAAGCCACATATAATTAAAAGCACTCTCTTCACCATCAGTCCACTTAATTTTAAGATCTGATTTTAATTTTTCAATTTTTTCAATTTGCACCATTTATAAATAATTATTTGTTAAAAGGTAATTGTCAATGCAATTAAGGGTTGAATAGTATTTTTTCTTTTCTTTGATCTAAGTTCTCGTCCTGTTAAAACTATTTAAAAAATGTCAAAGATTGAAATTAATAACGTATATAAAATTTTTGGAGGCAACCCTAAATCTGTTTTAGCTCAAGTTAAAGAAGGGGCAACTAAAGATGAAATTTTAGAAAATACTGGCCATACAGTCGGACTTGATAACGTATCCTTAAAGATTGAAGAAGGTGAGACCTTTGTATGCATGGGCTTGTCTGGTTCGGGAAAATCAACACTAATAAGACATCTAAACAGATTAATTGATCCAACAGATGGAGAAATTTTAATAGAGGGTACGAATGTGATGAACTTAAATAAAGAGCAATTGATTGAATTTAGACGTCACAAAATGAGCATGGTTTTTCAAAGGTTTGGGTTATTTCCTCACAAAACAGTAATTCAAAATGTTGGGTATGGACTAGAAATGCAGGGAAAAGCCGAGGAGGAAAGAAATAAAATTTCAATGGAAAAAATTAATGCTGTTGGTTTAAATGGTTTTGAAAATCAGTATCCAGCTCAATTATCAGGAGGTATGCAGCAACGTGTTGGTTTGGCAAGAGCTTTAGCAACTGATACTGATATTATGTTGATGGATGAAGCATTTAGTGCTCTAGACCCTTTAATTAGAAGTGACATGCAGAAACAATTAATAGATCTTCAATCACAATTGAAAAAAACTATTGTTTTTATAACTCATGACCTAGATGAATCTTTGAGATTAGGTGACCATATTGGAATATTAAATGCAGGAAAGTTAGTTCAAGTTGGTACGCCTGAGGAAATAATTATGAATCCTGCAGATGACTATGTAAAAGCATTTGTAAAAGATGTTAATAGAGCAAAGGTTATTAAAGCTAAGATTATAATGAAAAAACCAAATGAAGTGAGTAATATTGATAAATCTAATGTAATCAAGGTGCATGAAGATCAATTTATTGAGGAATTTTTGCCTCAAATAGTTTGTTCAAATTCGAATTGTGAGGTGGTTGATAAAACGGGAAACATAAAAGGTTATATCACTAACCAAGAATTGCAGTCTTCATTGACAAGGTCGTAGACTTAAAAAATAATTTAATATTATAAAGAATTTTTTTTTGGTATAGGTGCAAAATGCACGCTAACAACAATTCAAAAGGTATTGTTCTGATTATTATTGCAATGACCTTGTTCGCAATGCAGGACTCGCTTATAAAATTTATATTTGAAAAAGCAGCTCTCTATGAAATTTTTTTTGGAAGATATTTTGTAGCAGCACTTTTATTATTTTGTTTCATTAAATATAAAAGTGAAAAAGTTTCTCTCAAAACATACTACCCCGTATTAACTTTTGTAAGAGTAATATTACATTTTTTAGCTTTTTCAGCATTTTTTATTTCTTTAACTTATATGCCACTAGCGACAGCAAATGCATTATTTTTCTCATGTCCATTTTTTGTATCAATATTTGCAAAATTTTTTTTGAAAGAATATATAGGTATAAGAAGATGGTCAGCTATAGCATTTGGTTTTATGGGTGTTTACATAGTTTTAAATCCAAATTTTGAAAATTTTGAATATAGAAATTTGCTTCCTGTTTTATGTGCATTTTGTTATGCGGCTTCCATGACAATTACCAAATATACGTCTGATAAAGACGGGGTTTATACTCAACTATTTTACTTTTATCTTATAGCTATAATACTTTGTGTGATAATTTATATTTTTATGGGAAGTGGACAGTTAAATAATTCTAACTTTGATCCAACTACACAATTTATATTTAGAGAATGGTTTTCTAACATTGAATATACTTGGAAATTTATACTATTTTTTGGTTTCGCTGCATCAATAGCATTTGTTTGTATATTTTCTGCATATATTGTGGCTTCTCCATCTGTTGTGTCTTTATTTGAATATTCCTTAATAATTATGTCGATGATACCAGGATACTTTTTATTTAATGAAATTCCCTCTTTAAGAACTTTTTTGGGAGTTGCATGTATTATAGCAGCAGGTATTTATATCTACGTAAGAGAAAAAGCTAGGGATCAATATATTGCAACTGAAACTCCTGTAAGAAGATGATTAAAAATTTTATACCCACGATTAATATCTCTAGCATTATTAAAAAGAACCAAGATAAAAAGAAAATATATTTAACAATAAAGAAAATTGAAAAAGCGTGTATTGGTGTTGGTTTTTTTCAAATTATAGGACACGGAATAGATCAAAAACAAATTAAAAATATTTGTAAAGTAGGAAATAAATTTTTTAAATTATCTAATACAAGTAAAAAAAAATTATCCCCAAAAAAATGGAATAGTTTAAATAAAAATATTTATAGAGGGTATTTTCCTAATGATGTTAACGGTAAAGAAGGTCTAGACTTAGGTGATCTTCAAGTAACAAAAAATTATTCTAATAAAATAAAAAATCCTTATATAGAATATCTTAACTTAAAAAAATGCTTCGATAAAAATTCGATAAAAATGCTAGAGAAATATTATACAAATATTTTTTCACTTAGTGAAGAATTGTTTAAAAGTATAATTAAACTTTACAAAAAAAATCCTAATAGTTCTAAAATTGCATTCTCAAGACAAAAAACGTTAAGTACTTTAAGATTTAATTTCTATCCAAATCAAACAAAGCCTGTTGAAATTTCAAAACAAGACGGCGTTTATCTAGGATGTGAAACTCATGTGGATAGTGGAATTTTTACAGTTTTATATCAAGATAAAAAAGGTGGGTTACAAGTTCAAAATCGAAAGACAAAAAAATGGCACGATGTGCCATTCAATAAAAACGCTCTTGTTGTAAATACGGGAAGAGCACTAGAATATTTGACTAAAGGAAAGTTTAAAGCCACTAACCATAGGGTGCTTTGGAACCGGTCTAAAAGGATGTCGATTCCTTTCTTTTTTGAACCTTCTTATGATTTTAAAATGAATCACTCTTTTTTTATGGATAAAAAACTGGGTAATAATGGTCAGATCTATGAGAATTTTTTAAATAAATCTTTAAAAAAATTTATTGAATATCAACGATAGTAATAATAAAGTAATTATATAAAGCGATACATAACTCGTCGTTAAATTCATAGATTTACGAAAGTGGGATCGGTCGTCTTTAAATTAAAATTTAAAGGAGGCTTTATGAAATTTGGATATTTTTGTAATACAACTAATTGGACCCACAAACCTTACGACAAACTTTTAGACGAAACAAGAGAGATCACAGAATATTGCGATAAATCTAAATGGGACTCTATTTGGTATACCGAACATCATTTTAATCATGAAGGTATGGAATCTTTAACGAACCCATTGATGATGGGTGTAGATGCTGCTGCAAGAACAAAAGATATTCGAATAGGACAAGCCTGTAACGTAATTACTTTTCACAACCCAATAAGAATGGCTGAAGACATAGCTTTATTAGATCAGTTATCTAAAGGAAGAGTAGAAATAGGAATTGGAAGAGGAATTTATGGGCGTGAAGCTATAAATTTAAATAAAGAAGCTGATATGAAGGACCAAGCAAAAAATTTTAGACTGTTTGAAGAAACGTTAACTATTTTAAAAAAAGCATGGAAAGAAAAATTTTTTAACCATAAGGGTGAATTTTATACATATCCTGCACCAGATTATGTTTGGCAACACGATATGAGTCCACCAAATAAAGATTTGGTAAATCTAGAAACAAATGTCATGGAAAATATAAGTGTTCTTCCTAAACCTTATCAAAAACCTTATCCTGCAATTCATCAAGTTGTAGATGGAATAAGGTCTATCGAATGGGCAGCTCAACAAGGATTAAACATTATTATGTGGATACCAACTGTTAAGGCCTTAAAAATAAAATTTGAAGCATTTAAAAATGCAAAATCAGAAGCTGAAAAAAGAAATGTTCCAATGGGAGAAGGTATTTCTTTAGTTAGAGATATGTTTGTTGCTGATACAATGGAAGAGGCAAAAGAAAAAGCAGGTGAGCATATGGTTAATTACATGAGATGGGTTTGTCATTGGAGAGGTTTGGGAAATCATATGGATCCAGGTGAAGAACTTCCAGAAACGAAAGGCAAATTAGATTTGTTAAATTATGAATTTTTGCACAAGAGAAATATGCTTTTTGGAACACCAGAATATGTGATTGATAAAATTCATGAATTAAAATCTGAATTAAACTTACAAAATTTACAAGTTTGGTCTAACTTTCCAGGAATTAAACATGAGGATTGTATGAGAAGTATCAAATTATTTACTGAAAAAGTAATGCCTCACTTTAAAAAAGATTTTGACACTGAAGTAAAAAAAGTTTCTTGATAAAAAAAAGAAAAAAAATAAGCGGTGGTCAAGCCGCGGTTCAATCTTTAAAAAAAGAAAAAGTAAAACATGTCTTTGGGCTTATTGGTTCAGCAACAATGGAAATGTTTGATGCTCTTTATCATGAGAAAAGTATTAAATTTATTGGAGTTAGAGATGAAAGAACAGGTACTCATATGGCAGATGGTTATGCTAGAGCTTCTAATAAACCAGGAGTAATTTTAGCAGGACAAAATGGTCCTGGAGCAACAAATTTAGTTACAGGTATTGCTCAAGCAAAAGCAGCTTTTTCTCCAGTAGTTGCTATCGCTGGATCATTCTCAACGAAGGACAAAATGGAGGATGCATTTCAAGGTCTTGATCAACAATCACTATTTACACCTATTACCAAAAAAACATGGACAGTAAAAAATTCTAAGATAATTCCAAATGTAATTGGAGATGCCTTTAATCTTGCGATGGAACCAAGAAGAGGACCTGTATGTATAAACCTACCTAGAAATATACTGGCAGCTACCAATAATTATAATATTAATTATAAAAAAACGTCATATGAAAATGAGAGTAAAGTTAAAGGCAAACAAGAAAAAATTAAAAGAGCAGCTAGAATAATTCAAGGATCAAAGAAATCAGTAATAATAGTAGGTGCTGGGATTAAATATACATCTAAATATAAGGAAGTAATCAAACTTTCAGAAATACTAAATATACCAATTGTTACAGCGGCAGGACATGGTGATGCAATTCCATTTAATTACAAACTCAATGCGGGACAAATGGGTCCAAGAGGAAATCCAGTTGCATCAAGACTGGTAAAAGAAGCTGATGTTATTTTGGCAATAGGCACTCGTTTAGGCTTCAATTCAACATTTTATTCTTATGAAAACATCAACAAAAAAGCAAAAATTATTCAAATTGAGTTAGAAAAAAAAATGCTTGGAAAATATTTTCCAATTGTAGTGGGAATTAATGCTGACGCAGCAACTGCTACAAAGCAGTTATTTGATGAAATAAGGAAACTAAAACTCAAATTAGATGTTACTAATTGGACAAATACCTATCTTATTGAAAGAAAAAAATTTTTAATTAATAGAGATAAATATAATTTGGGAAAGAATTTTCCTATACAGCCTAAAGGTTTATTTAAAGAACTTAGAAAAGCACTACCAAAAAATAGCGCCATAACATTAGACGCTGGAACATTGTGTCTACAGGCGACCGATGCCTTAGAGTATTACAATCCTCCATCATTGTTTACTCCATTAGATTTTGGTTTGGTTGGATTTTCGTTTGCATGCGGATTGGGTGTTAAGGTTGCAAAACCAAAAAAAACCGTAGTTAGTCTCATGGGTGATGGTGGATTTGGAATGACAATATCTGAACTTAGTACAGCTGTAGAATATGGTATTAATACTACGACTATAGTAATGAATAATCAGAGCTGGGGGGCAGAAAAAGCCTATCAAAAAGATTTTTTTGGTAAAAGATATTTAGGTGCCGATATAAAAAGCCCATCATTTGATAAGGCTGCGGAATTATATGGTGCAAAAGGATTTAAAGTTAAAAAAATTTCTGAATTAAACGAAGCAGTTAGAGCAGCAATAAAATGTAACAAACCATCAGTGATTGATGTTGATGTAGATCCAAAAGCCTTATACAGTTTTAGACGAGATAGTTTCAAACACAGAGAAAAAAAATGAAGTTAGAATTAAGAAAATTTGTAAAATTTGTCGATAAAACTTTCATAGAAGGTGGCAAAGATGCTAAGGAACCTGTTTTATTAGTTTCGGTTGCAGCTGTCTTTAAAAATCCATGGCATGGACAAGGTTTTGTTGAAAATTTAAGACCAACTATTTTAGATTTAGCACCAAAACTTGGGGATTTACTTGTTCCAGAGTTAATAGATGAAATGGGATCTCCAGACAAAATACTGGCATATGGAAAGGCTGGTGTAGTCGGGTTAAGTGGTGAAATAGAACATGCATCAGCATTTATTCATACCTTGAGGTTTGGAAATAAATTTAGAGATGCAGTCGGAGGTACATCTTATTTGAGTTTCACCAATACAAGATCACCTGCTGGATCTAAAATATCTATTCCAATGATGCATAAAACAGATTCTGGATTGAGGCCATATTACCTTACTCATGAATTTACTATTCATGATGCACCATTCGATGATGAGGTAGTTATTGCAATTGGTGGTGCATCCAGTGGTAGGGCGCATGCAAGAACTGGTGACAGATATCAAGATATGAAAGAAATGGGCATTGAGCCAAAATAATTCTTGATGACAACAGGAACTACTGCCTCAGGAACCTATTACTTATTCAATAAAAAAGATCAAGAAGTCCCAATAGTATTTATACATGGCGTTGGTCTTACTCACGAAATTTGGCGGCCTCAACTTGAATTTTTTAATTATCATTCTAATATTGCTTACGACATTTTAGGCCATGGAAAATCTTCAATAGAAGACAGAAAAATAAGTTTTGATGATTTTTCTAACCAACTAATCGAGCTATTAGACCATCTTAATATTAAAAAAATCCATCTTGTAGGTTTCTCTATAGGATCTTTAATTGCACGAAATTTTGCAACGAAATATAATGAACGTTTACATACATTAACTCTTCTGTGTTCTATTTATAAAAGAACTGAGGTACAGCAAAAGATTGTTAATCAAAGGTTTGAACAAGCAAAACAAGAATTAAGGCTTTCAAAGCAAGCTTTAAAGAGATGGTTTACTGATAAATATTTAGAAAATAATCCAGAAATATATGAAAAAATAAGTTCGCTTTTGTCTGCAAATAACATGGATAATTTTCTAAAAGTTTACGAGCTATTCGTTAATCATAAAAATGATGAAGATTTTAATAAAATTAAAGCTAATACCCTAGTTATGACAGGTGAATACGACATTGGTTCAACTGTAAAAATGTCTCAAGAATTGAATGCTTTAATCTCTAAAAGTCAATTAAAGATCATTAAAGACGGAAAACATCTTTGTGGTATTGAGTGTGCTGATGATGTAAATTTAACAATCAAAAATTTTATTGGATCAGATGAGTAAACTTAAGCAATATAAAATGTTTATTAATGGTGAGTGGGTTGACTCTGAGAGTAAAAAAACATTTGAAACTCTCAATCCAGAACATAATGAACCTTGGGCAATTGTGCCAGAAGCAAGTACTAAAGATGTTGATAATGCAGTTAAAGCTGCTCAAAAAGCATTTGAGGGAGAATGGCCGAAGCTACTTCCTAGAGAAAGAGCTAAATACTTAAGAGCTATAGGAGATCAATTGAGAGAGAATGCAGAAATGCTAGGAGAAATAGAAACAATTGATACTGGTAAACTCTACAGAGAAACAAAGAAACAAGCAATTTATATAGCAGAATACTACGACTATTACGCTGGTTTGGCAGATAAAGTTGAGGGAACAGTTTTGCCAATAGATAAACCAAATGTTCAAGCAATAACAACTAGAATACCTATAGGTGTTATAGCTGCAATAATTCCATGGAATTCACAAATGTTTTTAACTGCTACTAAATTAGCGCCAGCACTTGCAATGGGTAATACAGTTGTAATTAAATCTTCAGAACTTGCTCCTGCTGTTTTGTTTGAATTTGCAAAATTAATTGAAAAAACTGGTATCCCTAAAGGTGTAGTAAATGTCATTACAGGATTTGGAGATCCATGCGGTAAAAGTTTAACTACTCACAATTTAGTTGAAAAAGTTGCATTTACTGGAGGTCCTGAAACGGCGAGACATATAATTAAAAACTCTGCAGAAAATTTATCTGAAGTAAGTTTAGAATTAGGTGGAAAAAGTCCAGTTGCAGTATTTGATGATGCAGAACAAGAAAATGCAATAAATGGAATTACAGCAGGTATATTCGGTGCAAGTGGACAAAGTTGTATAGCAGGATCAAGACTTTATTTGCAAAAAGGAATTTACGATGAATTTTTAGATAAGCTTTCAAATCGTGCATCAAAAATAAAAATTGGAGCACCAATGGATCCAGAAACAGAGATGGGTCCTTTAAGTAATTTTAAACAGTTAGAAGTAATAGAAAAAAATATTAAAGATACAATTGATCATGGTGGAAAAATCAAGTGTGGAGGTAAAAGACATTCTTTTTCAAATAAAGGATATTACTTTCCACCTACAATTATAGAATGTGATAATCACAATCTTCCCGTAGCAGAAAATGAGTTATTTGGACCTGTATTATCAGTAATGAAATTTGATACAGAAGATGAAGTAATTTCAAAAATGAATGATAATCAATATGGATTATCTTCTGGTGTTTATACAAGTAATTTATCTAGAGGTATGAGAGTCTCAAAAGCAATTAGGGCAGGAATAACCTTTGTAAATACTTATAGACTAATTTCACCATCAGCTCCTTTTGGAGGTATTAAGGATAGTGGATATGGAAAAGAAGCTGGAATTGACTCAATTAAAGACTACACAAGAGTAAAAACAACTTGGTTCTACACATCTGACGAACCTTCATTAGATCCATTCTCAATAAGATAAATCAAACTACTACAATAAACTGCCTTAAAATATGATAATTTAGCGATTGAATATTTATATTATTCATAATCTAATTAGTTTTTATAAATTGTTAACAATTAAAGAGGGAATATGGCAAAAAATAAAGGATTATTAATTGCAGTAGCAGTCGTTGTGGTTGCTGTAATTGTATATTTTTCTACTCAACAATCAAAAGTTTCTAAAACTGGGGTTGGTGGAGAAATTAAAATGGGGATAATATTAGGATTTACAGGTCCAATTGAATCTTTAACACCAGCTATGGCTGCTTCAGCAGAACTAGCTTTTAAAGAGGCTTCGGATTCTGGTTCATTATTAGGTGGAGCTACAATTTCACCAATGAGAGCAGATTCAACATGTGTTGACTCAGCGGCAGCAACTGCTGCAGCAGAAGGGTTAATTTCTGGGGGTGTAGCTGCTATTATGGGAGCTGACTGCTCCGGTGTAACGGGTGCAATTGCAACTAATGTTGCAGTTCCAAACGGTGTTGTGATGATTTCTCCATCTGCAACGTCTCCTGGATTAACAACACTTGATGATAAAGGTTTCTTTTTTAGAACAGCACCTTCTGATGCGAGAGGTGGTCAGATCTTAGCTGATATTACAAAAGATAGAGGTATTAGCAGTGTTGCAATTACTTACACGAATAACGATTATGGAAAAGGTTTAGCAGATGTTTATGAAGCTGCAGTAAAAGCACACGGAATAAGTGTTTCAACTGTTACAGCTCATGAAGATGGAAAAGCTGATTACTCATCGGAGGCTGCAACACTTGCAGCAGCTGGTGGTGACGCTTTAGCTGTTATTGGTTATCTTGACCAAGGTGGTAAAGGAGTAATTCAAGCATCATTAGATGCGGGATCCTTTGACACATTCATTATGTCAGATGGTATGATTGGTCAATCAATAGTTGATGCTATTGGAAGTGATTTAGATAAATCTTTTGGATCTTTACCAGGTTCAACTGGAAAAGGTGCAGGTGTTTTTGCAGAAGTTGCAAAAACTGGAGGAATAGATTCATCTGGACCATACACTGGAGAGTCATATGACGCTGCTGCTTTAATTGTTTTAGCAATGCAAGCAGGTAATTCTGCAGATAGAGCTTCTATTGCCAAAAATGTAATGGATGTTGCTAATGCTCCTGGAACAAAAATTTATCCAGGTGAACTTAAAAAAGGATTAGATTTACTAGCAGAAGGTAAAAAAATTGATTACGAAGGTGCAACTGGAGTAACTTTTACTGATGTTGGTGAAGCAGAAGGTTCTTTTTTAGAAAAAGAAATCAGTGGTGGAAAATTTGAGACTGCTAAACAAAGATAGTTTTAAATAACCTAAATATTAAAAAACCCCAGTAAGTCTTATTACTGGGGTTTTTTTTTTAAAAATTACTTATACCTCTAAAGCTACCAAATATTGAAATAAAGATTAAAAATTTAAGTTATTTTTTTCTTTTAAATCAGCTCTTAAAGTAGTCAAAATAATTAAAATCATAAAAGGTATACATATAATATTCATTATTTTCCAACTGGTAAGAGCAATTGAAATTCCAGCTGATAGGCTACCGATCGCATGAACAGAATAAACTATAAAATCATTTAAACCCTGGGCTCTAAACTTTTCTTCTTCTCGATAACTTAAAACAAGCAAACTTGTTCCGGATATAAATAAAAAATTCCAACCTAAGCCTAAGAAAATTAAAGCAAACATATAATTATAAAAAGTCTGTTCGAAAAAACTTACCATTATAGTGATGCTATAAAGAAATACTCCTACATACATCATATTACTATGGCCAAATTTTTTAATTAGAATACCTGTGAATAAGGATGGTAAAAACATTGCAACAACATGAAATTGTATAACCATACCAGTTTTACTAAGACTCATTTTTTCCATTACATGCATACTTAATGGGGTTGCGGTCATCAAAAATGTCATTATTGCGTATCCAAATGCTGAGGCTACAAGAGCCTGTAAAAACTTTGGTTGAGAGATTAGCTCTAGACGACTACGTCCTGAATATTTTGTGCTAGCTTCTATTTTTGATGTATTCTCATAAAATAAAAAGAAAACTACTGGTATAATAGTTAAAATTCCAAGCGATAAATAAGAGCCAACATATAAATGTTCACTAAAAATATCTCTTGTATAGTTTGCAATTCCTGGTCCCAAGAATGCCGAAACAATCCCACCTAATAAAATTATTGAAATTGCTTTTGGTATTTTATTTTTTTTAACACTTTCAGCTGCAGCAAAACGATATTGATGAGTAAATGCCATACCAACACCGAGAAAGAAATTTGCAAAACAAAATAAAAAAAAATTTTGATTAAATATTGAATAAGATGCTAATAAACAAACCAAAAAATTTCCAATTGAAGCCGAAATAAATCCAGCTTTTCTTCCTATTATACTCATTATTTTAGTTGCAATGATAGCCCCTATAGCAATTCCCACTACTGATATTGACATAGGCAAAGTTGAAAGTGATAAAAGTGGACTAATTTGAGAACCAATAATTCCACTCAAGAATACTGTTACTGGAGCAGCGGTAAAGCTAAAAATTTGACTTAATGAAAGAATTACAAGATTCTTATTCATTAAAACATGTACTTATCCGCTATGTACATGAACCAAGCTATTGCAGCACCTAATATAATATATTTCATAATAATTTATTTTATTTCTATTTTTTCAGGAAGTATACCTTTAGGTCTGTATCTCATTATTAACAATAACCCCAAACCCATCATCAAAAATCTAAAATAGGGCACACTCTCAATTAAATGAGCTTTAAGTAAATTTGTTGATGGAATACCAACTGTGAAAAAGTTTATTAAAAATAAAGCTATTGGAGCAGATTCAATCCATAAAAACCAAACTGCAAATCCTCCTAATATAGCTCCAAAATTATTTCCACTTCCCCCAACAATCACCATAACCCAGATTAAAAAAGTATATCTCATCGGTCTATAACTTCCGGGGGTAAACAATCCATCTTGAGTAACTAGCATTGCTCCTGCAATTCCAACAATTGCAGAGCCTAAAATAAAAATTAATAAATGCTGTTTAAAAACATTTTTTCCCATAGCATTTGCTGCCTCTTCATTATCTCTAATAGCTCTCATCATTCTGCCCCACGGAGAGTAAAGAGCTTTTTGTGTGAGAATTAATAAAATAATAACCACTATCAAAAATAATCCAGAATAACAAAGTTTTACAAAGACAGATGAACCTTCAATTACAAGCTGATTTAATGTAGTTTGTCGATCAGATAAATTAGAAATTAATTCTAGTTTTCCAGAATTAAATTTTTCAACTAAAGTTATAAACCAGTCTGTTGACTGAAGATCTACTTCATAAGGAGCCGGTCTTTTTAGTCCAATTACATTTTTAACACCTCTTGTAAGCCAGTCTTCATGTTTAATAATTGCAATAACAATTTCTGATATTAGAAGGGTTGCTATTGCTAAATAATCAGCCCTTAAACCTAATGCAACTTTTCCTACTACAAATGCCAAACCACCTGCAAAAAATGCACCAACAATCCATGAAAAAATTATAGGTAATCCAAATCCACCTAGAAAACCCGTTTTGGCTGGATTAATATCTTCAATTGCTTCAATGCCGGGTTCTGCAGTAAACCTTAATAAAATAATTCCTGAAATAATAAGAGCTGCAATACTATAAGTTCTGACTTTTGACTTTTGAAAATTTTTTATGATAAAGCGAATAATTAATACTATTGCAATAATGAGCCATAGACATATCAAAATATTAAGACCTCCTGCACTCCAGGCTTCTTGAACAGGATCAACGGAAATTATAACTGCAGCTAATCCACCAAGAGCTGTGTAACCCATTATCCCAAAATTAATTAATCCTGCATATCCCCATTGAATATTTGCTCCCATCGTCATTACAGCTGAGATAAGACACATATTAAATATTGATAGTGCGATATTCCATGATTGAAAAATACCAACCAGAATAATTAAAACCATCATTATGCTGTATGCTGCAATTACATTTAAATTTTTTCTCACAGCACTTTCCCTTTAAATATACCAGATGGTCTATAGAGTAATACAATTACTAATATTGAAAATGAAACTGCAAATTTATAATCTGTAGATAAAAGCTGAACTAAACTTTCTGGCTCCATGCTTTCAGGTAGAATATACATAAAAAATTTTTTGTAAGCATAAGTAAGAAATATTTCAGAAAAAGCAATTACATATCCTCCTAAAAATGCACCAAAAGGATTTCCTATTCCTCCAACTATAGCAGCGGCAAATATTGGAAGCATATTATTAAAATAAGTAAAAGGTTTAAAACTTTTATCCAATCCATATAAAGCTCCACCTATAGTTGCTAAAATTCCAGCAATTATCCAAGTTATCATTACAATTTTTTTTGGATCTATTCCAGAAAGTAAAGCTAAATCTTCATTATCAGAATAAGCTTTCATACTTTTCCCTGTTTTGGTTTTATTTAAAAACCAAAATAATAATGAAACTAATATAACTGTAACTAATACAGTAATCACTTGAGTTGACTTCAAGGCAAGGCCTTCATTAAGTCCGGTCATTTCTTTAAATTCTCTGGCTTTAATAATAAATTTTTCTCCATCAAAAAACCTTTGATCAGAAGGTCCGATTATAATTCTGACAACAGCCTGCGTAACGAACATTACTCCAATGCTAACCATCGCAAGCTGAACTGGGGGGCTTTTATTGGTTCTGTAATACTTAAATACAAATTTATCTATAGAAAGCATGTAGATAATCATAAATAAAATTCCAAATGGTATAGCTATTAATGCTGTTGGTAAAACCCCTAAAGAAATTCCTAATGACTGAAAATACCAAGTAAATAATATAGTAACCATAGTACCAAAAGACATCATGTCTCCTGTTGCAAAATTAGCGAATCTTAGTATTCCATAAATCAAAGTAACAAAAATTGCACCCAAAGCTAATTGTGAACCATATGTGAGTGCTGGTATAAAAATATAATTTAATAGAAGAATTAATGCGTTTAATATATCCACATCAGCCTCCTAGAAATGAGCTTCTAACTCTTGGATCGTTTAATAATTCAATTCCTGTGCCCGAATAACGATTTTGACCAGTTACTAAAACATAGCCTCTATCAGAAATACTCAATGCTTGTTTGGCATTTTGTTCAACCATCAGAATTGCTACATCATTCTTTTTGACTTTAACTATATGATCAAACAATTCATCCATTACAATTGGTGAAACACCAGCTGTAGGTTCATCAAGCATCAAAACTGATGGCTTGATCATTAACGCACGGCCAAGTGCAACTTGTTGCCTCTGACCTCCTGATAGCTCTCCAACTAATTGATTTCGTTTTTCTTTTAAAATTGGGAATAAATTAAATACTTCTTCTATAATATTTTTTATTTCATTTTTTATAAGAAATGCTCCCATTTCCAAATTTTCTTCAACTGTCATACCAGCAAATACATTTTTGTTTTGAGGAACAAAAGATATACCTTTTTTTACTCTATCTTGAGGAGATAGATTTGAAATATCCTCTCCATTAATTTTAATTGATCCAGATTTTAAATTTAATAATCCTAACATTGCTTTCATTGCGGTAGACTTTCCTGCTCCATTAGGACCTAAAATTGATACTATTTCACCTCTGTTAACATTTACCGTACAAGAATTAATTATATCTGGGCCATTTCCATAACCTCCAGTCATTTCAATTCCTTCAAAGTAAGACATTAATTTTGACCCTTTATTTTTGATCCTCTTCCTAAGTAACTTTCTATGACTCTCTCGTCATTTTTTGCTTCTTCTACAGAGCCTTCAAATAATACCGATCCTTCTGCCATAACAATAACAGGATCACATAACCTTCCTATAAAATCCATGTCATGTTCAATCATGCAAAAAGTATAACCTTTTTCTTTATTCAATTTTTCTATTGCACTTCCAAGATCTTTTAAGAGTGTACGATTAACACCCGCACCTACTTCGTCTAGTAGTACTAATTTTGCATCAACCATCATTGTTCTACCGAGTTCCAAAAGTTTTTTTTGTCCACCTGACAGATTACCAGCTAGTTCGTTTGACAGGTGCTTCAGATTTAGAAAATCGACAACTTCCTTTGCTTTCTCTTTTACTACTTCTTCTTCTTGAGCAACAATATTTGGTTTCAAAAGCGCTGTCATAAGTTTTTCTCCAGACTGATTACCTGGGACCATCATTAAGTTTTCTAGTACCGATAAATTAGAGAACTCGTGAGCTATTTGAAAAGTTCTCAACAACCCTTTTGTAAATAATTCAAAGGATGGAACATCTGTAATATTTTCATTATCAAAAATTACTTCACCACTTGAAGTCTTTAAATTTCCAGCAATTAAATTAAATAAAGTTGTTTTACCTGATCCATTGGGTCCAATAATACCTGTTATAGTACCTCTTGAAACTTTTAATGAGCAATCTGAAACGGCTGCTAGTCCACCAAAATATTTTGATAAATTTTTAATTTCTAATATATTTTCAGACATTATATTATTTATTAAGTCTGCGATGAATGCTATTTAATGTTTTTTCTAGTGACTTGAAAAATCCCACTCCTGTTAGCTCTTTAACTCCTTGTTCATTTAATCCTTTTGGAGTTTGAGACTCTTTTACTAAAAATTTTAGATTTTTATTTAAATTTTTTTGAGCATCCTCAGATAGGGCTAAGAATAAAGACGTAATATATTTTTGAGCATCATTCCTCTTTACACCTCGTTTTACTAACCAATCACTCATAATTCTGAGTATTTCATAAAAAGGAGCCATCATACCAGATGTAGACCAAAAATTGATCGAAGATTTCTCGTTTTTAATTTCGATAGTTGTTCCAAGATGATTGAAAAATTTTTTTACTTTAATATTAGGTGGACAAATGGGTACTGGCCCCTTCCGTAACGACACTGGTGGTAGTGGTATTGCTCTGACTATTTTCGCTTTTACTCTTATTGCTTTTTTTAATTGTAATAATGTAATTGTAGAAATAAAACTTATAATTGTTTGATTAGATTTAAACTTTAAATTTTTGATAATTTTTTCACCTACACTTGGGGTTATAGACAAAAATATCCAATCACTTTGATCAATTACCTGCTGGTTATCTTTAGCAATTGTAATTTTGTGAAATTTTTTTCTTAAATTTTTTGCTATTTTTATATTTCGTGGAGAAATTATTATTTTTTTATATGAAATTTTAGAATTACTAATTCCAGTAATCACTGAAGATGCTATTTTACCTGTTCCAATAAATCCTAAATTCATAAAGCTATGGTTACCTTATATTGATTATATTGAATTAATTAACAAAAAAAAGAGCTTGTAATTACTTACAATTCGCTAATTAATTTTTTATTTTCTTTAAAAGAAAATCTCTAATTTGTTTTGAGTTTACAGAGTCAACTGTTTCAAATGCTTCTTTGTAAATTGATAAAGCCTGATTTGATCTCACAACAGAAATATCATAGTCATTAATAGCATTTTGAGTTTTATCAGACAGATTTATGTCTTCTAATACAATTAAAAATTGTACTCCATCATATTGTATCAATCTTACTAATAAATGATTTGATTTGGTTGAAACTGATTCATCATTATAAAAAATAATCTCCAATTTATATGATTTTCCACCAGCATTAATGCCACCTGACTGATTAATATCTTTTAATAATTTATCAATTTTAATTTTGAAAGATTTTGACGCTGAAGAATTTTCTCCAGATAATGAAAAAGTCGTTCCTATAAAGATTTTATCTCCAACAATTTTTGAAAATGCAGAACTTGGGATAAAAATTAAATTAACTATTAGTAAAAAATGTAAAAAGATCGTTTTGCAATTATAAAATAATTTTAAGGGGAACATTTTAAGATAGTCCTAAAAAACCGGGAGCTAAAGATGGCTAAGAAGGACTATCATATTTACAATATCAGAGACTAAAATAAATGCATTAAATTTTTATTTGAATTATAAAGGGATTATGAAAAAAAAAGGTCGCATTCCTGTCACTCGAGTTAAAAATCCTGAACCAGACGTAAATGACCCAGATTGGGTTATTTGGGCAGCTTGGGCAGATAGGATTACTTTTGAAGAAATAGAAAAAAAAACTGGAAAAACAGAGTCTGAAGTAATTAAAATTATGAGAAGATCTATTAAACCAGCGTCTTTTAGATTGTGGAGAAAAAGAGTTAACCAGAAAAGTATTAAACATAGAAAAAAATTTGAATACTCTAGGAAAGAAATTACTAGTAAAATTAAAAAAGGTGACTACTTATAGATTATGAAAAAAATTACAATTTATACAGGTCCATTTTGTAATTACTGTGATGCTGCAAAAAGATTGCTTGCTAGAAATAATGCACCATACAATGAAATAGATATTTCAAAAGTTGAGGGCGCTATGGATGAAATGATTAAAAAAGCTAATGGTAAAAGAACTATTCCTCAAATTTTTTTTGATGATCAACATATTGGTGGTTATGATGAAACAAGAGCGCTAGAAAAAACAAACAAACTTCAAGATTTATTAAAATAAACTAACTTTTTGGTTTAAATACTAAACAAACACCATTGTTACAGTACCTTTTTCCTGTAGGTTCTGGTCCATCTTCAAAAATGTGACCATGATGTCCTCCACAATTTTTACAATGATATTCAGTTCTAGCGTAACCTATGTGATGATCTGTTTTTGTTTCAAATACATCAGGTAAAGATTCATAAAATGAAGGCCAACCAGAACCACTTTCATATTTCGTTTTTGAGTCAAAAAGTTTAACTCCACAATTTGCACAATGAAAACTTCCTTCTCTTTTTTCATGATTAAGTTCACTTGTTCCAGCAAACTCAGTTCCTTCTTCAAATAAAATTAATTTTTGTTCTGCAGTTAAGTTTTGATTAATTTTTTTTACCATGATTAAATATATTTAGCACATGATTGATGTAATACTGAATGCAATTCGACTAATTTGTTGAAATCTTTATTGTACCCACCACCTAAAACACCACAAAAAGGTATTCTTTTTGAAAAAAAATTCTCAACAACTAATTCATCTCTTAGTCTTATTCCTTCATCTGATATTTTTAATTTTCCTAATCTGTCGTTAAAATGAATATCTACTCCTGCAATATAAAAAACATAATCAAAATTCTCTTCATTTAACTCTATTAAATAATGTTTTAATGTTTTTATATAACTTTGATCTTCCAAATTATCTTCTAGCTCAACATCTAAATCACTAGTTGATTTTTTGGCTGGATAATTTGTCTTTGAATGCATACTAAATGTAAAAACATTCCTATTTTCTTTAAAAATATCTGAGTTACCATTTCCTTGGTGTACATCTAAATCTACTATAAGAATTTTATTAGCTAGACCTCTATTAATCAAATAATGAGCTGCAACGGCAACGTCATTAAACACACAATAACCAGCTCCGCCATTATAATTTGCATGATGACTACCTCCTGCAGTGTTACAAGCTATTCCATAATTAATAGCAAGTTTTGAAGCAAGAACCGTCCCACCAGTTGCAACGAATGATCTTTGCACCACGCTATCTACTAATGGAAATCCTATTTTTTTTACACCTTTTTTGTCCAATGTTTTATTTTTAATGTCAAAAATATATTCTTTGGAATGTGCATAATTTAAAGTTTCTACAGAGCAAGCATAAGGCTTATAGAACTTTTCTACTATTTTATTTTTAATTAAATATTTAGCTAATTCACCAAATTTATTAATTGGAAATTTATGATCATCACCAATTTTAGCGAAATAATCTTCATGATTAACAACTGGTAGTTCCATTATTTCTCTAAAACTCTAATAGGCTTTCCATTGACACAAGCTTCTAAACCTTCAATCATTTGATTATAAAAAATATTATAATTTTCTGCGGTAACATAACCAATATGTGGTGTTAATAGAGCATTGGGTAAAAATCTTAATTTATTATTTTCTGGTAGAGGTTCCTTTTCATAAACATCAATTCCTGCGCCAGCAATTACGTTAGTAGATAGAGCGATGATTAAATCATCTTCATTTATAATTTCACCTCTCGAGGTATTAATTATATATGACGTCTTTTTCATATTATCAAATTCTTTAATTGTAATACAATCTTTATAACGTTCTCCACCGTGAACATGTATGGATAAAAAATCCGAATTTTTTATTATGTCATCTTTGCTACACGGCAAGACATCTAATTCCTTACATGTGTCTAAATTTAAGTTTTCACTCCATGCCATAATTTGCATTCCAAATGCTTTTCCAATTTTTGCAACCTGAGATCCAACACGACCAAGACCGATTAAACCTAAAATTTTTCCTTTTAATTCAACACCTAATGTTGTTTGCCAATATCCTTGATACATATTATCAAACTCTTCTTTAAAGTTTCTAGCTAAACCTAAAATTAGTGCCCATGTAAGTTCTGGCGTTGGATTTTTATTAATATCTGTGCCACAAACAATAACTTTTCTTTTTTTTGCAGCCTCTAAATCAATAGATTTATTTCTTAATCCACTAGTAATAACGAACTTTAAACTATTCAAATTATCAATTAAATTTTTAGTAATTGGTGTCCTTTCTCTCATTATCAACAAAGCCTCAAAATCTGATAATTGATCTATGGCATCAGCTTCATCAAGAAATGGCTCACTAAAAACTTTAAACTCATACTTTCCAGATAGTTTTTCTAAATCTACAAACTGTTGAGCAACGTTTTGATAATCGTCTAAAATAGCAACTTTAAGCATTTGTAATTTTTTTATTTGATAAAATTAAACCTAATATAATTAAAATAGTCCCAATTAAATGAAAAAATAAAAATTTTTCGTCATAAAGAATAATTGCAAATATTGAACTAAATAATGGGATTAATGACAAAAATATACCTGCTCTGTTAGCTCCTATAATTGATACTGCACCGGCCCAACAATAGTAAGAACCAATACTTGGAAAAATCGCAACATAAAGTAAAATATAAAATAAGTTAAAGTTTATATTTATTGAGTTGCCTTGATTTAATTCAATAAAAAATGCAGGTGCAAGTAAAAATAGTCCAAATGTACAAATGATTTGAACAAGACCTAATAAAGAAATTTCAAAATTTCTTTTTTTTAAAAAAGCAGAGTAAACACCCCAGGATATTATTGCTATAATCATAAATAAATCTCCTCTATTAAAGTCTAAAGAAAGAAAAATATTTAAATCAAGTTTAGTAATAATTGCTAAAATTCCCAAAGTTGAAATTAATAAACCTGATAACTGAAAAATATTTGTTTTTTCTATTTTTAATAACAAACAAACCAAAATAATTGCAGCTGGTGCCGCAGTATTAAAAAGTGATGCATTTATTACTTGTGTGTGATTCAATGCCTTGTAAGTAAGTGCGCTATATAAAAAAACACTACTGAGACCTAATATAAATAAAAACTTAAAATTTTTAAATATTATTTTTTTTAAACTATAAATTTCTTTATATGTAAAAGGCATTAATATAATCCAAACCAAAAGCCATCTTAAAAATGCAAGAGTAAATGGAGATATATTTTCTATGGATGCAAACTTACCAATATTAAAATTTCCAGCCCAAAATAAAGTGGCGCAAACCACCATGAAGTAAGCTTTAATATTTTGGCTCACTTAGCTAAATCTTAGAGAGCTATATGGTTTAAGGTTTAAATTAGTATTTTCTTTTGCAATCATACCTGAAACAATTTTCCCAGATATTGGTCCTAATGTCCATCCCAAATGATGATGTCCAAAGCAATAATAAACATTTTTGTAATTTTTTGATGGACCAATTACTGGCAAAAAGTCAGGTAGTGTTGGTCTAAAACCAAGCCACTCATCTTCATGCTCTGGTAAATCACCTAGCATGTATTTTGCATTACTTATTAAATTCTTAATTCTCGATTTTGATAACGGATTATCTAACCCACCAAACTCAACTGTACCAACTACTCGCAATCCTTGTTCCATTGGCGTGATCCCAAATCCACGATTTGAAAATATCACAGGTCTACTTAATAGATGATCACAATTTTTAAAATGTACATGATATCCTCTTTCTGTATCTAAGGGTATTTTTTCATTAAAATTATCAGTCAATTTTTTTGAAAAAGCACCACATGCAATTATTGCTTTATCAAAAATATAACTCTGCACATCTGTTTTAAAAACAGGTCTTTCTTCATCAAAAGAAACATTTTTAATATTAACTTTATGAAATTTTCCTCCTTTTTTTAAAAACAAATTAAACAATTTTAATAGAATTTTTTTTGGATTACGCGCATGCCTTGCATAGGGATAGTATACTCCAGCGTGATAGATTGGTTTTATACAGGGTTCTAAATCGTGGATATCTGATTTACTGACTAATTGTTGTTTAACTCCTAATTCATCTCTAACATTAATTTCTAACTCTCTACTTTTTAAATTTTTTTCGTTCCAGATGTACAGAATACCTTTATTTTCAACCAAACCATCAATATTTATTTCATCAAATAATTCGTCATATGCTGGTAATGCTAAATCTAAAATCTGATGCATATTTTTTGCGGTATGCATCATTTTATTTTTTGTAGAATTTAGAATAAATTTTAAAAACCATGGAAGCATTTTAGGAACATAATTCCATTTCAGGGCTAAAGGACCACTAGAACTTAAAAGCATTGCTGGAACATCAGTCAATACATCGGGTCTATTAATTGGCACTGAAGCGTAAGGTGAAAAATGTCCTGCATTACCATAAGATGCTGCTTGAGCACCTGGATTGTCTCTATCAAAGATAGTTACATTAAAACCTTTTTTTTGTAAAAACAAAGCATTAGAAATTCCTTGAATTCCTGCTCCAACTATTCCTATTTTAATATTATTTTCCACGATTACTTATACAATCAAAAATTATTTTTTTAGAGTGACAAATTATGCTTTATTAAACTTATAGGTTCAAGCTATTGTCTGTTTATGATTTACTTTAGCACTTAAAACAATACCAAAACCAATCATGGTAGCTAACATTGAGGATCCCCCATAAGACATTATAGGTAGAGGTGAGCCTACTATTGGTAATAAGCCTAAGACCATAGAAAGATTAACTACAATATAAATAAAAATTGAGAAAGCAAAACCAAAACAAAATAATTTAGAAAAATTACTTCTAGAAATTGATCCTATATGAATAATTCTAATTATTATAATCACATACAAGATAAGAAGTCCGATAGATCCAATAAAACCAAATTCTTCTGAAAACAGTGTGAAAATAAAATCTGTATGTTTTTCAGGCAAAAAATCTAGATAACTTTGTGTGCCTTTTAAAAAACCTTTTCCGTCTAAACCTCCTGATCCAATTGCAATTTTCGACTGAATAATTTGATATCCAGCTCCGAGAGGATCTCTGTCAGGATCCAAAAAGGTTAAAATTCTTAATTTTTGATAAGGTTTTAAAAAGGAAATTATAAAAGGCAAAGATATAAGAAAAGTTATTAAAGAAAAAATAAAATATTTAACTCTAACACCTCCTAACCATAAAACTATCAAACCACTCAGGGCGATAAGAACAGATGTTCCAAGGTCTGGTTGAGATACAACAAAAATAGTTGGTATCAATATAATAGTTAAAACAAAAATTATGGCCATAAAAGAATTTACATTTTCAATTTTTATCCTGTGGTAATATTTTGCAAGACATAAAATTAAAGAAATTTTCATGAGTTCAGAAGGTTGCAGAACAAAAAAGTATAAATCCATCCATCTCTGTGAACCAGAAGATTTAATGCCAAAAAAAGATACCCAGACTAAAAGCAAAATTATTATTAAATAAAATAAGTAAGCAAAAGTATGCCAATATTTGATATTAAAAAATGCAATAATAATCATCAAAGGGAAAAAAATTGCTAATTTACTGAAATGACTTTTGGTATGATAAAGAATTTCTCCACCATCAGTTGAATACATCACTGTTAAACTTACAAATGACAAAATTAATATGCTTATCAATAAAACATAATCTAATTCTTTTACTTTTTGGATAAAAGAAAGATCAGAATTTAATCTATCACGTTGGATCATTTATACATCTACTTCTTCAAAGTTAGACTGTTTATTTCTCATTTCGTTTCGATCAATAATTAATTTAAATAACTCCTTTGCCATTGGAGCTGCTGCTTTACTTCCAGAACCGCCGTGCTCTACTATTATACTTAATGCGTATCTTGGTTTTTTATAGGGACCATAGGCGACATACAAAGCGTGATCTCTATCATTATAAGGTATTTCCTCTAATTTAAGATCTAATTCTCTTTCTCTTTTACTAATTCTTTTGACTTGAGCAGTTCCAGTTTTGCCTGCAAATTGATACTTTGGGTCATCGATTCTTGAACTATATGAGGTACCATATTTCTCATTTGTTGAACTAAACATTGCTTCTTGAACTATTTTAATATTTTTTTGATCATTAAATAATTTAGCGTTAGGAGATTTAAATAACTGAAGCTCCATTGCTTTTTTGGCTTCTTCTATAGTTAATGGATTATTATTAACAATAATTTTTGGTTTAATTTTATATCCACCATTAGCGATTTGAGCAGTCATTAAGCATAATTGTAAAGGAGTTGTTTGAGTATAACCTTGGCCAATACCTGTAATTAAAGTTTCACCTAGCACCCAACCTCTTTCAAGATTGTTTCTTTTCCAACTAGTATTAGGAAATAACCCTTGTTTTTCATTATCAAAATAATCTCCTAAAACTTTTTTTCCAAGTCCAAATTTCTTTGCTGTTATGTTCAATCGATCAACACCTAATAATCTTGCTACTTCATAAAAATAAGTATCACATGACTGCTTCATTGCATTTCTTAAACTAACAAAGCCATGACCCTTTTCTTTCCAGCAATGAAAAGTTTGTCCGTATAATTCAGTTTTACCAGTGCATTTAACTTTGAAATTGGGATTGATAATATTATTCTCTAAAGCAGAGAGAGCCACGATTGGTTTTATGGTTGAACCAGGTGAATACAGACCAGATAAAGTCTTATTTATTAGTGGTTTTAATGGATTATTTCTTATTAATTCCCACTCATCATGGCTTATACCAAACAAAAATAAATTTGGATCATATGACGGAGATGAATACATAGCAATTATGTCGCCAGTGAATATATCCATTACACTTATTGATCCTGCTTTATTATCAAGTAATTTAGCTGAAAGTTTTTGTACTTCAGTGTCTAAAGTTAATCTAATTTTACTTCCTTGTAATCCTTTTTGATATTCTAGTTGATTAATCCTTTTACCATAGGCGTTAACCTCATATCTTTGTATGGCATTTGTACCAATTAAATATTTCTCAAGAGTTTTCTCTAATCCTAATTTACCAATTTTCATTCCTGGCACAAATCTTTCTTTAACAATTTCATTTTCTATAATCTCTTCTTGATTTGGTTGACTTACATAGCCAAGAACATGGGTATACACATCACTAAATGGATAATTTCTTGATATTGTCATCACAGGTTTGACTCCAACTAAATCGTATAAAAAATTGTTAACTTTTAAGAATTGACTCCAACTAAGATTTTCAGATACTATAATACTGTCCCATGGTTTTAATTTATTTTTTAATTTAATTATCTTTTGAATTTTCTTTTCACTCAAATTTAAAAGCGTTTTCAGTCTTAACAATAAATAATTAAAATTTTCTACTTGTTCAGGTATAATATGTAATTGATAAACTTTTAAATTACCTGCAATTATATTACCAAAATAGTCTACGATATTTCCTCTGGTAGGTGGAAGTTTCCATTCTCTAATTCTGTTTTTATCTGAAAGAGTGAGATATTTTTTATTTTCATTAATCTGAAGTGAAAAAAGACGTGCTACAATTCCCACTAAAATAACTATTTTTGCCGCACTTATAATAAACATTCGTCTATTTATTACATCTGATTTTCTAATTCCTGAATTTTCGTTAATCATTTTGTTTGACAGATATACTTTGGTTTAAGAAATTAAATAGTATAAAAAAAACTGGGTAAAAGAGAAATGTGAAACTAGAATTAATCAGATAACTGATATAACTAATTTCTATAAGAAAAATTAAATCTAAAATAATTACCTGTATTGAGTTAATTAGTATAATTGTAAATAAAAATGAAAACCAATCTTTAACAAAATTGGGGCTTAGTGTAATATTTCTGATATATGCAGTGACTGAACAAAGTATCAAATAGCAAAAGCTACTAACTCCAATAGGAATTCCAACAACAACATCGTTAATAACTCCAGCTAAAAAAATGGATAAATATCCAAATCGATCTAAATTTTTTAAAGTCCAATAAAAAATTAAAATATGAACAAAATTAAAAGTGAAATTTTCAATTTCTAGGTAATTAAAATCAAATTCATTAAACACCGAGATAAACAAAAATATTAGAGGTAAATATGATAAAAATACTTTTACAAAAGAACTTTTGTTAAGAGATGACATTATTTTTCGTCTCCAAAATTTAAGGATATTATTTTTACAAAATCTAGTTGGGTAAAGTCTGAAAAAAAATTGACTTTGTTTTTTTGATCCTTAGAAATTTTTCCTATTGGGATCCCAGGTTTAAAAAGACCTCCAAGACCTGATGTGTAAATTATAGTATCTGTAATTAAAAGATTTTCCTCCAAATCATCTTTTGTATGTTCGATTACTCCATAATTCTTTCCAGTTCCTGAAATTACAACTTGCATATTTTGAGGAGCTAGGACAGACGGTATTTTACTATTTAAATCAGATAATAATAAAGCTCTAGAATTTGAATAATTAACCTCAATTATCTGCCCAACAAGATAAACACTATCAATTACAGCCATACCTAATTTTATATTATCTCTAGTCCCTTTATTTAGAATTATTGTTCTTAAAAAAGGGCTTTCTCTATCAATCATAACCTTGGCTAGTATTTCAGTAGAGTTTATATTTTCATCAATTAAACTTCTTAGTTTTTCATTTTCTAATTTTAAAAAATTATTAGTAATTTTTTCTTCCTTTAAAATTTCTAATTCTGACTTTATATTTTTGTAATTTTCAAATAAATTCATGTGTTCATTAAATTTTGAATTTAGATTTTGAAGATATTTTTCAGGTTTAGAAATTATAAACGATGTCCTGTATATAATTTCATTAATACCTAATTTGACAAGTTTTATTGGTTTGAAATTTAGATTACTTAAGATAATTACAACTAAAGATAATAGAATTAAACTAAGTAAAGAAAATTTTTGTTTGTCTTTTTTTTTTAGAAAGGCGGATCTGAAGGCAATTACGAAATCGTCTCTGCCCACTGACATCTCAATTAATATTCAGATAACATAGTAGAAAAGGTTTCTTCTTGGTCCAACGCTTTGCCTGTACCAACTGCAACACAAGACAATGGGTCATCAGCTACATGAACTGGTAATCCTGTTTCTTTAGAGAATCTTTTGTCAATATTCTTTAATAATGCTCCACCACCAGTTAATGTTAATCCCATATCTACTAAATCAGCAGACAACTCGGGAGGTGTATTTTCTAATGCATCTTTAATCGCATTTACCATTTCTTTCATAATATCGTTTAAAGCTTCTGCGGTATCTTCCTCTGTAATATTTACCTCTTTTGGTGTACCTGATCTTAGATCTCGTCCTTTAACAGGATATGTGTTGGTCCCAGTTGGAATAGCTGTTCCCATCTCTTTTTTAATTTTTTCTGCTGTGGTATCACCAATTAATAAATTATATTCTTTTCTCATATAGTTAACTATTGCAACATCCATCGCGTCACCAGCTACCCTTAATGACTTAGAGTAAACTAATCCACCTAAAGACATAACTGCAATTTCACTCGTGCCCCCTCCAATATCAACTATCATTGAGCCGGTTGCTTCTGAAATTGGAAGTCCAGCGCCAATTGCTGCTGCTATTGGTTCTTCAATTAATTGAACCCTTCTTGCACCTGCTGCAAGTGCGCTGTCTTGGATTGCTTTTCTTTCAACTGGCGTTGATCCTGTTGGGACACAAATTAGAATTCTTGGATTTGCAAAGGTACTACCTTTATGAACTTTTTTTATAAAATGCTTTATCATTTCTTCTGTAACAATAAAATCTGCGATAACGCCATCTCTTAAAGGTCTTATAGCACTTATATTGCCAGGCGTTCTTCCTAACATTGTCTTTGCTTCATCACCTACAGCTAATACATTTTTTTTTCCACCTTGATCAACAATTGCAACAACCGATGGTTCATTCAATACAACACCTTTGCCTTTTAAAACTACTAAAGTATTTGCGGTTCCCAAATCAATTGCCATATCTTGACTCCAAATTTTTTTTACACTATCGAATAAACCCATTAAATACCTCTTACCTTCTGGCTTTGTTGTTCCATTGGTGCTGTTTTATCTCTTTTAATAATCATTTTATTTAAAGAATTTATATATGCGTTTGCTGATGCTACTAATGTATCGGTATCCGAGGCTTGACCAACCGTTGTTTTTCCTTTTTCTTCAATTTTAACACTTACTGTGGCTTGAGCGTCTGTTCCCTCTGTAACAGCGTGCACTTGATAAAGTTGCAAGTTAACATCATGTGGAAACAATGTTTTGATACACTTAAATATTGCATCCACTGGACCATCTCCTGCTTCTGTAGCTTTTTTTATGTCACCATATACATCTAAAGTCATCTCTGCTCTCTGAGGTTCACCTGTTCCTGCAAAAACTTTTAAAGATTTTAGGCTTATCGCATTGACTTTATTATCAATAATTAGACTATCGTCTATTAAAGCAATTATATCTTCGTCATATACATGTTTTTTCTTGTCTGCTAAAACTTTAAATTTAGCAAAAGCATTACTAACCACATCATCTGTTAAACCAGGATAACCTAGACTATTTAATTTGTCTTTAAATGCATGCCTCCCAGAGTGTTTACCCATCACTAAAGAAGTTTGTTTTACACCAACACTTTCAGGTGTCATAATTTCATAAGTTTGTCTATTTTTTAACATTCCATCTTGATGAATACCTGCCTCGTGTGCGAATGCATTTTTTCCAACAATGGCTTTATTGTATTGAACTGGAAATCCTGTTGCATTTGAAACAATTTTTGAAGCTTTGCTTAAAAGTGTTGTATTAATTCCTGTCTCATAGGGCATCAAATCTGGTCTAGTTTTTATCGCCATCACAACCTCTTCTAGTGCTGCATTACCAGCTCTTTCTCCTAAACCATTTATAGTACACTCTATTTGTCTAGCTCCAGCTTGAACTCCTGCTAAAGAATTTGCAACTGCTAATCCTAAATCATTATGACAATGAGTAGATAAAATAGCTTTATCTATATTGGGAACTTTATTTAATAAAGTTTCTATAATTTTTGTAAACTCAGATGGAATCGTATAACCAACTGTGTCTGGAATATTAATGGTTGTAGCACCATTTTTAATTGCAAGCTCTACGGTCTTACACATATAATCCATATCTGTTCTTGTTCCATCTTCACAAGACCATTCAACGTCATCTGTAAATTTTCTTGCATAAGAAACATGTTGCCCAATTGACTCATATACATCTTCTGGTGACATATTTAGTTTATGTTTCATATGTAATGAGCTTGTGGAAATAAAGGTATGAATTCTAAATCTTGGAGCATGTTTTAAAGCCTCATAAGCTCTATCAATATCTTTTTTTGAGTGCCTAGATAGACCAGCTGGTATAGAATTTTTTAATATCTTGCTTACTTCTGTGACTGCTTCAAAGTCTCCTGGTGATGCGATTGGAAAACCAGCTTCTATTACATCAATGCCTAGATCATCAAACACTCTAGCAATTTGAATTTTTTCCTCCAAACTCATTGAAGCACCTGGTGATTGTTCCCCATCACGCATTGTCGTGTCAAAAATTATAACTCTGTCAGTTTTGCTCATAATTAAATTTATAGAAAATTTATAATACAATCTATAAGTGAGATTGCAAAATAAATGTTATTTATTTCTTATAATTAAATGACCTCTTTGGGTCTATATTAAAATTTAACTTTTATCACTATCGACTAGTTTTTTCTTACTAATCCACGGCATCATTGCTCTTAATTCTGCACCAACTTTTTCTACAGAATGCTCTGCTAACTTAGCTCTAGTTGCAAGGAAGTTTTTCTGACCATTTTTACATTCATCCATCCACTCCTTGGTGAATTTGCCAGACTGAATATCAGATAATACTTCTTTCATTCTTTTCTTTGTTTCTTCTTTATTAATTATTCTAGGTCCAGATTGATACTCACCATACTCAGCTGTATTTGATATGGAATAATTCATATTTGCAATTCCACCCTCATAAATTAGATCTACAATTAGTTTTACCTCATGAACGGTTTCAAAATATGCCATTTCTGGTTCATAACCTGCTTCGGTCAGTGTCTCATATCCATTTTTAATTAATTCTACCAAACCTCCACAAAGAACTGTTTGTTCTCCGAATAAATCTGTCTCAACTTCATCTTTAAAAGTGGTTTCAATAATTCCAGATCTTCCACCACCAACAGCTGATGCATATGATAGAGCTAAATCTCTTGCTTTACCAGATCCATTTTGATGTACAGCAAACAAACATGGGACTCCTCCACCTTTTTCAAATTCACTTCTAACTAAATGGCCAGGTCCCTTGGGAGCGACCATAAATACATCCAAATCTTTTCTCGCTTTAATTAAATCATAATGAACGTTTAATCCATGTGCGAATGCAATACTTGTTCCTTCTCTGACTCTTTGTTCTATATGATTTTTATAAATTTCTGCTTGTAATTCATCTGGTGTTAAAATCATAACAACGTCTGCCCATGCAGCAGCATCAGATAAATTCATAACCTTTAATCCTTTTGACTCTGCTTTTGCTGCACTTGACGAACCTTCTCTTAAAGCTACAACAATTTCTTTTACTCCACTATCTTTAAGATTTAAAGCATGCGCATGTCCTTGACTACCATAACCAAAAATAGCAATTCTTTTATTTTTAATCAAATTTACATCTGCATCTTTTTCATAAAACATTTTCATTTCTTTTCTCCTTTATTATTAATTAAATATTTGAGCCCCTCTTGTCATTGCAACTGCTCCCGTTCTTGAGGCACTTATAAGTCCCAGGGGTTTTAATTTCTTACTAATTTTATCTATATCTCTTCTAAGTGCAGTTATCTGTATGACTTTAGATGTTTTAGTTTCATCTAAAATAACCAAATCAAATTTTTTACAAGCATTTAAGCATTTTTCCAATTTCTTTTTTTTTCCTACAATTTTAAATAATGCCATCTCCTTAAATATAACATTTTTATCTTCTCTTTTAAATTCTGCAACTTTATGAACAGGTACCAACTTAGCCAATTGTAGTTTAATTTGATCGATCACTTGAGGTGTGCCAGTTGTAACAATAGTTATTCTAGAAATATTTTTAACAGCATCAACTTCGGCTACCGCTAAAGACTCAATATTGTAACCACGGCCAGAAAATAATCCAACAACCCTTGCAAGAACACCTGCTTCATTATCAACCCAAACTACAAATATATAAGTATCTGATTTTTGTTTTTTAGTTGGAACACTATAAGCTGATTTTGATTTTGGCATTATAATTAGACTAAGGCTTTTCCTTTTCCCTTGATTTTGTTATCTTCTTGATCATTAGGTCCTAAGATCATTTGATTATGTGGCTTTCCTGAAGGTATCATTGGAAAGCAATTTTCGTTTGGATCAACGTGACAATCAAAAATTACTGGACCATTAAAATCTATCATTTCTTGTATTTTTTCATCTAATTCTGAGGGATTTTCTGCTTTAATTCCTTTACAGCCATAAGCTTCAGCCATTTTTAAAAAATCAGGAAGTGCCTCAGAGTAACTCTCTGAATAATTCTTTTCATGCAAAAGTTCTTGCCATTGCCTAACCATTCCCATGTACTGATTGTTCAAAATAAAAATTTTGATTGGTAAATTGTATTGAACTGCAGTGGACATTTCTTGCATTGTCATCAATACGGAGGCCTCACCTGCAATATCAACTACTAGCTTGTCAGGATGTGCAATTTGTACTCCTACTGCAGCCGGCAAACCGTAACCCATAGTACCTAAGCCCCCTGATGTCATCCATCTATTTGGTTTGTTAAATTTATAATGTTGTGCTGCCCACATTTGATGTTGGCCTACTTCAGTTGTTACATAAGTATCTTTATGTTTTGTCAATTCGTACAGTCTCTGTACTGCATGCTGAGGTTTAATACTTTCATTGCTATTAATAAAATTAAGAGAATCTTTGCTTCTCCACTTTTGTATTTGTTCCCACCATTTAGCAATATTTGACTTATTAGATTTATCATTTCCATTTTTCTTCTTTAGTATTTTTTTATTAACTTTAGTAATTACTTTCGCAACATCTCCAACAATAGCAAGATCAACTTTAATAATTTTATTTATAGATGAAGGATCTATGTCAATATGAACTTTTTTTGAATTTGGAGAAAATTCATCTATTTTTCCAGTTATACGATCATCAAATCTTGCACCAATATTAATTAAAAGATCACAATCATGCATTGCATTATTTGCCTCATAAGTTCCATGCATACCTAACATCCCTAAGAATTGATTGTCATCACCAGGGTAAGCGCCTAGACCTTGTAGTGTTGATGTTATAGGAAATCCTGTTAATTCTACCAACTCTCTTAATGCATCACTTGCCTTTGGACCTGAATTAATTACTCCACCACCACTATAAATAACTGGTTTTTTTGCATTTTTTAATAGATCAACTAATTGATCGATTTGATTTTGAGAAAATTTGTTTACAGGTTTTCCATTTGATTTTTTTTCTTTTTTTGGTTTTTTATATTTAGTTTTAGCAAATTGAATATCTTTTGGGATATCAACTAAAACAGGACCTGGTCTTCCTGAAGTTGCAACTTTAAAAGCTTCGTGCATTATATCTGAAAGATCATCAATATCTTTAACTAACCAATTATGTTTTGTGCAAGGTCTCGTAATACCTGTGGTGTCGCATTCTTGAAAAGCATCAGTTCCAATTAAGTGTGTTGGAACTTGGCCAGAAATGCAAACTAAGGGAACTGAGTCCATGTATGCATCAGTTAATGCTGTGACAACGTTTGTAGCTCCAGGTCCAGATGTAACTAAAACTACACCTGGTTTACCAGAAGACCTTGCATAACCTTCCGCTGCATGACCTGCACCTTGTTCATGTCTAACTAAGATATGTTTTATTGAGGAATGATTTTTAAGCTCATCATAAATTGGTAAAACTGCTCCTCCAGGATATCCAAAAATATGCTCTACCTTTTGATCTTCTAGGCATTTAAATACAATTTCTGCTCCTGTGTATAATTTAGACATTTCGCAATCTAGCTGAAGTTGTACTCATTGGTCAAGTTTTGAATTAGATATTTAAATTTTATTTAAAAATTTATTCAACTGTTTTGGTTTCAATCTTAACCAGTTCTTCATATTTCCCCTAGCCCATGTACTCTGTCTTTTGGCGTATTGTCTAGTTTTTGTTGATATTTGCTCGCTAATTTCATGCAAATCTTTTTCATTTTTTAAATATTTTCTGATTTCATTAATACCAATTGCTTTGTTAACACTTTTATCTTTTTTAACCTTTAGTTTAATAAAATTTTTTACCTCATTAACTGCTCCGCTATTAATCATTTGTTCAGTCCTTAGTTTAATTTTTTCGATCAAATCTTGGCGAGGAAAATCGATATAAATTTTATAGAAATCTATTTCTTTAAAATTTGATTTAGTATTTTTAAAATAATTATGAATAGATTTTTTAGTATAAAATTTTACTTCATAGGCTCTTAAAGATCTATGTGGGTCATTTGGTTTTATTTTATTTACTGACATTGGATCAATCTTTAAAAGTTGCTGGTAAAAACTTTTTTGTCCAATTTCCTGGTGTAATGCTCTAATTTGATTTCTAATTTTTAATGGTATTTTTGGTATATTTGATAATCCATCAGTCAAAGCTTTGAAATATAAGCCTGTTCCTCCTACTAAGATAGGAATTTTTTTTCTTTTTTTAACTTCATCAATTTTTTTAATTACTAATTTAAGCCAGTCCCCAGTTGAAAAATTTTTTTTAACATCATGAAATCCATACAAGTGATGTCTGACTTTTTGATAATTTTTAGGACTTGGTCTTGCAGAAAGAATTTTAATTTGTTTATAAACCTGCATGCTATCAGCATTAATGATTTCTCCATTAATTTTTTTTGCAAGTTTTATACCGAATGAAGATTTTCCTGAAGCGGTAGGTCCAGATATTAATATGATCTTGGATTTAAAATCCATTATTAATCTAATTTAACACCAATATATCTTTTTTGATTCTGAGTGGTATAAATTGCGAGTAAAATAGTCTTTTGGTTTGATTGTAAAACTTGTTTTGTAATTTCTCTTAAATCATTCACAGATTTAATTCTTTTCTTTTGAGCTTCAACAATAATATCATTTTCACTTAAAGTCGTATTTTTAAATGGGCTGTTATTTGCAATACTTGTAATAACCAATCCTGTTGTTTGATTTGGCAAATTTCGACTTTTAATATCCTCTTTATTCAATACTCTTACTGTTATTTTTAAATTTTCAATTTCGTTTTCTTGGTTTAATGGTTTTTGTTTCTCACTTATTTTAAAATCTTCAGATGTCTCTAATCTGCCTAAAATTACATTTTTAATAATTTCTTTTTTATCTCTCCAAATCTTAACCTCTACATTTTTACCTACTTGAGTTTTTGCAACAATTGCAGGCAACTCTTTCATTTGGTTAATTTTTTTACCATTAAATTCTAAAATAATATCGCCTGATTTAATTCCTGCTTTTTCTGATGGGCTATTTTCAGCAACACTTGCAACTAATGCCCCTCTAGGTTTATCAAGTTTCTCAACTTCTGCAATTTCTTTAGTTACATCTTGTATTCTTACTCCTAACCATCCTCTTTTAGTTTCACCAAACTCTAGAAGTTGATTAATTACAAGCTGAGCACTATTTGATGGAATTGAAAATCCAATTCCTATTGAACCATTTCTGCCTAAAATAGCAGTATTAATTCCAATTACATTGCCATCCATATCAAATAAAGGGCCTCCAGAATTACCAGAATTAATTGATGCATCTGTTTGAATAAAATCTTCATATCTGGATAATCCAATAGAACGGTTTCTCGCTGAAATAATTCCAGCGGTAACTGTCCCCCCCAGACCAAAAGGATTTCCAATTGCAATTACCCAATCACCTATTCTAGCTTTGTCAGAGTCCCCAAATGCAACTGGTATAAATTTTTTGTCAGTTTCTAATTGTAAAACTGCTATATCCATTAATGGGTCTGCGCCTAGAACCTTTGCTTTGAATTCTTGATCGCCATTCACTCTTACAATAATGTCATCTGCATCCTGAATAACATGATTATTAGTTACAACTATTCCTTTTTGATCGATAATAAATCCTGAACCAAGTGCAGCAGATTTTCTCTCTTGTGGTGTACCAAACTCTTTGAACATATCTTCAAAAGGTGAACCTGGTGGAAACTGAAAAGGTAAAGGATTAGTTTTAGAAACAACAGTGGTTGAAGTAGAAATGTTTACGACTGATGGCATTAATTCCTCAGCAAGATCAGCAAATGACTCTGGAACAGCTCTAGAATTTGATTGAATAGAAATACTTAATGAAAAAAAAATAGCTAGAAAGACAATTTTAATTTTTTTCATATTAACCTATATTGTAGTAAATTATTATAAAACCCATTACTACAAAGATAAGACCACCTGATCTTAGTTGTGAATCTTTTACAATTTCTAATTTTCTTAACATATTTTTCATTTTTGATGGAAATAAGGCATACAAGGCTCCCTCTACAAATAAGAATAAACCAAAAGCTATGACTAGCTCTTTCATTAATAATTATTGATTGATTTCAGGTTTTATATTTCCAAAAAATTTAAAGAATTCACTATCAGGAGATAAGATTAAGGAAGTCTCGCCACCAATTAGTGCTTTTTCATAGGCCTGCATTGCTCTGTAAAATGCAAAAAACTCTGGATCTTGCCCAAAAGCATCAGCAAAGATTTTATTTCTTAATCCATCCCCTTCACCTTTCATAATTTCAGACTGCTTTTGAGATTCTGCTAAAATTACGGTAACTTCTTTATCTGCTGTAGATGTAATAGTTACAGCCATTTCTGCACCTTTTGCCCTAAATTCTTTTGCTTCTCTTTCCCTTTCAGTTTGCATTCTTCGATAAATCGCATCACTGTTTGCTTGTGGAAGGTCAGCTCTTTTTATTCTTACATCGACTATAGTAATTCCAAAATTTTTAGCTTCATTATTTACACCTTCTTTAATTAAAGCCATCTGTTTTGATCTATCTTGGGAAAGTAGCGTTTGTAGCTCCTCTTGACCTAAAACATTTCTAATTCTTGAGTTTATAATTGTAGACAACCTCGATCTTGCTACTCTTTCATCTCCAACTGAAATATAGAACTGAAGTGGGTCAACAATTTTAAATCTTGCAAATGCATCAACTATTAAACGTTTTTGGTCTGAAGCAATTACTTCTTCAGGGGGTGTATCTAAATTTAATATTCTTTTATCAAGGTAAACTACATTTTGAATAAATGGAATTTTGAAATTCAGACCAGGTTTGGTAATTATTCTTTTTGGATCACCAAATTGAAGAATGATGGCCTGATTAACTTCCTTAACAATAATTACTGATAAGAAGGCTAAAACGCCTATTGCAACAATTATTCCGCCTAAAATTTTTCCAGCTTTCATTTAATTTGTCACTTTCTTTTTTAATTCAGGTAGTGGTAAATATGGTACTACACCTGATCCTGCATTTTTTTCAATAATTACTTTATCTATATCAGCTAAAACTTTTTCCATTGTCTCTAAGTACATTCTTTCCTGAGTCACAACTTTTGCATTTTTGTACTCATTATATATAGATATAAATCTACTCGCTTCTCCTTCTGCTTTTGCTACTACTTCTTTTTTATATGCTTCAGCAGCTTGTAAAATTTTTTGACCTTCTCCTCTAGCTCTAGGTATTACATCATTTGCATAAGCTTCAGCTTCATTTTTAGATCTTTCCATGTCTGCTCTCGCAGCCTGTACATCTCTAAATGCATCAATTACCTGGTCTGGTGGATCAGCTTTTTGCGTTTGTACTTGTGTAATTTGAATTCCACTCTCATAGTCATCTAAAATATTTTGAATAATTTCTTGAGTTTCAACCTCAATTTTAGATCTACCCTCTGTTAAAATTGGTTGTATATCGCTTTTTGCAATAACCTCTCTCATTGCTGTTTCAGCAGCTGCTTTAACTGTGCCTTCTGGATCTTGAATTTTAAATAAAAAATTTCCTGCATCTTTAATTACCCAAAATACTGAGAAGTCTATGTTCACGATGTTTTCGTCACCAGTTAGCATTAAGCTTTCTTGTGGAACATCTGCAACACCTCCACCAGTTGAAAAACCACTATCTCTCTCAGATCTAAAACCAATATCTATTCTATTAACTTTTGTAACTTTGGGTGTAAGTACGTTTTCTACAGGAAAAGGTATATGATAATTTAATCCTGGTTGAGTAGTTTTAATAAACTTACCAAATCTTAATACGACACCCTGTTCATCAGGTAGAACTCTATAAAGTCCACTTGCTAACCAAACAAAAGCCAAAACTAACAATATTAAACCAACTGATTTACCGCCCGATGATTTGCCGCCAGGTAAAAATTTTTTTATTTTATCTTGAATTTCTTTTATAATTTCATCAATATTTGGTGGTTTTGGGCCTCTTCCAGATCCATTATTGTTTCCACCTCCTGGAGGTGAGCCCCATGGGCTTCCGCCTCTACCTCTGAAATCATCTGACATATGCCAAAGTATATAGTGTCTTTATTGCAAAAAACAAGTAATGATAAATTGATGACAGATAAAAAGCCAGAACTTAGTGACGCAATGAAAAAGAAGCTTGAACCGAAGAAATTCACTAAAAATCCTATTTTAGGAACAAAATTTACAATAGCCATTTCAAGCGCGAAGGGTGGAGTTGGAAAATCAACATTTGCTACAAATCTAGCTTTAGCCTTAAAAAAAGTTGGTTGTAAAGTTGGGTTACTAGATGCAGATATTTATGGCCCTTCGATTCCAAAAATGTTTAACATAAATGAGAAACCTAAAAGCGACGGTCAAAAATTAGATCCGATCGTTAAATATGATATTCAGTGTATGTCAATTGGTTTCTTGGCTGACCAACAAACGCCTATGATTTGGCGTGGTCCAATGGTCACAAGTGCAATTAAAACTTTTACTCAGAAAGTTAATTGGAAAGATTTAGACTTTATAATTGTTGATATGCCTCCAGGAACAGGGGATACACAACTAACTTTTTCTCAAGAAATAAAAATGGATGGTGCAATAATTGTTTCCACTCCACAAGAAGTAGCTCTTTTAGATGTGAAGAGAGGAATTAAAATGTTTGATAAACTTGGAGTTAAAATCTTAGGTTTAGTTGATAATATGAGTTTCTTCATTGGTGATGATGGAAAAAAATATAAAATTTTTGGAGAAGGTGGTGTTAAAAAAACAGCTGAAGAATTTAAAAAAGAATTCTTAGGAGAAATACCAATTAATCCAGATGTTGGAAAATTTGGTGATCAAGGCATACCGATTGTTGAAAAAGATCCTGATAATGAAATATCAAAAATTTTTATTGTACTTGCGTCTAAAGTTAAATCAGAATTTATTTTATAAAGATTATTTTATTTAATGTTTGTATTCGACAAATTTCTTTAATTTATTGCATCACACTCTTAAGTTTAATACAATTAATCGTATCATGTCTATTTCAGATAATATTGCTAGATTATTTGGCACTCCAGTTTTTAAATCTCCAGAAAAATATAAATTTAACAAAAGCGAATTAGATTTTATAGATAAACAAAGAGAAAATGCAATAATAAATCAAAGTGGAAATTTATTCTCAAAAAATAGCTATGTATTAGAATCGCCTGAACTTAAAAATTTAAAAGAATTTTGCAATAACAACTTGTTCATTTATTTTTATGATAGATTTAATTTCAAAAAAGATATTGAAATTTATATCACTCAATCATGGATAAACTTTAATCAAAAAAATACATCTCATCATCGTCATAAACATATTAATTCAATTATATCCTCTGTTCTTTTTATTAAAGGAGAAATGTGTCCAATAACATTCCATAATTCTCAAAGAAATTTATTTGGTAATTTGATGTCTTATGAGGATTTTGCCACTCCTAATGAAAACAATGCTGCACAAATTAATTTTAATAACGAAAATGGAAAATTAGTTTTATTTCCTTCAACATTGTTGCATGCTGTTGCGAAAAATAAATCAGATATTGAAAGAATATCTTTATCCTTTAATACATTTATTAAAGGTCAATTGGGTGGCGCTCAAAATTCTTTACAAGCTTTAAACATTAAATAAAAATTATCTACTGAAAAAATAACTTCATCAAATTAGTTTATCTTTAAGATCAAATGCATCCATTAATTCGTTCCATTCTCTTTTTGATAATCCAGAACTTTCAACATCTACATTTTCACCTTTGATAAGTTTTTGAATAATTAATTTCCCTTTTGCAGAAACCTCAGTGCCACCAACTCTATAATCCATAAAAGCATCATAAGTTGTAGGAACCCATTTCTTTACAGTATCTAGCATTATATCGGCATAAACTCTAATTTCATATTGTGCGTGACTATCAGCTCTTAATCTTAAAAAATTCATTAAATTTAATAAATCAGTTTTCCAATACCATTGAGTATAGGTGTTTAATGTCAAATTCATTCTAGCAAGTTCTCTTGCTAAACCTTTTTTATTTTCATCAATAGTTGATCCGTCAAATCTTTCATTTAGCATAGTCTCATAATTATCATAAGTTCTCTCTGCATCGCTTTTTAATAGTTCTAAAACTTCCTCAGCCTGTTTTCCTTCCAAGACATCTCCTCTACCCTGTCTATTACTAGTGGATTGAGCAGCTAAATTTTCTTTTGATGGCAAATAAAATTCTTTATCTAGAATTGAATACCTTGCGGAATATTCATTTACATTTGCAGTTCTGTGTCTAATCCATTGTCTGGCAATAAATATTGGAAGCTTAACATGATATTTAATTTCACACATTTCGAATGGAGTACTGTGCCAATGTCTCATTAAATATTTAATTAAACCTTTGTCAGTTGAAACTTGTTTTGTTCCTTTTCCATATGACACTCTAGCTGATTGGACTATTGATGTGTCATCACCCATATAATCAACAACTCTTACAAATCCATGATCTAAAGCTGGGATTGCTTCATATAGAATTTTTTCAAGCTCTGGTACAGTAACTCTTTTAGTTTGATTACTTTGAGATTGTTGATTTTTAATTTCTTCTGCTTGTTCTTTTGTAAGTTTCATGATTGTTCTTGAATCTGTTGTAATTCCTTTTATATTAATAAAGTTGGTTTTCCAACTACGACGATAAACGAATTTCGTAATAACCATTGCGGACGTGGGGGCAGTACCCACCACCTCCACCATTACAACTTATGGGGGTGAACTAGATTCGACGGATGTCTAAAGGCTATTCTTTCGTTCGGGATTGTTCCACCGAAACGGGCTAATTTATAATTGCTAACGAAAGTTACGCACTTGCTGCCTAATTAACTCAGTTAATTAAGCAAACGGGGTCTGGGGCACCTGGCAACAGAACGCCCCTTCTCATTATTTAATTTAGTTTTCAGTATCAACGTTATTTAAAAAATACAACCATAGGATTCGGGCTGTGTTCGGGATTATTTTCAAGATTTAGTCTAATATTTTCTTTTTAGCTTTTTCAAATTCAATTTTTGTTAATACACCGCTTTTGTATAAATCGCTTAGTTTATTTAGTTGATTTATAATGTCTATTGAAAAATTTGTATCTAATTTAGATGAAGAAGGTGCAAGTACAGTTAAGTCTAGTTTGTGTCTATCTAAAATTTTAATTATATTTTCAAATTCGATATGTCTCATTGCAGAAATTGAAACCCACTTGTCCATGATTTTCTGGTGTTCAGGGTAATTAGAAATATTATTTCTATGATATTCTGAAGTTTCCTCACTCACAAATTTATTTTTTGGTGCATTAAGAATTTTTGGATCAATGCCATAGAATAATAAATACCATTTGCCAGAAGCCAACCTAGAAAAATAAGCATGAAAACTAGATAGACCCACTTTAGGTATTTGAATATTATTGTCTCTTATCCATTTTTTTAAACGTGCATTAGAAATTTCTGGATCATCTGGAGTATAAAAATCTTTGTGTACATCAGAATGATCAATTACCAAACAATTATGGCTGCTACCTTTTTTATAAACTTTAACAATAAAGTATTCAGGACGGTCATAGCACCCATCATATTTATTTTTAAAAATTGCTTGATATATTGCCTGGTTTACATATGTCTCAAGAACTCCTGCAGTTTTCATTTCACCAATTTCTATCCATTCTACAGCTGCATTATTTTCTATTCTAATCAAAGAGTAAACTTTACTAGCAAGACCATAATAAAATGCAAAGTCCCTTTCAACTACTACCCATTTACCTTTGGGTAAATTTAATTGAAATTTTTTATTCATGATAAATTGATTTTCAACTACATCATTTACTTTATATTTTTTTGCATTAACTTCACTGCATAACAGTAATACCGTTAGACACGTGAGAATTATCGTTGAAAAGACTTTCATAATTTAAGATACAGTTTATTAAACATTTTTACAAAAAGACAGATCTATTCCGAACGTTATTTTGTTTGGAATCTATTCGGAATTATTTTCTAATTGTTTTAATTTTACGATTGATAATTGCTGAAATATAAGGATTATTGAAACAAAGCTTGGGGCACCTGACAACAGAACACCCCTAATTAAAATTATTATTTTTTTAATTCTGCCTGAGCTGCTGCTAATCTAGCAACTGGAACTCTATAAGGGGAACAAGATACATAATGAAGACCGGCTTTAGCGCAAAAATAAATACTTTTTGGATCTCCACCATGCTCTCCACAGATCCCTAGTTTTATCTTTTTATTTTGGCTCTTTCCTTTCGCAACAGCAATCTCAACCAAATCTGAAACTCCTTCGTCAATTGAAACAAAAGGATCAATAGAAAATATTTTATTTTCTAAGTAATCATTTAGAAATTTTCCACTATCATCTCTACTAATTCCAAAAGTAGTTTGTGTTAAATCATTTGTACCGAAACTAAAAAATTCTGCGTATTTTGCTATTTCTTTTGCTTTGATAGCTGCTCTTGGGAGCTCAATCATCGTTCCAACCATGAAGTCTATTTTTAATTTATTTTCTTTTTGAACCATACTTGCTATTCTTTCGACTAAATCTTTCATTATTTTAATTTCAGCCTCTGTAGAAACTAGTGGAATCATAATCTCGGGGAACGCTGATTTAATTTTATTTTTTTTAAGCTCACATAATGCTTCAAAAATTGCTCTGCATTGCATCTCATATATTTCAGGAAATGATATAGCTAATCTGCAACCTCTGTGCCCTAGCATTGGATTTTGTTCATGAAGTTCCACAATCCTTGTTTCAACCTCTTTTACCGAAAGATTAACAATTTCTGCTAATTCGCTAATTTCTTTATTTGTTCTTGGTAAAAATTCATGTAAAGGAGGATCTAACAATCTTACTGTCACTGGTAAGCCATTCATAATCTTAAAAATTTCAGTGAAGTCTTTTTTTTGATGTGGTAAAAGTTTACCTAAAGCTTTAGCTCTATCTTCTTTAGTTTTAGAAAGTATCATTTCTCTTACAGATAAGATTCTCTCTTCATCAAAAAACATGTGCTCAGTTCTGCAAAGTCCAATGCCTTCAGCACCAAAATCTTTTGCGGTTTTGGTATCTTTTGGGGTTTCTGAATTTGTTCTTATATTTAATTTTCTATAACTATCAGCCCACGACATTAATTTTGAAAAATCACCCGACATTTCTGGCTTTACAGTTGCAACGCTACCTTCGATTATTCTTCCTGTTGAGCCATCTATTGTTATTATGTCACCCTCTTTAATTTTAATAGATGAAGTTTTAAATGACTTATTTTCATAATTTATATCAATTTCACTCGAACCTGAAACACAAGGTCTTCCCATTCCTCTTGCTACAACTGCTGCATGGCTTGTCATTCCGCCTCTTGCAGTTAAGATTCCTTTAGCTGCATGCATTCCTTGTATATCTTCAGGAGAGGTTTCTACTCTAACTAATATTGTGTCCTGCATCATGGATGTTAGCTTTTCTGCTTCCTCAGATGTGAATACAACTTTACCACTCGCAGCACCTGGTGATGCGGGCAAGCCATTTGCAATTACATTTATTGTGCTTTTTTCATCTAGAGTTGGATGAAGAAGTGTATCAAGTGAGTGTGGGTCAATTCTTAACACAGCGTCTTTTTTTGAAATTAATTTTTCTTTAACCATATCAACTGCAATTTTAATTGCAGATTTTGCAGTTCTTTTTCCAGAACGTGTTTGAAGCATCCACAGCTTTTTATTTTCAACTGTAAACTCTACATCCTGCATATCTTTGTAGTGTTTTTCTAATTTTTTTAGGATCTTATAAAGTTGTCTATAAACTTTGGGCATAGACTCTTCCATTGACGGAGCTTTAACTTTAGCATTTTGTCGAGCTTTTTTAGTTATATATTGTGGAGTCCTTGTTCCAGCAACAACATCCTCTCCTTGTGCATTAATTAAATATTCTCCATAAATTTCGTTTTCACCGTCTGATGGATTTCTTGTAAAAACAACACCAGTTGCACAGTCGTCTCCCATGTTTCCAAAAACCATTGATTGAATATTAACTGCTGTTCCCCACTCTGCAGGTATATGATTTAATTTTCTATAGATTTTTGCTCTCTTACTATCCCAAGACAAAAATACTGCACTGATTGCTCCTAACAACTGTTCATGAACATCTTGAGGAAAATCTCTATTTGCTTTTTCCCTAACTGTTCTTTTAAAATCTTCAATAAGTCCATCCCAGTCATTTTCATCTAAATCAGTGTCCAATAAAACACCTTTTGTAAGTTTGTAATTCTCAATTAATTCTTCAAAATGATACCCTTCAACGCCCATTACTACATTGCCATACATTTGAATAAACCTTCTGTAGCTATCTTTGGCAAATCGACCATTAAAGGTTTTTGATGCTAGGGCTTTAACGGTTTTATCATTTAATCCTAAATTTAAAATTGTATCCATCATACCAGGCATAGAAACTCTAGCTCCAGATCTGACTGAAAGTAATAATGGATTTTTTAAATCACCAAATTTTTTTGAAACTTCCTTTTCAACAGCCTTTAATTCTTTTTTAATTGATTTGACTATACTTTTATTAAGTTTTTTTTTATTTTTATAAAATAAATCACATACTTTTGTAGAAATAGTAAATCCAGGTGGAACCGGTAATCTCATTCGACCCATTTCTGAAAGGTTGGCTCCTTTTCCACCTAAAAAATTTCTTGGGATTTTAATTTTTTTGCTATCGTGAGATTTGAAATTTAAAATTAGTTTTTTCATTTTTGGGAGTCTACTAAAGAAAAATTAACATAGTTGTTGAAGGTTTTACATAAGATTTGAATAAGTTCTAGTCTATTTTTGCGAATACCTGGATCAACGTCATTAACTACAACATTGTCAAAAAATTCGTTAATTACTTTTTTGGCATCTAGTAAGTTATTAAGAGTTTCAGAATAAACTTCATCTTTATTAATTGAAGAAAAATATTTCCTTAATCCATTTATCTTTTTAAACAAATTTTTTTCAAAATCTGTCTTGAAAACACCAGGGTCAGTTATATTTGAAAGATCAAAATTCTGTCCTTTCAACTCACTTTCCAAGATGTTTGAGGCTCTTTTATAACTTGATATTATCTCTTGTCCGTTTGATTTTGAAATTATTTTATCTAAATATTTTGCCTTTTCAAAAATTATTACAAGTTGATCTAAATTATGTGAATTGATAGATGCTTGAATAATATCATTTCGAATATTTTTTTCCTTCATATAGAATTTTAGTCGGTCCATTAGAAATTCAGAAAGTTCTTTTTGAAGTAATTTATTTTCAAATGTGAAGCCTTGATCCATATAGAGTGAAGATGAATAGTTAATCAAATCTCTTATTTTAATATGATTATTATTTTCTACAATTATTCTAATTACTCCTAAAGTTAATCTTCTAAGAGCAAATGGATCTTTAGAGCTTGTTGGTTTTTGGTTAATTCCAAAAAAACCTACAAGTGTATCTATTTTGTCTGACAGAGCTAGTGCTATACTAAAAGGTTTTTTAGGAACCCTTGACCCAGACCCTGAAGGTAAATATTGTTCACTTATTGATAGTGCTACATCATTGTCAAAACCTTGTGCCTCAGAAAAATAACCACCCATAATCCCTTGAAGCTCAGGAAACTCACCCACTAGTTCAGATAATAAATCGACTTTAGAGATTGATGCTGATAATTCCACTTTTTCTTTACTTATTAATAGTTCATCTGAAAGCATTCCTCCGAGCTTTCTCATTCTTTGAACTTTATCGAAATAACTTCCCAAGCCCTTAAAATAATTCATAGATTTTAAATTTGAGACTTGTTTTACTAAGTTTTGAGATTTATCTTTTTGCCAAAAGAATTTTGCATCGGTAAGTCTTGCTTCTACTACTCTCTCGTTACCTAGCTTTATTAACCCTTTTAGATCTTTTTTATTTGAAACAACTAAAAATTCGTTTGTAATACCTCCCTTATTATCAAAAGTAGGAAAATATTTTTGATGGTATTGCATTGTGATTATTAAAATCTCTTTTGGTATTTTTAAAAACTTTTTATCAAACTGGCAAACAAGAACATTGGGTTGATCTATTAAATCAACAACTTCTTCCAATAGCTTTGGATTTTGCTCTATAACAATATTTTTCTTTTTTAAAAGTAAATGAAATTTTTTTTCAATAATTTTTTTTCTTTCAACAGGGTCAATTATTATTTTTTTCTTTTTAAAGAAATTTTTATATTTTTTAAAATCAGAAAATTTTATTTTCTTTTCTTCAAAATCTTTATCTACAAAAGTAAAATTAGATGACTGAATATGATGAAATTTAAATATTAGTGTTTTTTTGTTAAAGATTGCCAAAATAGACTTGAGCGGTCTACCCCAATTTAAACTAAAATCCCCCCAACGCATTGATTTTTTCCATTGAATTTTATCTAATATTTTTGGAACAAACTCTTCTAATAACTCGTGGGTATAAAGTTTTTTTGATTTCGTTTTAAAGAAGAAAAAGTTACCTTTTTCAGTTTCTTTTTCATAAAGATTTTGTTTTAGAGTTTGATTTGATCGTATAAAGCCCTCTATAGCTAGATCTGGGGCTTTTGTACTCGGACCTTTTATTTCCTCAGACTTAAGAATTGTTTGTTTTTGAAGCCCTTCAAATAATATCACCAATCTATTCGGGGTTGAATAGGAAGAACTTCTTTTAAATGGAATAGATTTCTCTTCAAAAAAATCATTAAAAGATTTCAATAAGTTTTCCCTTAAATTTCTTTGAAGACCTGCGGGTATTTCCTCGCTAAATAGTTCTAAAAAAAACTCAGACATTTTTTAATTTTGACTATCTATCCAAATCCCAACAGCAGACTTAGTGATGTCACGAATTCTTCCAATATAACCTGCTCTTTGTGCAACACTTATTGCTCCCCTAGCATCTAAAATGTTAAATACGTGGCTTGCTTTTAAACATTGATCATACGCAGGTAGTGAAACTTTTTTTTCAACTAATGATTTTGCTTCTGACTCATGCATATCAAACATTTTGAATAATTGTTCGACATTGGCATGCTCGAAATTATAAGCAGAAAACTCTTTTTCAGCCTGGTGAAAAACTTCTCCGTATTTTATATCCTCATCATTCCATAATAAATCATAAACATTTTTTTGTTGTTGGGTAAACATACAGATCCTCTCTAAACCATAAGTAATTTCTACTGAAACTGGTTTACATTCATAACCGGCCATCTGTTGAAAGTAAGTGAATTGAGTAATTTCCATTCCATCACACCAAACTTCCCAACCTAAACCGGCTGCACCTAATGTAGGACTTTCCCAGTCATCTTCAACGAATCTTATATCATGATCATTGTGATGAATTCCAATTGTAGTAAGACTATTTAGATATAGCTTTTTTATATTTTCAGGAGAAGGTTTAATCAAAACTTGAAACTGATAATAATGTTGAAGTCTATTAGGATTTTCACCATATCTACCGTCAGTTGGTCTTCTTGATGGTTGAACATAAGCGACTTTCCAAGGTTGGGTGCCCAACGATCTAAGAGTTGTAGCAGGATGGAACGTACCAGCTCCAACTTCCATGTCGTACGGCTGAAGAATAATACACCCTTGTTTACTCCAAAATTTTTGAAGATTTAAAATAGTTTCTTGAAAAGTTTGAAATTTTGGTTTTTGTTTTTTTTTATTTTTATTTTTAGAAACCATATCTTTGCCAGATTGACCTCTCATCTAAAATATTTGCAAATTGATCTATTTGATTAGAGGAAGAAAGTTTTTGACTTAACCATCCTTTGGTCTTTTCAAATTTTTTAATTATTACATCATCTCCAAATTTTTCTTTCAAGATTTCATGAGCGTTTCCTATTCCATCTACTAATCCCAATGTTTTTGATTTACTACCTGACCAAAATTCACCCGAGAAAAGTTCAACTTCAGATTTTTTTAATTTAGTACCTCTACTTTTTTCAACAACATCAATAAAATCTTTGTGTAAATCTAACTGAATGTTTTTAAGTCTCTCTATATCTTCATTTTTTTCTTCAAGAAAAGGATCAAGAGTACTTTTATTTTTACCAGCTGTATGAACTCTTCTCTCTACACCAATTTTTTTTATTAATTCTGTAAAACCAAATGACGAATAAATAACTCCAATTGATCCTATAATAGAACTTGAGTTTGCATAAATTTCGTCCCCAGCACATGCAATAAGATAGCCTCCGGAGGCAGCTACATCCTCTGCAAATACAATTACTTGTTTCTTATTTTTTTTTGCTTGCTGTCTTATAAAACTATAAATTAGATGGGATTGAACAGGAGATCCACCTGGTGAATTTATAGTAATTGCAACACATTTGGCTTTTTTCAATGAAAAAGCTTTTTTAATTATCTCTTCTTGGCCAGCAAAATCTATCCCTTGTTTAAATTTTCCTGCATTTCCTATCACACCACTAAGCTTTAAATGAGCTACTATTTTTTTCTTTTTAAAAAAAGAGAACATAAATATTTCTTATAGAATTATTAATTGAATATAAAGACTACTTATAATTGAAGAATAAGGTGCGTCAATTGATAAGTAATAAATAAAAGTTAATTATACTAGTTTAAATTATATATGGGATCAGTTGTTCAGCTTAAAAATCAGATAAATAATTCATATTTTCAGTTAAAAGATTCTCTTGAGGACAAGCTTATTTTAACTGAGGAAAAAATTAAAACCAAATTAATTAGTGATGTAGAACTAGTTCAAAAAATGACTGACTATCATATGAAAACTGGTGGAAAAAGGCTGAGAGCTCTTCTGACTTTAGGATCTGCAAAATTATGTGGTTATAAAAAAGGTTCAAGAGATGTGAATTTAGCAGCATGTGTTGAATTAATTCATAGTGCAACTTTAATGCATGATGATGTTATAGATAAGGGTGAAGTTAGGAGAGGAAAGAAAACTTTAAATAAAGTTTGGAATAATCATTCGTCAGTTTTAGTGGGTGACTATTTGCTAAGTAGATGCTTTGAGATGATGGTTGAAGATGGCAACATAGAAGTTCTGAAATTATTATCATCTACTTCATCAAAAATAGCTCAAGGAGAAGTTTTACAGCTTCAACATAAAGGTGAAGTTGATATGTTGGAAGAGACTTATCTAAAAATTATTTCTGCAAAAACTGCTGAATTGTTTGCAGCAGCTACAAAAGTTGGTGCAATTTTATCTGATAGTAATAAAAAAGAAAAAGATGCACTTGAATTTTATGGTAGAAATCTTGGACTTACTTTCCAAATTGCCGATGATACACTTGATTACAACGCTGAACTTAAATTATTTGGAAAGAAAATAGGACAAGATTTTTTTGAAGGAAAAATTACACTTCCAATAATATTACTTTATCAAAAGCTAGAGATCGAAGAAAAAAATAACTTAATTAATATGTTCAGTAAAAATACTAGAGATAAAGATGATTTAGATAAAATAATTGCTTTAATTAATAAGTACAAAATTATAAATGAGTGCTACCAGAAAGCTCAACATTATATTAATCTTGCTTCAAATTCATTGACTGCTTTTGAAGATACTAAAGAAAAAGAAATTCTAAAAAATCTAACAACATTTAGTTTATCTAGAAGTTTTTAAGGACTCAAAAGAGATCTGATCCATTCTCCTTTAGAATTTTTCGTATATTTTAATCTTTCATGAATTCTATTATCTCCGTCAAGCCAAAATTCAATACTTGAGGGAGATAAGTTCCATCCTGACCAATAATTTGGTCGTGGAACCTTATTCTTATCTGCATATTTTTTTTTGTATTCTTCGATAGAATTGTCTAACTGTTCTCTATCTTTTAGTTCCTTACTCTGTCTAGATGCCCATGCTCCAATTCTGCTTTCATAACTTCTTGAATTATAGTAATTATCTGCAACCTCATTGGGCACCAATGAAACTGTGCCATTAACTCTAATTTGTCTTAGTAAACTTTTCCAATGAAAACACATTGCTACATTTGGATTTTGTTTTAATTCATGTCCTTTTTGACTATCTAAATTTGTATAAAATACAAATCCATTTTGATTGAAGTCTTTTAGTAAGACCATTCTTACAGAGGGGACATTATTTTTATTTGATGTTGCTAACGCTACTGCGTTTGGGTCGTTTGGCTCAGTTTTTTTTGCCTCTTCCATCCAAGTATCGAATAAATGTATTGGATCATCTAAATCCATAAAACAATTATTAAGCCCAAGTGAGTTTTTTTGATTCATAATTTAAACAAAATAATCTATATAATATAAATAATGTCATTTAATACATTTGGAAAGCTATTTCGTTTCTCTACTTGGGGTGAATCTCATGGTCCTGCTATTGGCTGTATCGTTGATGGATGCCCACCAAATATTAATTTAAGTGAAAAAGATATACAAAAAGAACTGGATAAGAGAAAACCAGGACAATCAAAATTTACAACACAAAGAAAAGAGGACGATAAAGTTCAAATATTATCTGGAATTTTTGAAGGTAGAACTACTGGTACACCAATATCCTTAATTATTTATAATAAAGATATGAGATCTAAGGATTATGGAAAAATTAAGGATAAATTTAGACCTGGACACGCTGACTTTACTTACTTCAAAAAATATGGAATTAGAGACTATAGAGGTGGTGGAAGATCATCTGCAAGAGAAACTGCATCAAGAGTTGCAGCTGGTGCAATAGCTAAGTTGGTCTTACAAAATAAATTAGGTAAAAAATTCAAAGTTGTTGGTGCAGTCACGCAATTAGGTATATTAGGGTGCGATACTAACAAATGGAATGACAAAATAATTTCAAAAAATCCATTTTTTTGTCCTGATAAATCGATGATTAAACTTTGGGAAAAATATTTGTTAGGAGTAAGAAAATCTGGATCATCATGTGGTGCAGTGATTGAAATAAGAGCGAGAGGAATTCCAGTAGGATTGGGCGCACCCATTTACTCAAAACTAGACTCTGATATAGCAGCTAGTTTCATGAGTATTAATGCTGTTAAAGGAGTTAATATTGGCGCGGGTATGAACTCTGCACAACTAAGTGGTGAACAAAACTCAGATGAAATTTCACAAAAAGGTAAAAAATTAAAGTTTAAGTCAAATAATGCTGGTGGAGTATTGGGTGGTATATCAACTGGACAAGAAATTATTGCTTCATTTGCGGTAAAACCAACATCTTCAATCTTAACAACTAGAAATACTGTCGATAAATTTGGAAAAAATACAACAATATCTGTTACAGGAAGGCATGATCCATGTGTTGGAATAAGAGCTGTACCTGTTGGTGAGGCAATGATGAATTGTGTTTTATTAGATCACTATCTAATGAATAAAGCTCAGTGTCAGTAGAACAATTAATTTTTTACAACTTTGATAGAATTTTTATTAAATAAAATATCTAAAATTTTCTTGGAAATTTGAGAAGCATTTAATCCAGCAATTTCATACATTTTGTTGGGGGTATCTTGTTCAATAAACTTGTCTGGTAAATTCATTGATCTAAACTTTAAACCTTTGTCAAATATCCCTCTCTCAGCAAGTAAGTTTTTTACATGTGAACCGAATCCTCCAATTGAACCCTCTTCAATAGAGAATAAAATTTCATGCTCTCTAGCACATTTAATAATTAATTCTTCGTCTAAAGGTTTAGCAAATCTTGCATCAACAATAGTAGTTGAAACTCCTTTTTGTTTTAAATGTTCTGCTGCTAGTTTGCATTCTTCAAGTCTTGTTCCTAAGCTTAAAAGGCATACTTGACTTCCATTTTGAATTATTCTTCCTTTTCCAATTTCAATTTTTTCTTCTATTGATGGAAGTTCAACTCCAACACCTACTCCTCTTGGGTATCTGATTGCACTCGGTCTATCATCAATATCTACTGAAGTATTTATCATTTTAACCAGTTCAGCTTCATCACTTGCAGCCATTACAATAAAATTTGGTAAAGTTGATAAATAAGTAATATCAAATGAACCAGCGTGTGTTGATCCATCAGCCCCAACTAATCCAGCTCTATCAATTGCAAATCTTACTGGTAAGCTTTGAATAGCTACATCATGAACTACTTGATCGTAAGCTCTTTGTAAAAAAGTTGAGTAAATTGCAGCATAGGGCTTGTATCCTTCTGTTGCCATACCAGCGGCAAATGTTACGGCATGCTGCTCAGCTATACCAACATCAAACATTCTTTTTGGAAACTCTTTGCCAAATACATCCATTCCTGTTCCACCAGGCATAGCTGCTGTTATTCCAACTATTTTACTATCTTTTTTTGCATGCTTTATAAGAGTATTAGCAAATACTTTTGTATAAGATGGTAAATTAGATCCGCTTTTATTCTGTTCTCCAGTGTCTACATTGAATTTCGAAACTCCATGATAATGATCTTTGGCTTTTTCTGCGTAACTATACCCTTTACCTTTTTGTGTTTTAATATGGATCATAATTGGACCTTCATGATTTGAATCCTTTGCATTTTTTAAAATTGGAATTAGAGTTGATAAATCATGTCCATCAATTGGTCCCACATAATAAAAACCTAATGAATTAAACATAGTGCCACCGGTAAATGCAGATCTTAAGAAATCCTCTGCTTTTCCTGCCTTCGCACTAAACCTCTTTGAAAATGCAGAAGTAATTAATTTAATAGTCTCTCTAAAACTAAAATATATTTTTCCAGTCAATAATTTTGCAAGATATGTTCTCATCGCTCCAACAGGTTTTGCGATAGACATATCGTTGTCATTTAAAATAACGATCATTTTTGTTTTTGAAGCACCTGCGTTATTCATTGCCTCATAAGCCATACCAGCACTCATCGCACCGTCTCCTATTACTGCAATTACATTTGAAGATTTGTTTTCCAATTTATTTGCCTCAGCTATACCTAGTGCAGAAGAAATTGATGTTGAACTATGAGCGGCACCAAAAGGATCATATTCACTTTCAGTTCTTTTTGTAAAGCCTGATAATCCATTACCTTGTCTTAATGTTCTAATTTTATGTTTTCTTCCTGTTAAAATTTTGTGTGGATAGGATTGATGTCCTACATCCCAAATTAATTTATCATTCGGTGTATCAAATACATAATGAAGTGCTACAGTTAGTTCTACAACACCTAAGCCTGCACCTAGATGACCACCTGTTTTAGATACAGCATCTATCATTTCATTTCTAACTTCATTTGCAACTTTTGGTAAATCCTTTTCAGTAATTTTCCTTAAATCAGATGGGAAATTTATATCTTTTAAAAATGTGCTTTTGTGTATCATCTATCTCTGTTTAAAATATTTTCCAAAGTTTGTTTTATGCTTTTTGAATTAGAACCATATTTTTGTAATTTTTTGTTAATATTTTTAATCAAACTATTACAATATTTAACTGCATTATTATAACCAAGTAAACCAATAAGTGTTGCTTTACCTTTTTTTTGATCTTTTCCTGTTTTTTTACCAGCTATTTTTGAATTTCCCTTATGGTCAATTAGGTCGTCAGAAATTTGAAATAATAAGCCTATATCATATCCAATATTTTCAAAAAACCTAATCTCTAAGTTTTTTTTATTTTTTATTATTGCTGGGGCTACACAACAAAAACTAAATAACATTCCTGTTTTTTTAATTTCCATATTAATAATCTTACTCCTCGATACTTTTTTTTTCTCATAATCTAAATCTAGGTATTGACCACCCGCTATACCAAGATGTCCTGAGCATTCAGATAATTTTTTTATTAAGTTAACTTTAGTCTTTTCAGATAAATCTAAATTTTTATTTGATAAAATTTCAAATGCCATTATCAAAAGTGAATTACCAGCTAGCACTGCTGTAGACTCTCCATATTTTATGTGTGTTGATGCTTTTCCCCGCCTAATTTTGTCATTATCCATACAAGGTAAATCATCATGAATAAGAGAATAAGCGTGAATACATTCTACTGCTGCACCAATCTGTACTAAAGTTTTGTATCTAATTGAAAATAAAGAACCAAAGTCTATTAGTATTTTTGATCTAATTTTCTTTCCTCCAGGAAATAAACTATATTTCATCGCGCTGATAAGTTGAGAGCTATTCTGATTATTAATAAATTTTTTTAAAAAATAATTTGTATCTTTTGCAATTTTATTAACTTCATTTTTCATTTTTTTTTACAATTTCCTTGATTTTATTATTTGTAGTTTCACTTATAGATTTGAGATTTTTTTGAAATTTTTTTTCAATAAGATTATTTAATTTTAATAACTCTTGATAACTATCAACAGAATTATCTAAATTTTTTTCATTCTCTAATGACTCAATTATACTATTTGCTTTTTCAGTGAGCTCCTCTAAAGAGCTGTGTTGATAATCAAGTGGTAAATTTTTTTCTTTCATATATTAATAATTATTACATGAAATCTAATCAATCAAATATCAAAAAAGCAAAAAAATATTTAGACAGTAACGAATGTATAGCAGTACCAACAGAAACAGTTTATGGATTAGCTGGAAATGCTTATTCTGATTTCTCTGCAAAAAAAATATTCAAATTAAAGAAAAGACCTTCTAACAACCCTCTAATTGTTCACTACTATAATCTCAAGGCTCTCGAACACGATTGTATAATTAATGAGGATTTTAAAAAACTGTATAATAAATTTTCACCTGGTCCAATAACATATGTTTTAAAATTAAAAAAAAATTCAAAAATATCAAAATTTGTTACCAATAATAAAAATACAGTTGCTATTAGATTTCCCAAACATAAACTGCTTCGAAAATTGCTTAAAGTTTTAAGTTATCCATTAGCTGCACCAAGTGCAAATATTTCCTCAAAACTGAGCTCAGTACAGCCCTCCGATGTAAAAGAAGAATTTGGAAGAAAATTAAAATACATACTTAAAGGGGGAAGATGTTCAATTGGAGTTGAGTCTACAATTATTAAACTTACAGATACTCCATCAATATTAAGGCTTGGAGGTTTAAGTGTTTCAAAAATCAAAAAAATAATAAAAAAACAAATATTAATTAAGAATAAATCTAAGAACAAAATTTCACCAGGTCTGTTTTCTCTTCATTATTCTCCTGGAATACCTTTAAGGATGAATGTAAAAAAACCAAATGAAGGAGAAGCATTTGTATTAATAAAAAAAAGAAAAACAAATTCCAAAAATTATTTCTTTCTTAGCAAAAATAATAATTTGATCAAAGCTGCAAGAAATTTATATCCTCTCATAAGAAAAATCAAAAATAAAGGATACAAAAAAATTGCTGTTGAAAAAATTCCTAATATTGGGATAGGACAAACAATTAATGATCGGTTAGAGAGGGCATCAAAATATTAAATGACAAATTCAATTGAAGTAATAAATCTCTCAAAAAAATATAAATCAAAGAATGCCGTCAGTAACATAAATTTTAAAATTGGTGAAAATGAAATTGTAGGCTTATTAGGTCCAAATGGTTGTGGAAAGACAACAACTATAGGAATGATATTGGGATTATTAAAACCAACCAACGGTCAAGTTTTAATTAATGGAAAAAGTATAGAGACTAACAAAATATCTCTTTTACATAAAATGAATTTCATATCTCCCTATATTGAACTTCCAAAAAAATTAAAGGTGAAACAAAATTTAATTGTTTACGGCAAATTATATAATGTTGACCAATTAGAAAATCGAATTAATTATCTTTCAGATAAACTTAGATTGTCTGATCTGTTAAATAAAATAACAGGCGAACTTTCCTCGGGACAAAAAAATAGAGTTAGTCTTGCAAAAGCATTAATTAATGATCCAAAAGTTCTACTACTAGATGAGCCAACAGCTTCTTTAGATCCAGAAACGGGTGATTTTATAAGAACATTTTTAGAAAATTATAAAAAAGAAAAAAAAATTTCAGTATTACTTGCTTCTCATAATATGGATGAGGTTAAAAGATTGTGTAACTTTGTCTTAATGATGAAAGATGGAATTATTGTAGATAGAGGAACACCTGATGATTTAATATTAAAGCATGGTAGAAAAAATCTAGAAGAAGTTTTTTTAGAAATAGCGAGAAATACAAAATGAATTTTACAAGAATTTATGGACTTTTTTTAAGACATTTTTACTTAATATCTAGATCATTTCCCAGAATACTTGATTTAATATATTGGCCTTCAATCCAAATAACTTTATGGGGATTTATTTCAAATTTTTTTGCAGAGCATAGTACTTACTATAGTGGTGCTGTAGGTGTAATTCTATCTTGTGCAATTCTCTACGATTTTTTATTTAGAACAAGTATTGGTTTTAACATGCTATTTTTAGAGGAAATATGGAGTAGAAATTTTACCAACCTGTTCATCGCTCCTATGAAAATTAGTGAAATTATTATTTCTTTAGTCGTGACTGCTTTAATAAGAGCCTTGATAGGGCTAGTCCCAGCTATATTGCTCACCTCTCCTCTGTTTGGTATATCTTTATTGGAATTAGGATTTCCTTTGGCTTTTCTTTTTTTAAGTTTATATATTTTTGGTATTACTTTAGGTATACTTGTATCTGCGGGTCTACTCAGATTCGGACCTTCCTTTGAAAACATCGCATGGTCTACTATGTTTTTGCTAGCTCCATTTGGTTGTATTTATTACCCTGTTGAAATTTTACCAGGTATCTTTCAGTCTATAGCTTATGCTCTACCTCTCGTTTATATATTTGAAGAAACTAGAAATATTTTAGTTAACGGTCAGGTGGATTATGAAAACATCTTTAACGCTCTTTATTTCAATATTTTTTATCTAATTCTTGCAATATCGATTTTTTATCATTCGTTTGATAGAGCACGCGATAAAGGAACTTTAATAAATATAGGTGAATAATTGGTGCGCCTGCTAGGAGTCGAACCCAGAACCTCCTGATCCGAAGTCAGGCGCTCTATCCAGTTGAGCTACAAGCGCATATAGTATTAATATTATATTTTATGGAAAAAAACATTAATTTTATTGTTCAAGAGGAAGAAAATAATTCAAGAGTTGATATTTTAATCAACCAAAGAAATAAGTTAATTAGCAGAACCAGAATCAAAAACTTAATACTAAGAGATAAACTCACTTTAAATAATATCATAATAAAAAATCCTTCTAAAAAAGTTAATACTGGAGACCAGGTGGTTCTCGAAATCCCAAAACCAGAAGCAGCATCGTTAAAACCATATAATTATAAATTAGAAATTGAGTACGAAGATGAAGATTTGCTAGTAATTAACAAGCCTGCTGGAATAATCATGCATCCAGGCGCTGGAAATTATGACAAAACAATTGTTAATGCTTTAATGAATTATAACAAAAAATCTTTATCTAATATCGGTGACGAATTAAGACCAGGCATTGTTCATAGAATTGATAAAAATACTTCAGGATTAGTTGTTATTGCTAAAAATAATTATTCACACGAAAATTTATCTAAGCAATTTAGTGAGCATACCATTATACGAGAATACCAACTTTTAATATGGGGAAAACTAAGACCATCTAGTGGAAGAATAGAAACTTTTATTACTCGAAGTTCAAAAAATAGACAGTTAATGGAAGTAAGTGTATCTAGAGGAAAAAAAGCAATAACAAATTATAAAACTATTGAAATTTTTCAAAATGAGAAAATTCCAACTTTAAGTTTAGTAGAATGCAAATTAGAAACAGGACGCACTCATCAGATAAGAGTCCATATGAATTATAAAGGAAATAGTATAGTCGGTGATGATAAATATAAAAAAAAATATAAAAAACTCTCAAACATTGATTTAGAAGTTCATGTCTCAATATCTAAATTATTAAGACAATTTTTGCATGCTAAGACTTTAGGATTTGTTCATCCAAAAAATAATCAACAAATGATTTTTTCCTCAAATTTACCACATGAGCTAAATAATATTTTAAAAATGCTAAGAAATACTAATAAATAAAATGTTGAAAATTAAGTAAAATTAATTAAATAAACCTTGCTATGAACTCAAAAGTTAATAATAATCTGCCAACTCTTTCAAATGAAGGAGGTTTGTCAGCATACTTAGAACAAATCAAAAAGTTTCCAATGTTAGCTGCAGAAGAAGAGTATATGTTAGCAAAAAATTGGAAAACAACAGGTAATATAAAATCAGCTGAAAAATTAGTTACTAGTCATCTTAGATTAGTTGCTAAGATTGCAATGGGGTACAAAGGTTATGGGTTACCTGTAAATGAAATGATTTCTGAGGGTAACGTTGGGTTAATGCAGGCTGTTAAAAAATTTGAACCAGAAAAAGGTTTCAGACTTGCTACATATGCCATGTGGTGGATAAAAGCATCTATACAAGAATACATATTAAGGTCTTGGAGCTTAGTCAAAATCGGAACTACAACTGCCCAAAAAAAACTATTCTTTAATTTAAAAAAAATTAAAAATCAAATCGCTCCACAAGCTGAAGGAGACTTAAGAGATGAACATGTGAAACATATTGCAGATAAACTAGATGTTAGCAAAGAAGAAGTTGTTTCAATGAATAGGAGATTATCAGGAAAAGAATTTTCTTTAAACGCTCAGGTTGGTGAAGATGGTGATGAGTGGCAAGACTGGTTAGTGGATAAGGAGTTAGACCACGACCTAAAATATGCTCATCATGAGGAAATGGAGCAAAGAAAAGATTTATTAAAAAATTCTATCAATGTTCTTAATGAAAGAGAAAAAGAAATTTTATACTCAAGAAGGTTAAATGATAATCCAACAACTTTAGAAGATTTAAGTCAGAAATATAAAATTAGCAGAGAAAGAGTAAGACAAATTGAAAATAAAGCTTTCGAAAAACTTCAAAAGCATATGCTTATTTTGGCGAAATCTAAAAATTTATTGCCAGCTAATTAAATATCAAAAGGATTTTCTAATAATATTGTATCTTCTCTCTCTGGGCTAGTAGATATACTTGAAACTTTTGCACCTATAAAATCCTCAATTGCAAAAATATATTTTTTTGCATTTTCTGGCAATGCATCCATATTTTTAATTCCATTTGTCGAAACTTTCCATCCTGGAAAAGTTTTGAAAATTGGTTTTATTTTTAACTGGTCCTCTACAGCAGCCGGTAAATAATCAATTTTTTTTCCATCTAACTCATATTGAATACATATTTTGATTTCATCTAATTCATCTAATACGTCTAGTTTAGTGAGTGCAATTCCGTCAATCCCAGAAACTTTAATAGTTTGTCTTACCAAAACACCATCAAACCAACCGCATCTTCTTTTCCTACTTGTAACAGTTCCAAATTCTTTTCCTCTATTACCTAATAATTCTCCGATATCATCTTTTAACTCAGTTGGAAAAGGTCCTTCCCCAACACGAGTTGTATATGCTTTGGTTATTCCTAGGACATAATTTATTGAATTTGGCCCACAACCAGTTCCTGTTGCAGCACTTGAGGCTACAGTATTAGAAGAAGTGACATAAGGATAGGTACCATGGTCTACATCTAATAGTATTCCTTGAGCTCCTTCAAATAAAATTTTCTTCTTTTGTTTTTTAAATTGGTCAATTTTAAGCCATACAGGTTGAGAAAATTTTAAAATTTTTGGGGCAATTTTTAATAAGTCATCTTTTAATTTTTCTTTTTCAAAAATTTTTTTTCCTAAACCTTTTCTTATAGCATTATGATGTATCAAAACTGATTCTAATCTTTGATCTAAATTTTTTTCAGATCTTAAATCCATTACTCTAATAGATCTTCTGCCTACTTTATCCTCATATGCAGGGCCAATGCCTCTTCTTGTGGTGCCAATTTTTCCCTTTCCAGCTGCGTCTTCTCTAATTTCATCCATTTCTCTATGAAATGGTAAAATTAAATTTGCAGATTCTGAAATAATAAAATTACTAATATTTACGCCTACTCCTTTTGATTTTATTTCCTCTATTTCCTCTAGTAAAGCCCAAGGATCTACTACTACCCCATTACCAATGATTGAAATCTTATTTTTTCTTACTATTCCTGAAGGAAGTAATCTTAATTTATAAGTTACACCATCAATAACAAGTGTATGCCCAGCATTGTGTCCTCCTTGGAATCGTATCACAACGTCTGCTTGCTCAGACAGCCAATCAACTATCTTTCCTTTTCCTTCGTCTCCCCATTGAGACCCGACTACTACTATATTTTTCATTATTTAAATTTTTTATTTAAGTTAATTGAATTTAAATGATTTATAGGACCATGACCTTTGCCATAATTAGGGTTATATTTAATAGCTAAATTTACATATTTAATTCCAAGCTCACAAGATTTCTTTACTGTTTTTCCACATGATAAAAATGTTGCTACTGCGCTTGATAATGTGCAACCAGTTCCGTGAGTATTTTTAGTTTTAACTCTTTTGCTATCAAAAATTTTGATATCTTTATTGTTAACATAAATATCATGAACTAATTTTCCTTTTAAATGACCACCTTTTAAAAGTACATTTTTTGCTCCTAATTCAATTATCTTTTTTGCAACATAAATCATATCCTTTTTTGTTTTTATTTTTGTATTAGTCAAAATTTCTGCCTCAGGAATGTTTGGTGTTATTAACAATACTTTCTTTATTAATTTTGATTTAAGTAAATTTATTGCTTTATTGTCGATCAGTTTTGCTCCACCCTTTGCAACCATAACTGGATCTAAAATGATATTTCTAGATTTAATTTGATACAAAGATTTACTTACTGATCTTATGACCTTTGCTGAGTGCAGCATTCCAATTTTTATAGCATCTGGACTAATATCTTTAGATGTAAAAATTATTTGATTATAAATTTCCTTTGGATTAATTGGAATTATTGATTTAACACCAGTAGTATTTTGAATTGTAATGGCTGTTATAGCTGTCATTGCATATGAGCCTAATGCTGTGACAGTTTTTATATCTGCCTGGATACCTGCTCCACCTGAGGAGTCTGATCCCGCAATAATTAATACTTTTGATTTTGGTTTCAATTTATTTAATTTTTCTGGTAATTATGTTTATACACTTTACTAATAGATCTAAATTTTCACTTTCACCCATTACTCTTATCTTCGACTCTGTTCCTGACTTTCTAATAAGAATTCTTCCATTTCCTTTAATTAGTCTTTCGGCTTTTTTAATAGATTTTTTTACATGTGTTTTACTAATAATATTTTTATCCTTTACATCTATATTTTTTAGTATTTGTGGAATTTTTTTAAATTTTGAGAAAAATTCGCTAGCTTTTTTTCCCTTTCTCAACGCAAATAAACACTCCAAAGCAACCAACAGACCATCACCAGTAGTTGCAAATTTTCCAAGAATAATATGTCCAGATTGTTCCCCACCTAAATTAAAATTATATTTTTGCATTTTTTCTTTTACATATCTGTCACCAACATTTGCTCTAATAAATTTTATATTTTTATTTTTAAAATACTTCTCTAAACCATAATTAGACATTAATGTTCCAACTACCCCACCCTTTAACATTTTTTTGTTTTTCCATCTTGAGGCTAAAGCAGCAATAATTTGGTCGCCATCAATTATATTACTTTTTTCATCACACATTATAATTCGATCAGCATCTCCATCTAATGAAATACCTATATGAGCTTTGTAATTTTTTACTGCTAATCTAATATTGTTAGGGAATACGGAACCACAATTTTTATTAATATTTGTGCCATTTGGTTCAGCACCAATAGCTATTACTTTCGCACCTAGCGATTTCAATAATTCAGGTCCAGCTTTATAACCAGCACCATTTGCACAGTCTATTACAATCTTAAGTCCTCTTAAATTAAATTCTTTTATAAAGTTTTTTTTTAAAATTTTAATGTAATCCTTTGTTCCTGTTTCTAGTCTTTTTACTCTTCCTAATTTTTCAGCCTTAGATAAATTTGTTGCTAAATTTTTATCTATTAAGTTTTCAATTTTCTTTTCAAACGTATCAGATAGTTTCATTCCATCCGGACCAAATAGTTTTAATCCATTGTCATAATGAGGATTATGTGATGCGGTAATCATTATACCCATATTAGCTCTCATAGCTTTAGTTAACATTGCTAGACCATTTGTTGGTATAGGTCCTAAAGTATAAACATCCATACCAGCTGAGGTTAATCCTGATACCAAAGCAGGTTCAAGCATATAGCCAGAAAGTCTGGTATCTTTTGCGATTATAGCAATTTGTTTATTTTTTTTTTGTGATTTAAAAAAAGTTCCTGAAGCGAGGCCAAACTTAAAAAACATTTCACCATTGATATTTTTACTGTTTACTGCGCCTCTTATTCCGTCAGTACCAAAATATTTTTTTGACATCAATCCTTTATTATTTCTTTATAAACCTTTATAGACTGCATAATTTCGTTAACATCGTGAATTCTTAAAATTTGAACTCCTTGGGTCATCAAATAAATCGATGACGCTACTGTTCCTCCAATCCTTAATTTACTATCATTTTCTCTAGATATATCTTTTATAAATCTTTTTCTTGAATTGCCCACAAGTATAGGAAAACCGAGTGAATGAAAAATAGAAATATTCTTAATTAGATTCATATTATGTTTCAAATTTTTTCCAAAACCTATACCTGGATCGATAATAATTTTATTGTGATTTATTCCAATAGATCTCAAATATCTTATCTTCTTTTCAAAAAAATCATATATATCTAACAATTCATTTTTATAACTAGGTTTGTTTTGCATGCTTTCTGGTCGACCTTGTGAATGCTGCAAAATAAATGGAGTTTTAAAGTTTTTCAAAACATTCACAGTTTCAGGATCATATTCCAACCCTGATACATCATTTATTATCATTACTCCTAATTTAATACCTTTTTTCATTATAGTTGATTTTCTAGTGTCTAAAGATACTGGTACTTTTTTACTTAATATCTTTACAATTTTATTAATTCTTCTCCACTCCAAATTTTCACTTATAGCTTTAGAGCCTGGTCTTGTAGATTCTCCTCCAATATCGATTACACTAGCACCTGAATTAAATAAATTTATAGCCTGCTTAATACCTTTGTCTTTTTTATTAAATTTTCCGCCATCTGAAAAACTATCTGGTGTTAAATTTAAGATCCCAAGAACATTAGGAATTGAATTAAATTTTAAATTACAAAAACTTTTTTTGGTTGAAATAATTTTCTTTAAATCAAAATTAATTTTTTTTTGTAATTGCGTTGGTAATTTTTTGACTTGGTTGATAAATATTTTTTTTTTAGAGTTTCTTGTAATTATTTCAATTTGATCGAATGATAATTCTTTAATGTTATGAAGAGGGAGAGATTTATTTTTCTTAACAAGAATTTTAGACTTCTGACCATAATAGAAATTACACACTCTAGTGTAATATCTTGGCATGAAAGATTTAATGAACTATTTTAGGTTTTAAACCCATTGCACCTAGAGCAGAGTTCTGATCGTCTGTTTCATCCGGTTTATCTACAATCTTATCTTTAGGATATAAGTTTTTATTTACTATATTCTCAATTTCTTCTCCAGTTAAAGTCTCGTAAGTTATAAGAGCTTTTGCAATTTTGTGTAAATCATCAATTTTTTCTGTTAATATTTGTTTAGCTTGGTTATAACCTTCATCAACTAGCTTTCTTATTTCCTTATCTATTTTTTGAGCAACAGCCTCTGAAACTGATTGTGTTTGAGTAACAGATCTACCCAAAAATACCTCTTCCTGGTTTTCACCGTATTCAACTGGTCCCATTTCTTCACTCATACCGTATTTTGTTACCATTGCTCTAGCAAGTTGAGTGGCTTGGTTAATGTCAGAACCGCTTCCTCCACCTGCTCCAGTAGAAATATTATCTTTTCCAAAAATTATCTCCTCTGCAACTCTGCCTCCAAAGCAGACAGCTAATCTTGCTTTCAGATATTTTATTGAATAGCCGTGTTTATCTCTTTCAGGTAAATTCATAACCATTCCAAGGGCTCTTCCTCTTGGAATAATTGTTGCTTTATGAATTGGATCATAGCTTGGCATATTAAATGAAACTAAAGCATGTCCTCCTTCATGATAAGCTGTCAATTTTTTTTCATCTTCAGTCATTACCATTGATCTTCTTTCCGCACCCATCATGACTTTATCCTTAGCTTCTTCAAATTCACCTAATGTAACAATTCTTTTACTTTTTCTAGCTGCTAACAATGCTGCTTCGTTCACTAAATTTGCTAAATCTGCTCCTGAAAATCCTGGTGTGCCTCTCGCTATAGTTCTCAAATTTACGTCTGGAGCCATTTTAATTTTCTTAACATGCACTTTAAGAATTTTTTCTCTTCCTATTATATCTGGGTTAGAGACTACAACTTGTCTATCAAATCGACCTGGTCTTAGTAAAGCAGGGTCAAGCACATCAGGTCTATTAGTTGCTGCAATTATTATTACACCTTCATTGGTATCAAATCCATCCATTTCTACTAACAACTGATTTAATGTTTGCTCCCTTTCATCATTACCACCTCCAAGACCTGCACCTCTACTTCTGCCTACAGCATCAATTTCATCTATAAATATTATACATGGAGAATTTTTTTTACCTTGTTCAAACATATCTCTTACTCTTGATGCACCAACTCCAACAAACATTTCAACAAAATCTGAACCTGAAATTGTGAAAAAAGGAACACCAGCTTCTCCAGCAATTGCTCTTGCTAAAAGAGTTTTTCCTGTACCAGGAGGTCCAACTAACAATGCACCACGAGGGATTTTTCCTCCTAATCTACTAAATTTTTTTGGATCTTTTAAAAATTCTACTATTTCTTCGACTTCTTCTTTGGCTTCCTCAACACCTGCCACGTCGTTAAATGAAACTTTACCTTTAAGCTCATTCATCATTTTTGCTTTTGATTTCCCAAAACCCATAGCTCCACCTCTACCACCTTGCATTTGTCTCATAAAGAAAATCCAAACTGCTATTAATAAAAGCATTGGGAACCATGAAAGTAAAACTCCAAATAAAGATGGCATTTTCTCTTCTAAAGGAGCAGCTGAAATACTTACACCTTTTTCAGATAGCTTTTCAATTAAATTTGGATCATTCGGTGAGTAGGTTGAAAATGAATTTCCATTAGAATAAACACCTTTGATGTTGTTTCCCTGTATCTCAACTTTTAAAACTTCACCATTATCAACTGAAGTTAAAAAATCTGAAAAAATAATTTGATTTCCACCTCTGATATTTGGTTGTGGGCTTTTAAACATGTTGTAAAGACCAATAGTTAAAAATACTATTATGCCCCACATAGCGAGATTTTTTAAATTCATATGTATAAAATAAGAATTATTATCAATTAAACAAGTGACAAAATATCAAAAAGCATTAAATTTTTTGCTCTTTTGTCACAATGATTGATTGATTCACTTTATTTATTAAACAATTTCCAAGAGTAAGTTTTACTGAAGATTTTGTACTAATTTTTATAATTTCAATGATTCTATCAATTTTTTTTCCTCTTGGGGAATAATAATTTCTTCCAACACTTTTAATGATTTCTGAAAATGACCTAAAAATGACTTCATGAGGTTGATTAAAAAATTCATTTTTGAGAAAAGCTATATTTTTTTTCTTATTAAAAAATGAATTATCCATCAAATTTTGTTTAACATAAAAATTTATAGTTTCATTGGAATCTTTTAAATTTTTGATAGTTAAAAAAAATTTTTTTTTATCTAATCCCTCTGCTTGTAAACTTTTTGTTAATTTTCTTATTCTTGCTCTTTGAAATTTATCATCTTCATTTGATGGATCATCAATATAATACTTAAAAAAATTATTAGTTAAATAAATTAAATCCTTTTTTTCAAAGTTTAATAATGGTCGAATTATTTTAATCTTATCTTTATTTATTGTTTTTCCAAAAGATACTAAGCCATTTAAACCACTACCTCTTGAAATTCTTATAAAGAAATTTTCATACAAATCTTCCCAGTGATGACCGGTTAAAATATTTTTGATATTTAGTTTATAAGCTTGGTCTACTAATATATTATATCTCTTCTCTCTAGCTAAAGACTGAACGTTACTTTTGGGTTTTATTCCATTCCACTTAATTATACTGGCATTTATACTTTTTTGTTTAAGTAGATTTTTGACTGATTGTGCTTCAGAAGACGAATTTTTTCTTAATTTATGGTCAATAATAAAATATTTTACTTTTAAAGATTTTTTAATTGAGTAGATTTTACTTAAAAAAGTCAAAGCCAAGCTGTCAGGTCCACCTGATACAGCAACAATGAAATCCTGATTACATTTAAAGTTTCTTTCGAATTTTTTGTATATATGAAAAACTCTTTTATCTCTTAAGCTATTTAGTAAATATTTATGAGTCTTGCTTTTTACATTCAAATTTTTTAGACTCATATTTAGCTTTTTGTATTACTGACTGATTTGCTTTCGGGTATTGTAATTCTACACCATTAATCATTTTACATCCCTGGTCTTTCTCACCTATTTGGACCATCGAAACTCCAAGTTTTAATAAATTTATTGGTGCCTTATTACCAGTTGGATATTTTTGATATCCTTCCAAGTAAGCAGACGCAGCGTCAGTATACAGCTGTCTTATTCTAAATGTCTCAGCATACCAATACTGAGCACTTCCTGCTAATTCATGATCTGAATTAGATTTAACAAATTCTCTGAAAGCTCTTTCTGCTGTACTGTAATCTCCAACCTTCAAGAAACTCGTTGCGAATTCGTATTGTTTTTTTGGAGATAAATCTTGAGGTAATATTTTTTCTTCTGACTCAAATGTTTCTGTTACAATTGAAGCAGTTGTTTCAACTGACTGTATTTGCTGAGAACTGTCGTCAGTTTCTGTATCTTTGTAAGATATAGAGCCAAGATCTTGGGGCTGTGAACTTCCAGGTAAAATCTGTTTTTCAACAACCTTGGGTTTTGAACTCAACTGAGATTTACCCACCTCTGTATTTTGAAAGCTTAGTGTACTTTCTATATCTTCAAATCTTACCTGATTATCTGCTTGAATTTTTGATAACCGGTTTGACAATTTATCTAGTTTAAAATTTATTTCTTCAAACTTATTTGTAAGTTCTCTGAACTGGTCCTCAACCTCAGACAATTTAAGCAAATGTCTTGTTAGAACATCTTCAGAATTTGAATTTAATTCTAAATTATCATTAGAATTATTTGTATTTTCAATTTCAATTGATCCTGAATACACTGCTCTTTCAAGTGTTTTAAGATCATTTTTAATTAATTCTAAAATTTCATAGATATTATGGCTATCAGCACGAGATATACTACTATAGAATAAATTTAAGATTAAAAAGAGTTTTATAAAAATTAATTTTAAAACTAAATTCATTAATTATTATTTTGATTATAAAAATGGCAGAATAAAGACCCTAAAACGTTCAATTGATTTAGGGTCTTTAAAATATAATAAAGACTATTAATTTGCTTTAACAGTAACTGATCTTCTATTTTTTGACCAAGCTAAAGGATTTGAACCAGAGTCAACCGGTCTCTCTTTACCATAACTTAAAACTGAAATTCTGTCAGAAGATATTCCATAAGTCATTAGGTAATCTTTTGCTGCGTTTGCTCTTCTTTCACCAAGTGCTAAGTTATATTCTCTTGTTCCTCTTTCGTCAGCATGGCCTTCAAGCACTACATTTATACCTGGGTTTTTTCTTAACCACGTTGCTTGAGCTCTTAAAGTTTCTCTAGATGCAGTTGTCAAAATAGACTCATTTGTCGCAAAGAAAACTCTATCGGGAACTCCTTCAGCTAAATATTCAACTGTGTCAGTTCCAGTGTAAACATCACCTTGCATTTGTCCTTGGATATCTGTTGCAACTTCTTTTTTTGTTGCACAAGCAGATAAAACTAGGCAAGCTGTTAATACTAAAAGTGTGTTTTTTAAAATTTTGCTCAATGTCATTAAATTGCTCCTTGCTGCTAATTTCAATTCTTTACTTTTTCACAACTAATTAGAGGTTTCAAGTCTAAAAATCAAGAAATTTCAATTATTATGGTGTTAAATTTATATTAATTACTTAATAAAGATGACCATGATGGGTCGGATGCATCTGTTGAGGTCTTAATTTGTCTCTCATTATAACCAGTCAAATCAATTGACCATAGTTTTGCGGAGAAACCTTCGCCTTTAGCGTTAGTTTTAGTTTCTCTATAAAAAATTAATACTCTTCCATTTGGCGACCATGATGGTGCCTCTTGATAGTAGTTTTCTGTTAATAGTCTTTCCCCACTTCCATCAGTTCTCATAACTCCAATATAAAATTTACCCTTATGTAATTTGGTAAATGCAATTAAATCGCCTCTAGGCGACCAGACAGGTGTTCCATACAGTCCATTTCCAAAAGAAATTCTTTTTACGCCACTCCCATCATTTTTCATTATATAAATTTGCTGATACCCACTTCTGTCAGAATTGAATGTTATAAATTTCCCATCAGGTGAATACGAGGGTGAAGTGTCTATAGAGGGATGATTTGTAATTCTTTCAACCAATCTATTTTCTAAATCCATTGTATAAATATCTGATTTCCCGTCTTTTGCAAAACTCATAATAATCTTCTTGCCATCAGGTGAAAACCGAGGCGCGAATGTCATTCCTGGAAAGTCTCCTACCACTTCTTGTGTTCCAGTTTCAATATCCAATAAATAAACTCTTGGCAAATTTTTAAAGTAAGACAAGTATGTAACCATCTGGCTAGCTGGATTGAACCGAGGAGTGAGAACTAATTCATTTCCAAGTGTTAAAAATTTATTATTGGAACCATCCTGATCCATTATTGCTAATTTTTTAATTCTTTGAGTTTTTGGACCTTCTTCAGCTACATAAATTATTCTAGTATCAAAATAACCTTTTTCACCTGTTAATCTCTCATAAACTTTATCAGAGATTATATGCCCTACCCTCCGCCAATTACTGGGCACAGTTGTAAATGCCAATGCCATCATTTCTTTTGCTGCTAGAACATCCCACAATCTAAACTCAACTCTTAATTTATCATCAATAAAATTTACTTTTCCAGTTATAAGTGCTTGTGCCTTAATTAAATTCCAATCTTCAAATCTTGGTTTAAGATTAGCAATGTCAGGGGCCTGTAAAAAAGCCTCTTTACTTAATGGGTTGAATAATCCAGAGGTTCTCAAATTATTTTCTACAATACTTGAAATTTCTTCTCCAATATTTTCTTTCTTTAATACTTTTTCAAAACTTTTTCTCGATTTTTCATCAATCGATAATGGGGATACTGCTACTGGAAGAGGATCAAGATTACCTCGGGTTATATCAACTTCAATTAATGCATATGAGTTAATTGGAATTAAAATTAAAAATAATGTAATAATTTTTTTTATCATATAAATATTTATATTAGCCTTCTAACATCTCTCTTGCATCAAAATTTAATTGTAATTCCTTCCATCTTTCATAGCCTGTTGTTGGAACTCTTAATGGCTGACATAACTTTACAGCTCTTAATGCACTTTCGGCTAAAACTTTATAGAAACCTTGACCTGGTTTATTCATCCTTGCATGATCTAAAATTTCAGTTTTTGTTACTGATCCATCGGGCTTTAATTTTAACTTAACTCTTACTAACAAGTTTTCATTATAAGGTAATCCTAAAGGAATGCTCCAACAGCCAAAAATTTGTGCTTTAAGAGCGTCTTCTTCGCTTAATGTGAGTCCGGTGTTCTCAATATTTCTCTCTTGATCTTGTGTAATATCATTATTTTTTTTAATTACCTCAGCACTTTCTTCCTTAGATTTGTCAATTAACGCAGCAATATTATTTGGATCAAATAAATCTTTTTTTTCAAACTCTGAAACCTGTTTAACCTCTTTATCAACTTTTTCTGGATTTTGCTTGTTTTCTTCTTTTGTTTTAATTTTTTTTACAGTTTTATCTGGTAGAGGGATTGCCTCTGGAGTTTGATTTTCAACTTTTTTATTTTTTTGGTCTGGAGAAACAACAGTTTTAGTTTTTGTTTTTTTAACTTTTTTAGGTGGAGCTTGCTCAGATACAAGTTTTTCTTTTTCCTTAACTTTCTCAATTATTTTTTTTGCTTTTGGGGCAAAAGGAACATTTGTTTTTTCAGCTATCTGTATTAATTCAACAGATACAATGGGAGGGATATCTAAGGGTTTTTTTGATAAAAAAGGAAGGCTCATTGCAGTAATTATAATTATTACTGTGTGCAAAACACAAGAGATAATTATACTTCTATTCACACCAGCTACCTTTGCTTATAAGGTTCTGAAATTAAAGCTACTTTGGTAAAACCTGATCCAGAAAGGAGTCCCATTATTTCAAGCACTCTTCCATAATTAATTGTTTTGTCACCTCTGACATAAATTCTTGTATCTGTTCTATTTTTTGAAACTGCTAATACTTTTGCAATAATATTATCATATTCCACTTTAGACTCTTGAATAAATATCTCTCCTTTCGCATTTATGGATAACGTCAAAGGTTCTGTTTCTTCAGGAAGAGAGTCTGCAGAGCTTTCAGGTAAATCTACTTGAACACCGACAGTTAACAAGGGTGCTGTTACCATAAAAATAATTAATAGAACTAACATTACGTCCACAAATGGAGTAACATTGATTTCACTCATAGGTTCTTTTGATGAACGATTTAATTTAAAAGACATTTAAATTATAGTCAAAAATCTTTTTGAAAAATTTTCTAATTTTTCGGAATATTTTTTTGAATCGTTGTTGAATTTGTTATAAGCAACAACTGCAGGTATTGCAGCTAATAAACCTAATGCAGTTGCAAATAATGCTTCTGCAATTCCTGGTGCTACTATAGCAAGACTAGTATTTCTTGAAATTGCTATTGATTGAAAAGAATTCATGATTCCCCAGACAGTTCCAAATAAACCTATAAATGGTGCTGTGGAACCAACTGTGGCTAAGAAAGTAAAACCTTTGTCAATTTTTGCCATTTGTTTCTCAATCCCATTTTCTAACAGCGCAGTCATCCTTTCACTTAAATTATTTCTTGTTTTTTTTCTTAATAATCCTTCCATAGCATTTTGGAAAACTAACGCCATAGGGTCTTCAAGTTTCGACGGTAGACTGTTGTACAAGTTTTCGGCAGATTTAGAATTCCAAAATTTTTCCTCAAATTCCTCAGAAGATTTATTTATTTTTTTAAACAATCTAAACTTATCTATTATAACCGCCCATGAATACACTGAGCAAAATATCAAAATAATCATTACTGATTTTACAATTATATCAGCTCTAAAAAATAAGCTAAATAATGAAAAATCTGTATTAGTTCCTAGTTCTAAAGCATTTGCTGCTATGTCTGCTTCCATGATTATTCTTCACACTTAAATGTGTCATGAATTTGACTTGAATTATGCTGATATTACTCTTCTTTATATGTTTCAAAGAAAAAACTAGCTATTAGAATAGCATCTGCTTTATTAGAATCCTTTTTTCTAGAAAGATTAGATGAGTAGTACGGAAAAATTTCAATAGCCCTTGTTCTGCTTGCATCTTTTTCAGAATTAATCAAATTAAAATATTTCTTCCACTTTGCAGGTCGGACAAAATATACTGAAAGCTGCATAGCACTGCAAATACCTTTAAGTATTCCAAAAGATTGACCAAAATTAAACATACTTGTAACACCTTGGCCTGGCATTGCTGTAACATGTTCTATAACTACTTTTATATTTTTTTTGTCCATTTTTTTTATTTTATCTGAAATTTCATTAAAAATCTGAGATCCATTTACTTGCTTCTTATTCTTTTTACCTTCAATCATTGTCGGCATTTCTACTACATCCTGTATTACCCCATCTTGAAAGAAACAAATTGATCCTGATATCCCCGGATCAATTCCAATTATAAGCATCAATTAACCTCTAAATTTACATTTGAAAAAACATTTTGAACATCTTCATCATCTTCTAGACTATCCAGAAATTCCGTTACTTCATCTTTTTTTTCATTAAGAATGTTCACACTATTTAATGGTATCCATTCAATCTCTGTTGAAATAAAGTTAGCTATTGTATTTTCTAAATTTTTTTTAACATTATAAATCTCACTCATGGGACAGTGAATTTCATGAAAATTGATATTAGACATACATTCATCAGCTCCAGCTTCAATTGCTAATTCCAAAATATTCTCATCAGAAATTTCTTTCTTATCAATTTTAATTATTCCCAATTGTTTAAAATTGTGAGATGCAGATCCCTGTGTTCCTAAACTTCCCCCATTTTTTTGAAAAATTGTTCTAATATTTGAAGCAGTTCTATTTTTGTTATCTGTTAATGTCTCTACAATAACTGCAATTTTATCAGGTCCAAATCCCTCATATCTTAAATTCTCAAAATTCGAACCAGTTGCTGCAGAAGATTTGTCAATTGCTCTCTCAATATTGTCCTTAGGCATATTGGCAGATCTTGCAGCTTGGACGGCAGATCTTAATCTAGGGTTCATCGCAGGATCTTTATCTCCAAGTTTTGCAGCAACTGTAATTTCTTTTGATAGTTTTGAAAAAATTTTAGAACGCTGTTTATCTACTTTTCCTTTTTTATGTTTTATTCCAGCCCAATGAGAGTGTCCTGCCATAAATTTTTATTTAACTTTTGAATTGATTTCCATAAATATAGCTCTGAATATTATTCGCTAAACCAGTTTTTATATTACATTCAACTATAACACCACACAAAGTAGCATCACCAATAGCAGGGAAATGTTTCGTGGAGTTTTTTTTTAAAAATCTATTCAACGAATTTTCTTTATTCATGCCGATAACAGAATCATAGTCACCACACATACCAGCATCAGTTTGATATCCTGTGCCACTGTTTAAAATTCTTGCATCATTTGTTGGGATATGAGTATGAGTTCCAACTACAAGAGTAGCCTTACCATCAAAAAAATGGCCAATAGCATTTTTTTCACTTGTAATCTCCCCATGAAAATCAACTATGAGCATATCGTAGTCTTCTTTTAATTTATTCTCATTTAAAAATTTTTTCGAAACTTCAAAGACATCTTCACACTTTTTCATAAAGACGTTTCCCATCAAATTTAAAACACCAATTTTTACATCGTTATCTGTTGTGTAAATATTAAATCCTTTTCCTGGTGCGGGTTCAAAAAGATTTTTAGGACGTAATAATCTTTCCTCTTTATCAATATACTCCATAATTTCTTTTTGATCCCAAACATGGTTTCCTGTTGTAATTACATTTACTCCACAATTAAAAAAATCTTTACATATTTCTTTTGTAAGTCCTACACCTTGAGAAGCAGCATTTTCACCATTAACAATCACAAAATCAATATTTTTTGATTTAATTTCACTTAAAAGATTATTTGTCAACTTTGAACAACCAGCTACACCAACCACATCACCTAAAAATAATATTTTCATTATACAATATCTTTCTCGGTTATAATTATATCTAATTTCTTATCATGCTTATTTGTTGGTATCGTTTTTAATTTTTGAAAAGAAAAAGCAAGACCAACTTTTACTATTTTTTTGATCTTTGACATCTTTTGAATGTAACGGTCATAAAAACCACCTCCATATCCTAATCTATTTAATTCCTTGTCAAATGCCACCAAAGGAACAAATAAAATATCTGGGTAAACTCTATTATTGGCTTCTGGTTCTGGTATACCGTATTTATTTATTAATAAAGGTTCATTCGTATACCATTTGTAAAATTCCATTTGATTTTTTTTTTTAATTTTTGGAAGTGAAATAGTAGAACCTTTGTCAAAAAAATAATTTAAAATTTCTAAATCATCAATCTCATAGTTTGTTGGGTAGTACCCACCTATAATTTTTAAATTATAATTTTTTTTTTTAAGATAAGAATAAATATTACTTGGACTAATGCTGATTGATTTTTTTGAGTTTTTTTTTCTTATTTTTAATACTTTATCTCTTAACTTTGATTTAATCACAAATTTATTGGGATAGATTATCTATTTTTGCTTTTTCTACAAAATTTGATATTTGATCTGCTGCTTCATCTATTAACTGTTCATATTTTTTTTGATTATTCTCAATCTCAGTTTTAAAATCTTCATGATTTGAATTAAGTTTTTTTATTTCATCCTCTTTCTTATCTCGATATTCGTAAACTAAAGATTTGAGCTCTTTAAATTTATTTAACAAATCTTTAAACTCATCTTTTTTTTGCTCAACCTTTTTTTTAGTCTCATAATACTCATCCATTATTTTCACTGCTGTAATTAACAGAAGTTTATTCTCACCTAGATTGCCTAAATCATTTTTTAAATTATTAAACTTTTTGCTAATTTGGATTAGCAATTCTTCCAAATGTTCTTCTTGTCCATCCTCACAGGACAATATGAATTCTTTATTATTAAATTTTATATTTACATTTGCCATTTATCAATTTCTTCTAATAAAGTATCTGTTTCCTGATTTAATTCATCAATTTTTTCTGAAAACTCAATTTGCTTTCTTTCTTCTTGTTTTTCCATGTTTTTAATTTCCTCTAATTTTTTTGATAAAGTGTCATGTTCAGCTAACAATGCTTTGTATTTACTTTCCAGCTCATTTTTTTCAATTTCTAATTGATTTTTTTGTTTACTTAAGTTTGCAATACTATTTTGTAAATTTGGATTAGTAAGGTCTAAATTTTTTAATTCATCCAAAACTGAAATTAATTTTTTTTCTTTTTCGTTTATAGAATTCATATATATAGTTATAGTATTAAATAGATTCTTCTTAGTCTAGTCAGGATAATTTTGAATAAACTACACAATGATTTAGCAAATTGCATCAGATTTTTGTCAATAGATGCAGTCCAAAAAGCTAATTCTGGTCACCCAGGTATGCCGATGGGTATGGCGGATGTTGTAACCGTGCTTTTTAAGAGTTTTTTAAGATTTAATCCCAAGAATCCAGATTGGATGAATAGAGATAGATTCGTTTTATCGGCAGGTCATGGATCAATGCTGTTGTACTCTTTACTGTTTTTGACTGGATATAAGAGCATTTCATTAAACAGTATAAAAAATTTCAGACAGCTAAACTCTATATGTGCTGGTCATCCTGAATACCATCCAAATTCAGGTATCGAAACAACAACAGGACCTCTTGGACAAGGAATAGCAAACGCAGTGGGATTTGCAATCGCAGAAGAAATTTTAAAAAAAAAATTAGGAAATGATTTAATTAATCACAAAACTTATGTTTTGGCTGGAGATGGGTGTTTAATGGAGGGAATAAGTCATGAGGCAATGAGCTTAGCTGGGCATTTGAAGCTTAAAAATTTAGTAGTGCTTTTTGATAACAATTCAATTTCAATTGACGGTCCAACTGATCTTGCTGTTTCAGATAATTTTAAAAAAAGATTTGAAAGTTATGGTTGGGATTATATTTTAATAAATGGACATAATGAAAAAGAAATATTTAAAGCATTAAAAAATGTTCAAAAAGCAAAAAAACCAACTGTTATTTCTTGTAAAACAAAAATTGGATATGGTTCACCCAATAAATCAGGTAAAGCGTCCTCCCATGGAAGTCCCCTAGGTTTAGAAGAGATTGAACTTGTTAGAAAAGCCCTAAATTGGAACAATAAACCTTTTAATATTCCGAATAAATTTTTGAAAGAGTGGAGAAAAATTGGTCAAAGATGTGAAACTCAAGAAAAAAGATGGATTAAGATATTTAACAAAAACAAAACAAAATTTAAAAATATAAAAAAAAATAATTTATCTAGTATTCTAAAAAGAGAAAAAAGAAATGCGATTTTAAAGCCTAAAAGTTTGGCTACAAGAAAATGTTCAGAAATGACACTTAATGCATTAACAAAAGAAAATCATAACTTAATTGGTGGCTCTGCTGATTTAGCAGGATCTAATAACACAAAAACAAAATATCAAAAAATAATTAAGCCAGGAGATTTTAGTGGAGATTATATTCACTACGGGGTAAGAGAGCATGGAATGAGTGGAATAATGAATGGTATTGCGCTCTATGGAAATTTAATTCCATATGGCGGAACCTTTTTAATTTTTTCTGATTATTGTAAACCTTCAATTAGGTTATCTGCGTTGATGCAAAAAAGAGTAATCTATGTAATGACGCATGACTCTATAGGGCTTGGAGAGGATGGGCCAACCCATCAGCCAATTGAGCAGCTCTCAGGTTTACGATCAATTCCAAATTTAAATGTTTTTAGGCCAGCAGATAGAGTTGAAACAATTGAATGTTGGGAACATGCTTTAAAAAGTTCTAAAACACCAAGTATTTTATCTTTAACAAGACAGGGTTTAAATCCAATAAGAAAATCATTTACAAAAGTAAACAAGTGTTCGTTAGGAGCCTATGAAGTTTTGAGAACTAATAATAAAATTAATTTAACAATATTTGCAAGTGGTTCAGAGGTTAATGTGGCAATCGAAACTTGTCATAAATTAGCCAAAGATAAAATATATTCTAAGGTTATATCAATGCCTTCTATGGAGCTTTTCGACCTACAATCAAAATTATATAAAAATAAAATTTTAAACGAAACTAAATTTAAAATTTCAATAGAAGCTGGATCAAGTGATTGTTGGAAAAAATATGTGGGGAGTTCAGGTCTAACATTTGGAATTAATGAATTTGGCAAGAGTGCACCCTACAAAGATATTTTTAAACATTTTGGACTAACAGTTTCAAATATTGTCAGTAAAACCAAAAAAATGATAGGAAATTAAATATGGCAATCAAAATTGGAATTAATGGAATGGGTAGAATTGGTCGTATGATTGTCAGATCAATTTTTGAAAGTCGAAATAAAAATTTAAAGATTCAGCATATTAATAACAGATCAAATTCAGAGGGTACAGGTAAATTAATTAGATACGATTCTATACATGGAAAATTTGATGCTGATATTAGATTTGATGAAAATAATTTAATAATAAATAAACAAAAAATTTCATTTTCTCAAGAGCCTAAGATCGAAAAAATTAATTGGAAAAAGTACAATGTTGACTTTGTTTTGGAATGTACAGGTAAATTTAACTCAAGAGAAAAACTTGAAGCTCATATTAAAAATGGTGCAAAAAAAGTGATTGTATCTGCTCCATGCAAAAATGCAGACAAAACAATAGTTTTTGGTGTTAACGAAAACACCTTGTCTAAAAAAGATAAAATAATCTCAGCTGCCTCATGTACTACGAATTGTTTGGCGCCAGTTGTAGATGTCATTCACAAAAAATTTGAAATTGAAAAAGGTTTTATGACTACGATTCATTCATTTACTAGTGACCAAAGAATTTTGGACAATTCTCATAAAGATCCAAGAAGAGCTCGATCTGCAAGCCAGTCGATTGTTCCTACATCGACTGGAGCATCAAAAGCAATAGGTGAAATAATTCCAAGTTTGAAAGGAAAACTAGAAGGTGTGGCGATGAGAGTACCTACGCCGAATGTTTCTCTAGTAGAATTAGTTTTTTGTACAAAAAAAAAAATTAATATAAAAAATATAAATAATGAATTTGAATTAGCTTCAAAAAGAGAATTAAAAAGAATTTTAGAAGTCACGTATGAAAAATTAGTTTCTGTTGACTTCAATCACCATTCAGCTTCTGCAATCGTTGATGCGTCTTTAACAAGTGTGGTAGGAGCAAATATGGGTAAAATTTCAGCTTGGTATGACAACGAATGGGGTTTTTCTAACAGAATGTGTGATATAGCTGAAAATTTGCATAAAATCTCTTAATGAGAAGTATTAAAAACGAAACAAATCTTCAGGATAAAAAAATATTACTAAGATTAGATTTAAATGTTCCCATAGTTAACGGGAAAATAAGTGACACAACTAGAATAGATAAAATTTTACCTACCTTAAAATTTCTTAATAAACAAAAAGCTAAAATTATTATTTTATCACATGTGGGCAGACCAAGAGGTAAGGCTTTAAAAGAACTTTCATTAAAACCAATTTGTGAAAATTTAGAGGAGCAATTAGGTTTAAATGTGAAATTAATTACACAAAATATAAATGAAATTAAAAATAAGAATTTCTTCGATAATTTTGATGAGAAAATCTTAATGTTAGAAAATATTAGGTTTTATGCAGAAGAAGAAACAAATGATAATAAGTTTGCAGAGCACCTAGCAAGTTTTGGTGATATTTATGTTAATGATGCTTTCTCCTGTTCTCATCGTTCACATGCTTCAATTGTTGAAATTTCTAAATTCCTGCCCTCATTTTCTGGATTACAAATAGATTTAGAAATTGATGCCCTCACTAAAATTACCTCTGAAATTACAAAACCAATATCCTGTATAATAGGAGGATCCAAAATTTCGACCAAAATTGATATTATTAAAAATTTATTACCTAAATTAGATAATATTATTATTGTAGGAGCTATGGCTAATAATTTTATTGAGTACTTTGGTCACAATATTGGAAAATCTGTTAAAGAAAAAAACTGTAACAAAATCATTGAAGAAATTATTTCACTTTCGAAAAAAGAAAAATGTGAAATAAGTTATCCAGAAGATGTACTTGTATCTAAAGACTTAAATGGATCATTCAAAAAAAGAAAATTAAATGAAGTTTTGAACGACGAAATGATTTTAGACATTGGCCCAAAAACTATTGATAAAATAACAAATATTATTAATTCTAGTAAGACCATATTATGGAATGGTCCTGCTGGATATTTTGAAAACCCTAACTTTGCGAACGGCAGTATTGAAATAGCCAAAATAATAATTAAAAACAATAAATTAAATAAAATTTTTTCAGTTGTTGGTGGAGGAGATACAGTCTCATTATTAAAAAGTATAAAGGCTGTTGATGATTTTAACTTTGTTTCAACTGCAGGTGGAGCCTTTTTAGAATATCTTGAAGGTAAAAAGCTTCCTGGTATAACCGCGTTAAATCAATAAATGTCAGAATTAAACAAAATTGCACTTAAAATAATTTCTAACGGTAAAGGTATACTTGCTGCAGATGAAAGCAATGGTACTATGACTAAGAGACTTGCAGCGGTAAATGTAAATTCTACTCCAGAAAATAGACTATTGTTTAGGGAGATTCTTTTCTCATCTGAATGCATGAAAGATTGTATTGGAGGAGTTATTCTTTACGATGAAACAATAAACCAAACCACAAGTTATGGAAAATCAATCCCTGACCTAATTTCAGCCTCAGGCGCTGTGCCAGGAATTAAAGTTGATACAGGTGCTAAAGAATTAGCAAACTCTCCTGAAGAAAAAATTACTGAGGGTTTAGATGGCCTCAGAGATAGATTGAAAAAATATTATGAGCTTGGTGCAAGATTTACAAAATGGAGGGGGGTTTACTCTATAAGTGATAAATATCCAACCAGGCTAGCAATAAATAGTAATGCTCATGCACTAGCAAGATACTCAGCTTTAGTACAAGAAAGTGGTATGGTCCCAATAGTGGAGCCTGAGGTATTAATGGATGGAGAACATTCTTCAGATGTTTGTTTAAATAAAACATCAGAAGTTATAAAAAAATGTTTTGAAGAACTAATCTTGCATAAAGTTGATCTTTCAGGAATTATTTTAAAACCAAATATGATATTATCTGGCACCCAATCAAAAGAGAGAATATCTAGTGAAGAAGTTTCAAACAAAACACTTGAGTGTCTTAAAAATTCAGTTCCTAGTGATGTACCTGGGATTGCCTTTTTGTCAGGAGGTCAGTCTGAGTCAGAAGCTACAGAAAATTTAAATTTAATAAATAAAAACAACAATACTAATTTTGTTATGACATACTCATATGGAAGAGCTCTTCAGCAAAGTGCTCTTAAAATGTGGTCAAAAAATATAAAAGATGTAGAGGGAACTCAAAAAACTTTTAATCACAGAGCTAAAATGTGTACATTGGCTGCTCAGGGCAAATGGGTGAGAGAACTTGAGAGTAAATAAAAAGAAATTTATTTATCTTATTTCTCCTAACAAAATATATAAAAAATTTTTTAAAGATCTTCAAAAATTACTAGAAACAGGAAAAATTAGCTTTTTTCAATTGAGGCTCAAAAAATATTCCTTCAAACATAAAATTTTGATTGGACAAAAAATAAAAAATATCTGTAAAAAAAATAAAGTAAAATTTTTAATCAATGACGATCCAATACTTGCAAAAAGATTAGGTGCTGATGGTTGTCATTTAGGTCAAAAAGATATGAATATAAAGGAAGCTAGGAAGATAATTGGCAAAAAAATTATAGGTATTACTTGCCATAATTCTATAACCTTAGCAAAGAAAGCTATAAAAGCTAAAGCAAGCTATTTAGCGTTTGGAGCTTTTTATTCTTCTAAAACAAAAAAAACCAAATATGCGGCGAATATCAAAATTTTAAATAAGATTAAAAAAATTACTAAAACCTCTATTGTGGCTATTGGAGGGATTAATTCAGAAAATTATAAAAAACTGTTATTGAACAATGCAAATTTTTTAGCTATCTCAGGCTACATTTGGAATAATAAAAAATATAAACCCTTAGAAGCTTTAGAGAGATTAAAATGAAAATTAATGCTGGTGAGATAAGAGTTGGAATGCTTTTAGAGTATAAGAATGATTTATGGCAAGTATTAAAAACTCAGCATGTTAAACCAGGTAAAGGTGGTGCCTTCGCACAAGTTGAAATGAAAAGTGTTGGAAAAAACACAAAGTTAAATGAAAGATTTAGGTCAAGTGAAACAGTTGAAAAGGCTTCTTTAGAGGAAACAAAATTTAATTACCTTTATGAGGATGAAATTTATTATTTTTTTATGGACCCAAAAAGTTTTGAACAAATAGAAATTAAAAAAGATGTAGTTGGAGATCAGGGAAAACTTTTATCTGAAAATCTAGAGGTTTCTGTAAATTTTTACAATGAAAATCCAATTTCAGTTGAGCTGCCTAACCAGGTAAAGTGTAAAATAGAAACAACAGATGCAGCTTTAAAAGGACAAACAGTTTCGTCATCATACAAGCCTGCAACTCTTGATAATGGATTAAATATTCAAGTGCCACCATTTATTGAGTCAGGAGACGAGGTAATAATTGATACAAGAAATTTAGAGTACATAAAAAAAATTTAAAAATATGATTTCAATATCTTCAAATCTTAATGTTATGATAAAAGCTGCAGAAAAAGCTTCAAAGGCTATAATCAGAGATTTTGGTGAAATTGAAAAATTACAAGTATCAAAAAAAGGACCTAAGGATTTTGTTACGAAAACTGACAAATATGTAGAAAAAATTTTAATTGAGGAACTAAAAAAAACAAAAAAAAATTACTCTTTTCTTTCTGAGGAAATTGGATCAATAATTAATAAAGATAATGAAAATACTTGGATTATAGATCCAATAGATGGAACAATAAATTTTCTTCATGGTATTCCACATTTTGCAATTTCTATTGCATTGTTATCAAGTGGAAAAATTATAAGTGGCTTAATTTTTGATCCTATTAAAGATGAAATGTTTTTTGCTGAAGAAGATAAAGGAGCATTTTTAAACAATCAAAGGTTGAGAGTTTCGAAAAAAAACTTACTAGATAATTGTTTGTTTGGGAGTAACCATGAAGGAGTAAAATATTGTGATTTAAATATGCGCTATAGTGGATGTGCAGCTTTAGATTTAGCTTATGTTGCGGCAGGTAGATTAGATGGTTTTTTTCATAATCATATTAACCTTTGGGATGTTGCTGCTGGATCACTTATGGTTAAAGAAGCTGGTGGTATTGTAAATGATATTCTTAATTGTGATAAAAATAATATCAATATTAAAGCCTCAAGCGATGCAATTAACGATAAAATGCTTGAAAATTTAAAGAACTTTTAATTGTGTTCTAGATTTCTTTTGCTATAAGTGCCGTTATGAAAAAAGACATTCATCCAAACTATCACACCATAAAAGTTGAAATGACTGATGGAACGCAATTTGAGACTAAATCAACATGGGGCTCTGAAGGAGATCTGTTGAAATTAGAAATTGATCCAAAATCTCATGCTGCCTGGACAGGTGGAAAACAAAAGCTAATGGATAAAGGTAGAATAAGTAAATTCAACAAAAAATTCCAAAATTTTAAATCAGAGAAGAAAAATTAAATGTCAAATGCCCCTTTAATGCCAATGGCTACTGCTGTTTGGTTGGTTGAAAATACAACTTTAACATTCAAACAAATTGCTGAATTTTGTAAATTACATGTTGTTGAAATACAAGGTATAGCAGACGGGGAGGTAGCTAAAGGCATAAAGGCATACAATCCTATTATATCTGGACAACTTTCAAGACAAGAAATTGAGTTATCATCTGCAGATGAAGAAAGACCATTAGAAATTAAAAGTAGTGATATTGAAATTTCTAATAGTGAAAAAAAAATTAAAAAGTATGTTCCACTTTCTAAAAGACAAGATAAACCAGACTCAGCCCTATGGTTAATTAAACAACACAATATTTTAAAGGACTCACAAATCGCTAAGTTGGTAGGTATTACTAAAAATTCAGTTACATCTATTAAAAATAAAAGTTATTGGAATTATAATAACCTTAATCCAAAAGACCCTGTAGCATTGAATTTATTTACACAGAAAGATTTATTAGACGCACTTGAAAAAGCTGAGAGAAGAATAAAAAGAGAAAAAAAACAAAAAGAAAAAGATAAACAAAGATCTCATACTCAAACCTAATGAATAAATTTATTGGACAAAAAATTATAAAAGTGTTATTTAAACACTTTTTTGGAGGTAGTTATTAAAATAGAAGTTAAAGATAATAATATTGAACAAGCTCTCAGAGTTTTAAAAAGAAAACTTCAGAGAGATGGTTTTTTTAAAGTAATTAAGTTAAAAAATACATATGAAAAACCTTCAGAAAAGAAAAAAAGGATTCTTCAAGAAAATATTAAAAGAGTAAAAAAACTAAATAAACTTAAAAATAGAATTTAAGTATAACGCGGGGTGGAGCAGTCTGGTAGCTCGTCAGGCTCATAACCTGAAGGTCGGCGGTTCAAATCCGTCCCCCGCAACCAATTTTCAACTTTAAATAAAATAATTAAAAATTTATTCTCTCCTTTTCAATCACTAATGGCATATTTCTTTGATGAAGCAAAATTACACCAATGTATTCACCTACTAACCCTAACAAAGTAATTTGAACAGCACTAATGAAAAAAATTCCAATAATTATTGGAGCTAAACCAAGACTAAATGAATTCCAAAAAAATAATTTATATAATAAATAAATTACTCCAACAACAAAACTAATTAGACTTGCTGAAAATCCCAGTAAAGTCATAAATCTCAGAGGTCTTCTTGAATGTTTAACAATTCCCAGCATACCAATATCATACAATGTGAATAAGTTATTTTTTGTTATGCCTGATTTTCTTACAGGTTGTTTAAATTGTAATGTTGTAATGTCTTCACCAAGTTCAGTTATTAGCCCTCTAAAATAAGGGTAAGGATCTTTGATCTTTTTAAGTTTTTCAATAATTGTCTTATCGAATATTCCAGATCCAGTAGTATTCTTTGGTAATTCAAATTCTGAAATTTTATTTAAAAAATTATAAAATAAAGTTCTAACAGAATATTTAAATTTACTTTCCCCAGAAGATGTTTTTTCACCTAGCACAATTTTTTTTCCCTTCTTCCACTCTTCAATATATTTTGGAATCATCTCGATTGGATCCTGAAAATCTGATGCCATTAATATAACTGCGTCAGAATTAGTTTGTAATAATGCATGAAAGGGAGATCTTATATGGCCATAATTTTTCGAATTTACAATAATTTTAAGATTTTTATCAACCTCAGCTAATTGTTTTATTTTGTCAGTAGTTCCATCGGTTGAATTATTATCTATAATTAAATGTTCATATTCACAATTTATTTCACTTAATTTTTGTTTTATCTCATAATAAATATTTTCAATATTTTCAATTTCGTTAAATGTAGGTGTTATAATTGAAATTTTCATTTTATTTTACTAACGAGTTTATAGCATTATTAAAATTGACTGTATTTTTTAATTTAAGATATTTTCTAGCATAAATTATTGAAGGAACGTAAAAATCTGTACGTTTTTTATTATTTCTATTAATCAAGATTTTAGAATTAAATTTTTTATTTAAAAATTTGATGAATTTAGTTAAATTTATTATCTTATCTGATCCAAGATTTACAACTGGGCATTTATTTGAAGAAATTTTTGCTATTTTGATTAACCACCTACACATATCGTCAGCATGCATATAACTTCTTATTGTATTTGGGTTATTTATTGTAAAAGTTTTTTTTGATTTTGTAGCTAAGATTATTTTTGAAATTAAGTAATCATAATTTAGAATATGTCTACCATAAAATGTAAAACCTCTAGCAATAGAGACCTTGAAACCATCTTTTGCAATTTTTTTAAATTCTTTTTCCAATAAATACTTTTCCCTAGAGTAATTCTTTTTATATCCTAGAAAATTATTAAATTTACTTTTATAAATTTTTTCATTTTCGGTAAATCTTTTTTTTACTGATCTAGGGCCATATATGGCTCCAGAACTAATAAATACTATTTTAATATTTTTTGAATAATTTTTTATTAGTTTTTTAAAATGACAAAAATACTTTAAACTAATCTTAATGTTCTTATTATTTATACAGTAAAATATATAATTAGATTTAGGTAATTTTTTAATACTAATGATATTTTTTTTTTTGGTCCTAGAATAATTAATAATTTTAATATTATTATTATGCTTAAAATAGTCATTTAGACTTTTTCCAACAAATCCAGAACTACCAATTATAATTAATTTTTTCAATTTTGTTAATTTGCCTCAAAAATTTTTTTATCTCTCTTAATTATATTAACTTCCATATTTTCTAAAAACTCTTTTCTTGGAAGTAAAGGAGACATATCCTCAATAGGATTTCCAAATTGTAACTTAGGAATTATTTTTTGATCGGATTTTAGCATTACCTCAACCAACTCAGCCTTTTTACTATTAATTATCTTATCCAAGTTAATAAAATCATTATGATTTTTAATAACATTATAATTTATGTTGAATGCTTTTGAAATTTTTTCAAAGTTTGGGTTTGATACACCTTTACCTGATGCTTCAAAACGTTTACCTAGGTACAACTCTTGAAATTGTTTAATAATTCCATAACCATTATTGTTCAATACAAAAATTTTAATAGGTAATTTTAATTTATCTATTGTATGCAATTCTTGAAGATTTATCTGAATACTTCCATCACCATCTATACAAAAAATTCTTGAATTATTTTTTGCTATCGAGGCACCAATACTTGCTGGTAGAGAATAACCCATAGGCGAATTACCAAATGCTGAGAAAAGTTTTTGACCATATTTAACTTTAAACGCTTGAAGTGTCCAAGTTAAATGTCCACCGTCATCTGCAATTATAGTATCTGTTTTTAATAATTTCTTTGATAAAACTTCAATAAATACGTATGGATTCACATATTTTTTATCCTCATAATACTTTTTATCTACAGTAGGATATTTTTTTTTCCATTCCTTACATTTGATTAGCCAATCTTTTTTGGATATTTTTGAATTAATTACTGAAGATATCTTCTCTAAAAAAATTTTTACATTCTCATGAATTTTATAATCTATTTTTAATCCCCTTTTTTTATTTAATTCATTTTTATCTATATCAACCATTATTTTTTTTGCTTTTCTTGCAAAGTTTTTTGGAACTCCTCCAGTAACTCTCGTATCTAATCTTGAGCCTAATGATAAAAATAAATCAGAATTTTGAATTACAAAATTTGCAGCTCTACTACCGTAAACACCAATATTTCCTATATACTTATCTTGATTGTGATCTATTAAATCGACACCACTCCATGTTGTTACAACTGGAATATTTAATTTTTGCAAAAACTTATTTAAATTATTTTCTGCACCAGCATATTTAACGCCACCACCTAATATAATTACAGGCTTTTTCGATTTTTTAATTTTATTTATTACGTAATTAATTTTTGAATTAATTTTACTTTTTTTTTTTTTTGTAAATTTAAATGACTTTAGTTTTGTTGGGTTTATTTTACATCTTTGTAAATCCATTGGTATATCAATTAAGACAGGACCAGGTCTTCCAGAAGTTGCAATATGGTGACTTTTTTCTAAAATATATCTAATTTCTTTAGGATCTTTCAGTTTGTATGAAAATTTTGTTATGGGCTTAGAAATACTAACAATATCAGTTTCTTGAAAACCAACTTGTCTAACATTTAAAGTACTCTTATTTGAACTTTGTTGCTCATACGTGTTTACCTGACCACATATATGAAGTGCTGGAATAGAGTCGAAATATGAACATGCTATGCCTGTTAATAAATTCGTTGCGCCTGGTCCAGATGTGACCATAGTACAAGAGTAATTCGGCCCTAATCTTGAATATGCATCTGCCATCATTGCAGCACCTTGTTCATGTCCTACCGAAATGTATCTTATTTTTTTATTTCTTGAGAAAGCATCAACCATGAATGAAATTGCTCCACCGGTAATTAAAAAAACTTTTTTTACCCTCTTTTTTACTAAAAAATCTAAAACATAATCAGATAAGTTCATTATTTAAATTTAGAGATAAATTGTTTAATTTTTGAGTGGATATATTGTACGTCTTTATTTTTTAATGCTTGATGACAACCAATTAAGATTCCATTTTTCATAATATAATCTGCATTTTTAAATTGATTTAGTTTATTTTTATTACTTATCAAATTTGTAAATGCAGGATGTCTTAAGATATTACCACTAAAAATAGGCCTAGTTTGAATATTATTATTTTCTAAAAATATTTGAAGATCTTTTCTCTTAAATTTTTTGGTTTTTAAAATTATTGGATAGGCAAGAAAATTTGTTTTAACATTTTCATAAATATTTGGAACAATAAAATGATCACTAAGTTTTTTAAAAAAATTTATATGTTTTTTAAAATTTCTATTTCTTAAGATCATAAATTTTTTAAATTTTTTTAGCTGAACTAGACCAAAAGCTGCACCGATTTCGCTTGGTTCAAAATTATAACCCAATTCTGAAAATACAAACTTTTTATCGTAATCAACCCCTTTTAGTTTTATGTTTAATCTATTAATAATATTTTCAGAGTTTTTAATAAGACTAGACATTCTACCCCAACTTCTAAGAACTTTTGCTTTTTCGTAATATTTTTTATTATTTGTTAAAAGCATTCCTCCATTACCAGCACAACTTATTATATGAGATCCATAAAAACTTGTAATCGAAATATCACTGTAAATCCCAGTTGGTTTATCATTTATACGAGCACCTAAAGTATCAGCTGAATCCTCTATTACTATGAGATTAAATTTTTTTGCAATTTTATTTATTCTTTTCCAATCTGGAACATTTCCAATTAAATTTGGAACCATAATTACTTTAGTTTTTTTTGTAATTTTTTTTACTATTTTTGAGATATCTATTTGTAAAGTTTCAATTTCTGTATCGACAAAAACTGGCTTATGCCCACAAATTAAAACAGAAGAAACTGCTGTTCCAAAGTTTAAACATGGAACAATTATCTCTGAGCCTTTTTTTAATTTAAGTGACTCTATAGCTAAAATTAATGCAGATGATCCCGAATTAACCATCAACCCATATTTTTTTCCAAAATATTTCGCAATTTTTTTTTCAAAATTAGATACTGCATCTCCCATTTGAGTTGTCTTTCTCAATTTTTTAACAACCGAAGATATCTCTAGGTTATTATATAAATTTTTTCCATAGGTAATTTTCATTTTAGTTTTTAAACCTCCAATTTAATTTTTTTTGTCTATAAATTTTATTAAAATCAACTTTATCTTTTTGAGTATCTAAACTTTTCCAAAACCCGTCATGTTTAAAAGCATAGAGTTTATTAATTTTTAAAATTTTACTAATAGGTTCTTTTTCCCAAAATATCTTTTTATTTTTTATATATTTTAAACTTAATTTATCAATAACATGAAAGCCCCCATTAATATACACGTCAACTTTTTTTTTTGAATTATCAAAAAAATTTACTCTATTCTTTTTGATTTCTAGAATCCCATATCTTTGTTTAGGTTTTACCGCGGTCATAGTAACAAGTGAATTATTCTTATAATGAAATTTTATTAATTTTTTAATTGATATGTTTGACAGACCATCTCCATAAGTCATTAAAAAATCTTCATCTAATTTCAGTGTCTTATAAGCAATTTTAATTCGTCCACCAGTTCCTGATTTTATACCCGTATCTATTAAAGAAACCTTAATTTTAATTTTGTTATTTTTAAACAAAATTTTAATATGATTTTTAGTTTTTTGTAAAATTTTAGTCTGTTTTGATTTTTCTTTTGTAAAATAATTTATAATACTTTCTGCTTTATAACCCAAACATAACACAAACTCATCAAAACCTTGGATATAAAAGTTTTCAACAAGATGATAAAGAATTGGTTCTTTTCCAATTCTAACCATTGGCTTAGCAATAAATTTACTTTCATGATCTAATCTTGTTCCAAAACCACCACATAAAATAAAGATTTTCATAATTCTAATAGTTAAATATTTATATAATTATTATTATCTTACAGTGTCACCAATAATTATATGAAAGTAATAAATCCAACTTAAATGTAAAGTTAAAAAATACATATATACACTTAGGGAATAAATTATATTTTTTTTTAAATCAAAAATAATTCTATCATGGAAAATTAATAAAGATAATAACATTAATGGATCTAAATAAGAGAAAAAAAGGTTATCTGCAAAGCAATAAATAAATATAAAAAATATAAAAAAAATAGATAAACGATAGTTTTTAAATGAAAAATAAATAGTTGAAATTAATCCTAAAAAAGAAAAAAATAGGTACAGTGGTTTAAAAGTTGAAAAATTTAAATATATTTTATACAAAGGTCCTCCACCAAAATCTGAGTAAGGTATATTCCAAAAAGTATAAGCATAAATAATAAAAAAGATGGGTATTAAAATTAATTTTCCAATATTTTTACTTGATATTATATTTGTTCTATTTTTTATTAACTCATTTATGAAAAAAGGAATATTAAAAATTACAAACATCCCAAAAATTATAGCTATATTGTTGTAATTAAAAGGAACTAAACGTTCGGCTGCCTCTGTTGGCATTAAAGATCCCCAATTATAAAAAAAATATAAGGACGGAAGAAGAAATATAATAAAAAGAAATGTAATAGCGAAGTTTTTTTTTGATAGTAATTGATTTGTATTTATGATTGCTAAATATATAATTATTGAAACAAATGCATAAGTTTGCCTTGTATAAAATGTTAAGGAGGCAATTAAAATTAAAAAGAATAAGTAATAATTATTTTTTTTTTCTAAATAATATAAATAAATTAAAAATGTTAATAAGAAAAGTAAATAACCAATATTTTCCTCAAGTCCAAAAAAGGCGTCAGTTCTAAATGAGCTACTAATGAG